>DATJIA010000329.1:0-55721 GCA_035493675.1 Kofleriaceae bacterium | reverse complement strand
CCGCGCCCGCTGCTGCGGAATAGGTTCACGGCTTCTCGCTTGAAGCTCGGGTCAAACTTGCGTCGTCTCTTCATCAGGACACCTCATTCTGGCCTCTCGGCGCAGGGTTGGTGTCCACGGAATCGGGGCAAGCCCAGACGTTGACGGCGACGGCGACGGCGACTTGGTCGTTGACGTCGACGTCTAGGTCCAAGTCGCCGTCGCCGTCGCCGTCAATGTAGACGACTACGACCACGACCCCGACAACGTCTACGCGAACGTGCTAGCGAGACAGCACGGCGATCTCGAGCGCGTCGGCGGCGGTGTACAGGGCTTCGCCGTCGACGAGCGGCGTATCGATGATCGGCGCGGCGCGGGATGCGTCGGGGACGAGATGCGAGACGAAGCCGCGCCAGCCAGGGGAAGACGCGCCGACGAGATGCGACATCAGATCCGCGATCGCGGTCGCGTCGGCGGCGGGAGAGGAGATCGCGGGCGGGCCGAGGCCGGCGACCATGATCGTCGGGATCTGCGAATCGTCGACGACGACGTGGGCGGGCGCGATCGCGCCGTGCGCGGCGCCGAGCTCGTGGAGCGCGGCGGCGGCGCGCGCGAGCCGCTTGGTCAGCCGCGCGGCCTCGGCGGGCGTGGGCGGGCGCGACAGCTGCTCGGCGGGCGCGCCGGCGGGCGCCTCGAACACGACCGTGCGCGTCGCGCGATCGAGCGACAGCGCGCGCTGCACGAACGGCGACGACGCGCGCGCGAGCGCGCGCACGCGCGCCATCGCGGCGTCGGCGAGCTCGCCTTCGCCGAACCGCTCGATCACGACCGAGCGATCCAAGATCGTGTCGACCGCGCGCACGAGCGTCGAGACCGTCGTGCCGCCGAGCGGCGTCTCGAACTGATAGCGCGGCGCGCGCTCGTGCGGCGTGTCGAGATCGGCGGCGAGCGCGGCGATCGAGTGCGGCGCGGAGTCGCGGCGCCGGCGCGGCAGGACCGCGCGCGGGCCGGCGCGCTCGCCGAGATCGATCGCCTCGAGCGCGTGGCGCAGCTCGCCGATCGATCCGTAGCGATCGGCCGGGCTCTTGCGCAAGAGGCGCAGCAAGATGTCGTCCCAGCCCGCCGCGAGCTCGGCGTTGACCGACGTCGCCGCCGGCGGCGCCTCGCCCAGGTGCTGCGCGACGAAGTCCGGACCGAGGAAGGGCAGGCGGCCGGTCAGCGCCTCGAACACCGTCACGCCGAGCGCGTAGAGATCCGCCGCGATCGTGATCGGCGCGCCCGTGATCTGCTCGGGCGCCATGTACGCCAGCGTGCCGATCAAGCCGCCGGTCTGCGTCTGCCCGAGATCGATCAGGTGCGCGACGCCGAAGTCGCCGAGCTTCGCGGCGCCGCGCTGATCGAAGAAGACGTTGGCCGGCTTGACGTCGCGGTGCACGACGCCGCGGTGATGCGCGGCCTCGAGCCCGGCGCACAGCTCGAGCGCGAGCCGCCGCGCCTGCGCGCCGCCGAGGATGTCGCCCGCCGACAGGCGCTGTGCGAGCGATCCGCCGGCGAGGTACTCCATCGCGAGGAAGCCCTGCTCGACGGAGACGTCGTAGACCTCGACGAGCGCGGGGTGGCGCAAGGCACCCGCGATGCGCGCCTCGCGCACGAAGCGTTCGTACGCGACCGAGCCGCGCCCCGCGTGCAGCATCTTGAGCGCGATCGGCCGGCCGAGCGCTTCGTCGTCGGCGTAGAAGACGCGGCCCGCGCCGCCGGCGCCGAGCAAGCGGCCGAGCCGATACCGCCCCGCGATCAGATCGCGATCCGATCGCGCCGGCGCGGGCGCGGCGTCGCGCCACGCGCGCAGGTACGCGTCGAGATCTTCGGCCGTCGACGAATCGCCGCGGCGCAGCTCGACGAGCACGTCGCGCGCCGCGTCGCGCAGCCCGAGCGCGGCGAGCGCGCCGACCAGGTGGCGCAACGCCTCCGCGCGCAGCGCCGGCTCGCGCGCGGCCTCCTGCAGGTGCCGCGACGCCTCGTCGTAATCCGCGCGCCGCGCGAGCAACCGCCCGAGCCGCAGGTGCGCCTCGGCCTTCTCCGCGCCGGCGGCGAGATCGAGCACGCGCTCGTACAAGCGCCCCGCGTCGCGATCGCGCCCCGCCGCTTCGTGCAGGCGCCCCGCGTCGAGGTGCCGGTGCGCGCGCGCGTAGAGATCGATCGCGCGATCGGTCTCGCCGAGCTTCTCCGCGATCACCGCGGCGTCGGCGTGACGCCGCGCGCGCGCGAGCACGTCGAGCGCGGTTCGCGAACCGGCTTCCGACGACGACAAGGCCGCGACGACCTCCGCGATCAGGGCTTCATCGCGCGCCTCCGCCGCGAAGCGCAGCGCGCGCCCGAGGTCGCCGCCCTCGCGCGCGGCCCGCGCCGCCGACGGGAAGTCCCAGATCCGCTCGTACAGCTCCGCCGCGCGCAAGGGCTTGCCGATCGCGAGCGCGCGCGCGGCCGCCTCGGCGTGGCGGCCGGCGGCGACCAGGGCGTCGACATCCGGATCGGACGGGTCTCCGCTCGAATTGATCGCCACCGACGGGGATGGTACCAAGCCGATCGCATGCACGCTCGCTCGAGTCACCGCTCCCTGCTCGTCGTCGGCTCCGTCGCGCTCGACGACATCGACGGACCGTTCGGCCTCCATCGCGATCTGCTCGGCGGCTCGGCGTCGTTCATCGCGCGCGCCGCTTCGTACTTCACGAAGAACGTGTCGGTGGTCGCGGTGGTCGGCGACGACTTCCCGCAGAAGCACATCGACGAGCTCGGCGCCGCCGGCGTCGACACCAGCGGCATCGAGCGCCGCACCGGCGAGACCTTCCACTGGGTCGGTCGCTACGCCGGCGATCTCGCGACCCGCGAGACGCTCGACACGCGCCTCGGCGTGTTCGCGACCTTCACGCCGAAGCTCGCCGCGCTCCACAAGGAGGCCTCGCTGGTCTTCCTCGGCAACATCGATCCGGTGCTGCAGCTCGACGTCGTCGAGCAGACGCACGGCCCGCTCTTGGTCGCCGCCGACACGATGAACTTCTGGATCAGCGGCAAGCGCGCCGAGCTCACCAAGCTGCTCCGCCGCGTCAACACGCTGCTCCTGAACGACGAAGAGGCGCGCCAGCTCGCCGAGGAGCACAACCTCCGCAAGGCGGCCGCGCGGATCCTGACGATGGGTCCGAGCTCGGTCGTGATCAAGCGCGGCGACGCGGGCGCGCTGCTCTTCCACGGCGGCGGCGTGTTCGCGGCGCCGGCGATGCCGCTCGAGACGGTGAAGGATCCGACCGGCGCCGGCGACAGCTTCGCGGGCGGCTTCATGGGCTACCTCGCGTACGCGGGCGATCTCGAGCCCGACACGATCCGCACCGCGATGATCACCGGCAGCGTGATGGCGTCGTTCGCGGTCGAGAAGTTCTCGGTCGACGGCCTGCGCGGCCTGGAGCTCGATCAGATCCAGGACCGCTTCGACGCCTTCAGCGAGCTCACGCGCTTTTCGTCGGTTCAGCTGTAACGGGCACGTAGCGCAGCAGCAGCGCGGCGCCGCCGCCGACGATCCACGCGCTCGCGCCCAGCGTGACGAGCGCGAGGTGCGCGCGCCCCGCGAAGATCGCGCGCTGGAACGCGTCCATGTCGACGCCGCGCCCGTACATCACCACGTACTCGCCCGGCAGGTTGCCGCCGACGAGGTTGAACGCGTACAAGACGAACGAGATCGCGACGTACAAGACGATCACCGCGCCGAGCGGGCGCAGGCCGGTCGCCTTGGTGTCCCACGGGCCCTGCGGCCGCCGCCACGCGAGCGCGAACGCACCGGCGATCGCGACCGGCAGCGCGAGGTGCCAGAGCGACAAGAAGCGCACCGAGAAGTCGTGGCCGAGGCCGACGAGGTTCGCGTCCCACAGCGACTTGTGCGCGAGCTTCTCGTCGGCGATGTAGAGCGCGTACTCGATCGGCAGGTGCGTCGACGAGTCCTCGAACGGGATGAACAGGCCGATCAGCGCGAGCGCGAAGCCGCCCGCGATCACCCAGCGCGCGTTGCGATCGAGCGGGCGCAGGACGCGCACGGCGACGCCGACGCCCGCGACCAGCGCGCCGGCCCAGCACAGCCACGGGGACGACGGCGCGGCGCCCGCGCCCGGCGCGAGCGGATCGATCGCGAGCGCGAACACGGCCGCGCCCGCGGCGACGAGGAACGCGGCGCGCGCGACCTGCGGGATCTTGTTGCCGAGCACCGCGAGCTCGATCGCCGCCGCACCCACCAACAGCGGGAGGATCAGCGCGAGCGTGCGTCCCTCGCCGAGCAACGACCACGACATGCGCAGCCCGCCGAAATCCGGATCGATCGGCACCAGGAACGCGATGACCAGCAGCGCGCCGCCGATCCACGCGAGCTTCGAGAGATGTCTCCCGTCGGCGAGGCCCGCGGCGCTCACGCCGAGGAAGCGATCCGACGCGAGCGACGCCTCCGCGCCCGGGGCGGTGACCGTCGGGCCCGCGCCCGCGAGCGCGAGCACGTCCGGATCCTTCAGGTCGGCGCCGCACGACACGCAGTACGGCGCGTAGTCGGTGTTCGGCCGCTCGCAGACGGGACACTTCATCGATCGGCCGGCGCGGCGGGCTCTTCGGCGATCGTCGCGCCGGCGGCCTCCGCGTCGCCCGCGAAGAACTCGGCGATCAGCTTGTCGTCGAATTGATCGGCGAAGCGGCCGACGCCGGAGACCAGCGTCGCGAACTCCTGCGGATCGATGCCCTTGATCGGACGGCCCGCGTGGAGCACGACCCAGCCGTCGGGCTGCAGCGCGAACGACGCCATGCCGCCCATGTACGCGTTGTGCTCGAGGAGCTTCCGGTAGAAGGCCTCCTCCTTGCCGGGCGGGAGATTCCGGAACAGCGGCGCGATCGCGACGATCGCGGATCCGGAGGTCCCGACGATCACGAACGCGGAGCCCCACTGCAAACGGACCATGTGGGCGTCGATCTGCTCGGCGCGGTCTTCGAGGCCGCTGCCGGTGAGCAGGTCTTGGAGCGTGGGAAGGGCGTCGGCCATGGCGCGCATCATATACTGCCGCCGGCATGCCGACATTCGATGTGGACGCGTTGACTCGCTTGCGCCGCGTCGGCGCGATCGACGTCAGCCCCGACGGCACGTGGCTCGCGGTCGCGGTCACGCGGCTGGGCGATGACGATGCCTACGTCTCGGATCTGTGGCGCGTGCCGCTCGGTGACGGTGGCGGCGCGCCGCACGCGCTCACGCACGGCGCGTCGAAGGACAGCGCACCGCGGTTCGGCGCCGAGGGCCTCTACTTCCTGTCAGACAGGGCGGAGAAGCGGACCCAGGTGTGGCTCTTGCCCGTCGCCGGCGGCGAGCCGATCGCGATCACCGACGAGCCGCTCGGCGTCGCGCAGTTCGAGCTCGGCGGTGACACCCTGGTCGTGCTCGCCGAGGTCATCGCCGGCGTGCCGCACGCCGAGCAGCGCGCGCGCGCGAAGGAGCGCGAGGAGCGCGGGCCGAGCGCGCTCCACTATCGCGACATGCCGGTGCGCCACTGGGATCGATGGATTCCGGACACCGGCCTGCACGCGATCGCGTATCGCCACGGCGCGCGCGTCGACCTCACGCCCGACGCGCGCCACGAGCTGCGCAACCAGCCGCAGGATCCCGCGCTCGACGTCTCCGCCGACGGCACGCGCGTCGCCGTCGCGTGGGCGACGCCCGCCGCCGATCGCAACTTCGACTCGCGCGTGCGCGTCTTCGATCTCGATCGCGGGCAGACGATCGAGCTCGCCGCCGACGCGAATCACCTGATCGGCGAGCTGCGCCTGTCTCCCGACGGATCGCGGGTCGCGATGACGCGCGCGGTGCGGCGCACCGGCAAGGCCGATCTCACGCGCCTGTGGATCGGCGAGCTCGACGCGCGCCGCGTCGCGCCGGTGAACGACTGGGACGCGGTCCCGCACCTCTACGCGTGGAGCCGCGACGGCGCGAGCCTGATCGTCACCGCCGACGACGACGGGCGCGTGCCGGTCTATCGCGTCGACGCCGCGCGCGGCGACGTCACGCGGCTCACCACCGAAGGCTGCCACGGTCACCTGCGCGAGCTGCCCGACGGGCGCATCGCCGGCGTGCGCCATCGCATCACGCATCCGCCCGAGCCGTTCGTCGGCGATCGCCTGCTCGCGAACCTCTCCGGCTTCACGGAAGCGGACGGCCGCGCGATCGCCGAGGTCTCGTATCGCGACACGCCCGGCGACGGCGGCACGCCGATCGGCTGGTTCTTCGTGCGTCCCGCGCACGCGCAGAAGAGCCCCGCGCTGCTCTGGATCCACGGCGGCCCGATCGGCCAGCACCACGACGGTTGGCACTGGCGCTGGAATCCGCTGGTCGCCGCCGCGCACGGCTACGCGGTCGCGCTGCCCAACCCGCGCGGCTCGACGGGCCGCGGCCAGGCGTTCATGGACGGCGTGCAGGGCAACGCGTGGGGCGACGCCTGCTATCGCGATCTGATGGCGGTCACCGACGCGCTCGCGCGCGATCCGCACGTCGACGGCGCGCGCCTCGCCGCGATGGGCGGATCGTTCGGCGGCTACATGGCGAACTGGATCGGCACGCAGACCGATCGGTTCGCCGCGATCGTCACGCACGCGAGCATCTATCACCTGGTCGCGTTCCACGGCGCGACCGACTACCCCGCGTGGTTTGCGCTCGAGATGGGGCTCACGCCGTACACCGATCCGATCGCGTTCGATCGCTTCTCGCCGCACGCGCACGTCGCGAAGTGGAAGACGCCGGTGCTGGTGCTGCACGGCGAGAAGGACTATCGCGTCCCGATCAGCGACGGCCTGCTCTTGTTCGAGGCGCTGCGCCACCACGGCGTCGACGCCGAGCTGGTCGTCTTCCCCGACGAGAACCACTGGATCTTGAAGCCGCGCAACATCCGCGCGTGGTACGCCGCGTGGATCGACTTCGTCGGGAGGCACCTGTGACGCGCGAACGCAGCCTGTGGGCCTGGGGTTGGAACGATCGCTTCCCGGATGGCGCGCGCCGCGCGCAGCTCGCGCAGCTCGCGTCGATGCTGCTCGGCGGCGGCGGGTTCGAGCAGCGCGCGCTTCCGCGCGATGACGACGCGCTGGAGCTCCCCGCGCCGCGCACGCGCCCGCCGTCGTCGCTGGCGGCGATCGCGAGCGAAGCGCCGCGCGATCGCGCCGCGCACACCTACGGCAAGGGCTATCCCGATCTGATCCGCGGCTTCGCGCGCGACTTCGCGGCGGCGCCCGACTGGATCGCGCGGCCGCGCGACGACGGCGAGGTCGCGAGCGTGCTCGACTGGTGCGCGTCGAGCCAGACCGCGTGCATCCCGTACGGCGGCGGCACCAGCGTCGTCGGCGGCGTCGAGCACGCGCACGCGCGGGCCGGCCGCGTCACCTTGGATCTGGGCGAGCTGAGCGGCGTGCGCGAGCTCGACGCGACCTCGCGCGCCGCGCGCATCGGCGCCGGCATGAAGGGCCCCGCGATCGACGACGCGCTCGCGGACTCCGGCGTGACGTTGCGCCACTTCCCGCAGTCGTACGAGCACTCGACGCTCGGCGGCTGGCTGGCGACGCGCGCGGGCGGTCACTTCGCGACCGTGTACACGCACATCGATGATCTGTGCGAGGCGATGACGATCGTCACGCCGCGCGGGAAGGTCGAGACGCGGCGCTTGCCGGCGTCGGGCGCCGGGCCGCAGCCCGAGCGCCTGTGGCTCGGCAGCGAGGGCGCGCTCGGCGTGATCACCGAGGCGTGGATGCGCGTGCAGCCGAAGCCGCGCTGGCGGGCGAGCGCGACGGTCAAGTTCCGCGCGTGGGACGACGCGGTCGCCGCGGCGCGCGCGATCGCGCAGTCGGGCCTCCACCCGACCAACTGCCGCTTGCTCGACCTGACGGAGGCGCTCCTCCATCGCGTGTCGATGAGCGGGCACCACGTGCTCCTCCTCGGCTTCGAGAGCGCGGATCATCCGCTCGGCGCGTGGATCGCGCGCGCGGTCGAGCTCGCGAAGGAGCATCGCGGCGAGCTCGCGAGCGGTCCCGCCGAAACCGACGAGCAAGCGAACGATCGCGCCACCCATCGCGGCGAGGCGGGCACCTGGCGCCAGGCGTTCTTCGACGCGCCGTACCTGCAATCCGCGCTGGTCTCGATCGGGGTGCTCGCGGACACGTTCGAGACCGCGTGCACGTGGTCCGCGTTCCCCGAGCTCCACGCGCGCGTGACCCGCGATGTCACCGCGGCGCTGAAAGAGGTCTGCGGCGGCGGCGTGGTCGCGTGCCGCTTCACGCACGTCTATCCCGACGGGCCCGCGCCGTACTACACGTTCCTCGGCCGCGCGAGGATCGGCGGCGAGCTCGAGCAGTGGCGCGCGATCAAGACCGCGGCGTCCGACGCGCTGATCGCGTGCGGCGCGACGATCACGCACCACCACGCGGTCGGTCGCGTGCATCGCCCGTGGTACGAGCGCGAGCGCCCGCCGCTGTTCGCCGACGCGCTGCGCGCGGTCAAGCGCACGCTCGATCCCGACGGCGTGATGAACCCCGGAGTTTTGCTCGCGGAATCCGACCAAGCGCGATGACGCGCCGCGCGATCGAAGGTTGCCGGGTTACGATGTCGTGATCGGGAAGCAGGGGTCGCCGGATCCCGTAGGAGAGGGTATGCGCGACGTGGAACGGGAAGGACGGAAACCGGAACAGATCGAGACGTCTGCGCCCGCGGCCCCGACCCCGGGCAAGGCCCCGTTGATCGTCCAGCGATCGGCGGGCGGCGCCGCGCCGAGCAACCCCGCCGTCGTGCAGCCGATCGCCGAGCAAGGCGTGGCGAGCGGCGGTGGTCCAGTCCCGTTCAAGGCCGAGATGGAGCGCGGCTTCGGCACGTCGTTCGACAGCGTCAGCTTCCACAGCGGCGCGGGCGCGCAGTCCGCGTCGAAGGCGATCGGCGCCGACGCGTACACGATGGGCAACAGCATCGCGATGGCGCAGTCGCCGACGCCGTCGTTGGTCGCGCACGAGCTCGCGCACGTCGTGCAGCAGCAAGCGGGCGCCGGTCCGTCGTCGGGCGTCGGCAAGGCCGGTGACTCGTTCGAGCGCGAGGCCGATCACGCGGCGTCGCAGGTCGCGTCGGGCGGCACCACCGATCTCGCGGCGCGCTACGGCGGCTTCAAGGCCGGCATGAGCGGATCGATCCAGCGCAAGGCGGTGCAGCGCTACGAGTCCGGCGAGCACGCGATGCTCGGCTCGGGCCCCAACTATCCCGTCGGCAACGGCAACCTGACGTTCCCGAACGGCGCGACCTTGTTCAGCGGTGAGCTCGTCGCGTTCGGCGACTTCTACGCCGACATGCAACAGCTCGGTGAAGCGCCGCGCCAAGAGCTCGAGGCGCTCGCCGGCATCTGCCGGCTCGAGGCGGTGTGGTTCGTCGCGCGCCGCCTCGCCGCGCAGGGCCACGGCACCTCGCACGACGCGCAGGCGAGCCTCGTGGCCGGACAGGTCGCGGAGGGCTCGGGCGGCAACACGGCCGGCGCGCCGCCCGCGGTCGCCGGCGCCGCCGCGCACTCGCCGACGGGCCCGAGCGCCACCCACCTCCAGACGCTGCCGCACCTCGACGGCGCGAACCCGGTCTGGTCGGATCCGAACGCGATGGTCGGCACCACCGGCGTCTCGGTCGCGATGTGCCGCCAGCAGATCTTCAACCAGTTCTCGTCGGTGTGGTCGGCGTTCAACATCCACTTCGACATCAACACGCAGCCCGAGACCGGCGTCGGCATCCTGCGCGCGACGATCGGTCGCCGCCGCTTCCGCGGCACCAACGATTCGCTGCCGCGGCCGGGCGATCCGCATCCGTGGCGGCCGAACAAGCACGAAGGTCCGGCGCAGGATCCCGGTCATCTCGGCGGTGACTACCTCGATCTCGCGACCAACAACCTCTCGCACTTCACGCCCGACAACTTCGCGCACTGGCAGGATCAGCACCAGCGCGCGTGCAGCGCGCACGCCTCCGCGCGCGACGATCAAGGGCGCGCGATGGCGCTCGCGTCGGACAACTTCGGCTGCCACTTCCTCACCGATCGCTTCTCGACCGGTCACTTCGTCGACAAGGCGGAGCTGATGACGTACGCGACGAAGATGATGGTCGACACGGCGCGCGCGCCGGGCCACGTCGCGGGCGCGAGCCGCATGAGCGACAACGACGTCCTGAAGGAGGAGCTGAAGTCGGCGGTCGGCGCGTGCTTCGGCGATCCCAACGTCATGCACCAGTGGGAAGCCGGCGTGAACGAGGCGATCGAGAACCACACGGTGACGAGCGGCGAGGGCCGCATCATGCGCAACCTGCCGGCGAGCATGGTCGCCGGCATGATCACCGACGTGCTCATGGAGAGCCCGTGGCGTCGACAGGGCAACGGTCCGCTCGAGCCCGAGCACGGCGGCAGCTTCGATCGCGCCCGCGGCCAGGGTCCGAACTCGCTCGACCCGAACAGCGCGCGCGCCGACGGCAACTCGTATCAGCTCGGCGTCGGCAACCTCGCCGCCCTCCAGGTCCACGACGCGCTCAACGCGATCGGCTTCACCGTCGAGAACGGCATGGGCAATCGCTGGCGCTGCCAGGGCGACGATCACCTGCAGGCGCAGACGATGTCGATCGCGAACGCGTGCGTGCAGGCGTCGCAGCAGCAGGTGTCGCAGAACAACTTCAACCCGAACGCGATCAAGGCGTATCTGCCGCAGCGCGCGTGGATGGATCCGTCGTGGATCGCGGACTACTTCCAGGGCCAGTGGGCCAACGCGGAGCTCGACGACGGGCGCATCGCGCGCCTGCAGGCGATGGTGCGCGGCCAGGTGATCCCGCTGAACGTCGACGGCGGTCACCAGCCGCAGACCGACATGATGACGCGCATCTGCCACGAGATCATGCAGATCCTCTTCATGCCGCGGCCCGCGGGCCCGACGTCGCACGAGGGCGATCACAACACCGGCCTGAACATCTCGATGCTGAAGGCGTTCCTCATCCGGCGCCTCGGCGACATGGTGTCGATGGCGTACGCGGCGGCGAGCGCCGCCGACATCCCGCAGCAGGCGCTCGAGCTGTACGCGCCGCGCGACGACGCCGGCCACACGCTGCCGCGCGCCGCCAACAACTTCCGCTGGACCGGCGGCGATCAGGTGACCTTCGATCTCAACGTGACCGGCTGCGCGCCGAGCGTGTACCCGATCCAGATCAAGTGCTTCAACCGCGACAACGGCTACGACACCGAGCAGAGCGGCATGCCCGGCTACGGGCTCGTCGATTCGCAGGAGCGCGGCCGCGGCGCCGTGAACACCGACAGCGAGTACGCGAGCTTCCCCGTGTTCGTCTCGGTGACGCCGCCGGCGGCCGGCGCCGATCCGAGCGCGCCGCGCACGATCCAGCAGACCATCACGGTGCCGCGCCAGGGCGGCGCGGTCTCGTCGCGCGTTTGGTACGATCAGAGCGATCGCTACATCGTCGTCACCGGCGATGCGGGCGGACAGTGCCGCATCGGCCGCTCGAACGTGATGCTCGAGGGCCTGAGCAATCCGGCGCCGCACGGCCACATGCCGCGCGCGACCGGCACCGACGCGACGACGAACCCGAACGTCGATCCGAACGCGTCGCCCACGCACGATCGCACGCCGGCCGAGCGCGTGTGGTCGCCGCCGATGCGCATCCACAACAACCGCTTCCACTGGGAAGGGCACGCGGTGAAGTTCCGCCTCGAGGCGGACACGCCGGCGCCGCAGCAGCAGGACGCGCTGCTCAACGTCGAGACCTTCGAGCACAACTGGGTCGCGTCGGATTCGCTGCTCAGCATGTCGGGCGTCGCGGCGCACTTCCAGCAGGGCGCGATGCTGTCCGACGAGGTCACGTTCTTCCCGAACCCGCCCGGCGACACGCCGTACGTGAAGGTGCTGCGCAACGGTCATCAGATCGGCGAGTCGGCGCGCATCGGCCACGACACCGGTCGCGCGGATCGTCCCGCGCAGCCGGTCGTCGGCGCGCAGTCGTGCAGCAACTTCGTCTGGAACGGACGGTTGCTCCGCTTCCAGATCTCGCCGGAGGACTCGACCGAGGTCTACGTGCGGTTCGTGAACTCGTTCCAGGCGTCTGACGCGGCGGCGTTCATGGGCGGCTATCAGAACCCGGTGCACGAGATGCACCGGGTGACGGTGAACGGCGGCTGGGCGACCGCGGATTCGGCCGACATCGGGCACAACGTGACCGCGCAGGTCTTCCGCGACTCGGGCGGGCGCGAGAAGATCGGCGAGTCGGCACCGCGGAGCTGAACGTGAGCGCAAGTGAAACGATCGAGATCGAGGGGCTCGCGCTCCTCATGAGCACGTCCGAGGCGATCGCCGTCTGCGAGTCACACGGGTGGGAGCACACGATCCGACCCGAAGACGGCCGCTACACCTACGCGCCGCCGCTGCCGGCGTTGATCGTCGCGGCGGTGTTCGAGAGCGGGAAGATCGTCTCGCTCGAGGCGACCTACAAGCCGCCGACCAAGGATCAGGCGGAGCGCCCGCTCGCGCTCTTGCCGATCCAGCGCGAGGGCTCGCTCTTGGGCAAGCCATGGCGCGCGGCGTGGGCGGACGATCGCCGCGTCGTGATCGTCAGCGACGGCGAAGGCGAGCGCACGATCGCGGTGCACCTCGGCGTGATCGCCGAGGAGCGCGAGGTGCGCGCGTACCTCGCGACGTTCGGGCCGGGCCTGCAGCCGCCGGCGCGCGCATGAAGCTCGCGCTCGCGCTCGCGATCGTGCTGGCGTCCGCCGCGCGCGCGCGCGCCGACAAGCCGAACGACGCCGGCGCGGCGATGGCGGCGGCCGCGTGGACCAACGCCGCGGCGAAGGGCGCGATGGACGACGCCGTCGCGATGACCGGCACGCCGTTCTGGTACGACGGCGCGATCTACGCCGACGCCGCCGCCAAGAAGGCGTGCGCGAAGATCGGCGCGCGCGGCACGGTCAGCGACGCCGCGAAGGTCGCGCCGGTGCTCGCGTGCCTGGCGATGGGGACCGCGCCGCTCCTCGACGCCGCGGCGAGCTGGGACGCGATCGAGCCGCCGGCGATCCCGAGCGCGCTCGCCGCGCAGCGCAAGAAGCTCGTCGCGCTCGCGAAGACGCACACGCTGGTGCTGGCGCACGCCAAGGCGGGCAAGGTCGAGGACTGGGCGGTCTTCGCCGTGCGCGCGCAGGGCACCGACGCGTTCGTCGACGCGTACGTCGCCGCGCATCGCGGGCGCTAGAGGCCGTCGGGATCCGGCGCCGGATCGCGGCCGAGCGGCACCGACAGCAAGACGCCGACGCTCGGGCGATACGCGACCGGATCGCGCACGAGATCCTGCGCGACGTACGCGCTCGCGCTGACGCCGTCGACGAGCTCGACCGCGACGCCGGCGTGCGCGATCAGGTTGAACGGACCGCCCTGCACCTTGCCGCCGACGTCGAGCGAGCTCTCGATGCCCTTCTCGATGAGCGTCGGGTGGTTCGCGCCGGTGAGGCCGCCGAAGTAGGTCCACTTGCCGGTGTGGTAGCTCGGCACGATCGCGATCGCGAGGCCGCCGACGTCGTCGGTGCCCGTGACGACGTCCGAGTACTCGACGGGGATGCCGTCGAAGTCGCAGCCCGAGATGCACGCGCGGTACTCGGTGTACGGCACGTTCCAGGCGGTGAGCTGCGTGCCGATTCCGACGCGCAGCCCCGGCTCGTCGGTCTCGATCGAATACGCGAAGCCGACGCCGTATCCTTCGGCGTCGCCGCCGTCGACCGGCGGCTGCGTCCACTTGAGCGGCGTCGCGCCTTGATGGAGGCCGCGATCGTAGCTGAGCGACATGCTGAAGTTGCGCGTGAGGCGGAACGCGAGGTCGCCGTGCGCCTGCGCGCTCGGGATCTCGAGCCCGACCTCGGGATTGCCGAGCTGCGGCTTCGCGACGTCGAACGCGTTGGTCGCGCCCGCGGTGAACGCGGCGCTCGCGCCGAGCGGTTGGCCGGTGGTCGTGAGCGGGGTCGCGTGCGGGACCAGCGCGACGCGGTTCGCGGCGACGGTGCAACCGGTGAGCGTGACGAGGACGACGAAGCGCATCGTCCCGCGAGAGAGCAAAGGTCGGGCCGCACGCGTGTTCGCGACGTTCAGGCGCGCCGACGACGAATCCTCGACGACCGCTGTCGTGCGCTTCGACGCGCCGTGACTCCGGTCATTCGAGCGTGCCGCTCTCTGCCAACTTGCCGATCTCGCGGTACTCGAGCGCGACCGCGCGCTCGAGGTGCGACTGCGTGAGCGCGGCGCCTTCCGACGCGGCGAGGAACGCGGCGCGCACGGCGGCGTTGCGGATGTAGCCGCCCGACAGGCGGTACTTCTCCGCGAGCTCCTCGAAGTCGAGCGCGCCCTGGCGCGGCACCTCGGGCGGGACGTGGATCCGCCACAGCCGCTCGCGCATCTCCTCGTCGGGGAACGGGAAGGTGAGGCGGAACGACAGGCGGCGCTTGAACGCGTTGTCGATGCCGCTGCCGAAGTTGGTCGTGAGGATCGCGATGCCCTCGAAGGTGTCGAGGCGCTGCAGGAGGTAGTTGACCTCGAGGTTCGCGTAGCGATCGACCGACGACTTCACCTCGGTGCGCTTGGTGAAGAGCGAGTCGGCCTCGTCGAAGAGCACGACCGCCTGGCCGTCCTCGGCGGCGTCGAAGACCGACGCGAGGTTGCGCTCGGTCTCGCCGATCCACTTCGACACCACGCGCGCGAGGTCGACGCGATAGAGATCGAGGCCGAGGTCCTTCGCGATCGCGCTCGCGACCAGGGTCTTGCCGGTGCCGGGGCTGCCGCTGAACAGCGCGGTGACGCCGCGCGCCGACGTCAGCTTCTTGTCGTAGCCCCAGCGCTCGTAGACCGTGCGGCGGTGGCGCACGCGCGCGACGAACTCGCGCAGCGAATCGAGCACGTCGTCGGGGAGGACGATGTCGGGCCAGCCGGCGAGCCGCTTGACGCGGGTCGCGGTCGAGCCGAGGCGGTTCGTGATGTGCTGGCGGAGCGCGTCGCCGAGCTCGCCGGTCGCGTCGCCGATCACCGGCGTCGGCGAGGCCTTGCGCGTGCGCGCGACCGCCGCGGTGACGCGCTCGAGCACGCCGGGGCCGACGCGATAGCGCGCGCTGAGCTCGGCGCCGCCGCGCGCCTCGAGGCCGTGACGCGCGAGCGCCTCGGTGAGCGTCGCCAGGCGATCGCCCTCGCTCGCGGTCGGAAGATCGATCTGCACGTAGCCCGGCGCGAGCGGCGGCGCGGTGTCCCATCCGAGGCGGAGCGCGATCGGGCCCGCGTGCGACGCGAAGACGTCGCGCAGGCCGCGCAGGCTCGCGCGATCCTCCTCGGTGAACTCGTCGAGGCCGTCGACCAGCGGGACCAGCCCGCGGATCGCGGCGCGCCGCAGCGCGATGCGCAGGATGTCGAGGCGGTTCGGCCCGCTGAAGAGCGACGCGTCGATCAGCGCGAGGCGGCGGCCGGTGGTCGCGGCGAGCGCGGCGACCAGCGAGCGCCTGCCGGCGCCGACGCGGCCGCGCACGACCAGGCGCAGCGGGTGCTGTGGATCGTGCGGCGCCTCGAGCGGCTGGCGCGCGGCGGCGAGCACCGACGGCGGGAAGCGCAGCTGCGTGAGCGCGCGGGTCGCGCCGACGACCTCGAGGCCTTCGAGATCTTGATCGAGCGGCAGGCCGCGGACCATGCGCACGAACAGCGGTTCGACGCGCAGCGCCTGGAACGGGCGCTCGCCGGGGCCGGGCTCGAGCAGGAGGCCGTGCCTGCGCAGCGGGCGGTCGCGGTCGAGCTCGGAGGCGATCTGCTCGCGCGTCGCCGCGGCGCCGAGGATCTGCCCGATCAACAGCTCGTCGCACATCGGACGCCCGGTGTCGTTGGCGAGGATCGCGTAGACGCGCGCGAGCTCGCCTTGCAGGATCGGCGCGGCGCAGATCATGAGGATCTCGGCGGCGAGCGGCGTGAGCCCGAACTCGCGGCGCGCGATCGCGAGCGGCCAGCGGCGCGCGCCGACCGAGGCGACCAGGTTGCGCAGGTGCGTCTCGGTCTCGACCAGGTGCTGCTCGGAGGCGGCGACCTGCGCGGCGGCGCGGCCGTGACCCAGGCCGAGCAGGCCTTGCAGCTCGGCGGCGAACGGCGGTTGATCCGGCGTCGGCAGCGACAGCCGACCCGAGTCCCAGCCGAGCGCGATCGCGCGCAGCGCGCGGGCGCCGATCACCTTCACGTGCGCGTCGAGGATCGCGCGCGACTCCTCGGGCGTGGTCGGGACCAGCTGCGGCGCGACCGCGAGCGCGAAGAACGGGCCGGCGGGGAGCTCGTCGGGCGACGGCGGCGCCGCGCGCGCGGGCGCCTCGTCGGGCTGCGCCTCGTGCGAAGGCGATCGCGCGTCGGGCGACGCCGGCGCGCGCGTCGCGACGGCGGCCCCGCTCTCGAGCTCGAGCAACGAGCGCCACCAGACCTGGCCGCCGCGCGCGATCGCGATGCGCCCGAGCGCGCCGTCGACGGCGATCGCGTCGAACCCGCCGGGGATCACGAGATCGCGCACGGGCTCGCCCTCGCGCAGATCGATCTCCATCACCTGATCCTTGCGCACGTGCAGCACGACGTGGCCGCGGTTCGCGGCGTACGCGACGCCGTTGACCGCGCGCAGCGCGATCTGCGACAGCACGGCGCCGTCGTGCGCGGCGATGGTGACGAGCTGGAACAGATCCTCGGTGCGCCGCGCGAGGAGCGCGATCAGCGAGGCGTTGTAGAGGACGCCCGCCTGCGCGAGATCGATCGCGTCCTCGCTGACGCGGCGCACCCACGCCGCGGGGCCGCCGGCGCTGGCGCGCAGCTCGACGACGCCGCGCCGCACGTAGACGACGGTGTCCTCGGCGACCGGCATCGCGAAGTCGGCGGTCGCGGCCACGTCCGCGAGCGCGAGCCCGTCGCCGCCGATCACGCGCAGCTGCACGGTGCCGTTCCAGATCGCGACGCTGGGCGCGAACGCCGAGCTCGCGAAGCGGCCCGGCCCGTCGGCGCGCGGATCGCGGATCTCACCGAGCACGAGGCCGTCGGCGAGCGCGCGCCGGCGGAACACGCCGCCGGGCTCGCACGTCCACAGCTCGTCGCCGACCAGCGCCGCGTCGACGAGGCCGGCCGCGCCGACGCCCCAGCGCCGCGCGCCGTCGGGCGCGACGCACACGAGCCCGTCGCCTTCGTGCACGATCGCGCAGCGCGCGTCGGAGGTCACCCACAGCCGCGGCTTGAGCCAGCCCATCGGCCGAAGCTTATCAGCTCTCCTGCTCGACGACGCGGCGGGCCGGCGGCGGGCGGGTCTCGGTCAGCTCGATCTGGCCGGCGAGGACCGTGAACTTCACGCCGAACCGCACGAGCGAAAGCCCGAGCCGGATCACGAGCAGCGCGATCGCGCCGCCGGTGCCGAGCATCGCGTGGCCTTGCGCGGCCCACACGTAGCCGAGCGTCACGACGACGAACACGAGCCAGCCGAGCGCGGCGTGGCCGAGCGCGACCGGGCGGCGCGCGACGAACACGAGCGCGCGGACCAGCGCGCGGAACGCGCCGAGCTCGTCGTGGGTCGGGCGCCGCACCGTCAGCTCGGCGCGCGCGTAGTCGATCGCGGTCCACACGTAGACGCCGATCACGATCGCGGGCAGGAGCCCGACCAGGAGCGGGATCAAGAGGCCCGGCAAGGTCAGCGCGTGCGTCATGCGCTCGGCGGCGGCGCCGAGCCCGAGCACGAGCGCGACCATCACCACCAGGTGCAGCACCGACGCGAGCACCGCGAGGCGCACGTAGACCAAGAACGTCGACGCGCCGCCCGCGCCGAAGCAGCGCGCGGTCTCGCGCTTGCCCTCGGGGCGCTCGTGCGCGACCGCGTAGACGCCGCCGACCAGGAACCAGCTCGCGACGACCCAGAGCAGCACCGCGGCGACGCCGATCCAGAAGCTCGCCTTGAACGCGGCCGGCGCGTGCTTGATGCACTCGACGAGCGCGGTGAGATCTCCCGAGACCGCCTCGTCGAAGCGCGGCCGCTTCGCGAACTCGGAGCCGAGCACCTGCGCGATGCCGAAGCCGGCGGCGCCGGCGAGCAGCGCCTGCACGACGAACACGCCGAGCACGGTGCCGGTGTAGTGCGACGCGGTGCGGCCGCCGGCGCGGATCATCGCGCCGACGCCGATGCGCTCGCGGCGCGCCGCGCTCATAGCCCGAACACCTGCATCGCGGTCTCGGTCCAGAACGCCGCGCGGGCGCCGGCGCGCGTCGACGCCGACGGATCCGGCTCGAGCCGCAGGTGGTTGTCGACCGGATCGTCGTCGATCAGGACCTCGTCCTTGGGATCGATCTCGACCTCGGTGAGCGGCGAGCTGCGCTCGAAGCGGATCGGGAACCAGTGGCCGTTGTCGCGATGATCCCAGCGCTCGGTCTGCGACGTGCCGTCGGCGAAGCGGAGCTCGATGTCGACGGGGACCGGCACCGTGCCGGTGTCGCTGATGATCACGCTGCACGCCCACGCCTCGCCGTCGGGCGCGAGCTCGGGCGTGATGATCTTGCGCTGCTTGCCGTCGCCGATCACGCCGCGCGGATCGTGCTTCGGCGTGCACTCCGCGCTGCGCACGCTGAGCTGGCTGCCGCCGATGCCGTAGAACGCCGGCTGCACGAACCACGACAGATCCTGCCCGCCGAGCGACGCCTGTAGGCTCGCGAAGAAGTCGCGGCCGGTCGGGTGCTTGAACGCGAAGTCGTGGACGTACTGGCGCATCGCCGCGCGGAACGGATCGCGTCCGACGATCATCTCGAGCGTGCGGAGCGCGGCCTGCGTCTTCAAGTACGTCGCTTCGCCGTAGGCGTCGGCGTCGACGAAGCCCCACGAGACGGTGCCGATCGGCGACGGCACCTCGCCCATCGGCGCGGCCGCGGCGCGCAGCGCGTGCGTGTCCTCGGCGGTCCAGCCCATCCAGTCGATCAGCGATCCGCGCTCGCCGTAGAGCTTCGCCAGCACGATCGCGTCGGCGTATTCGTTCACGCCCTCGTCGAGCCACGCCTCGCGGCCCTCGTTCGACGCGAGCATGCCCTGGAACCAGTTGTGGCCGACCTCGTGGATCGTCACGTACTCGGGGACGTGGATGCCGGGCCGCGCGATCGCATGATCGGCGGCGGTGGTGACGAGCGTCGGGTACTCCATGCCGCCGGCGCCGCCGGCCGCGTCGGGCGGCGGATCGATGATCGACATGATCGGCCACGGGTAGGGCAGGTACATCGCGCTGAACTGCTCGATCGCGGCGATGCCCGCGTAGAGATGACGGCGCGCGAACGCCTCCTGCTCGGGCCGGTAGTAGACGCGCACCTCGACGTCACCGCCCTCGACCTTCGCGGTGCCGGTCATCACTTCCATCTCCGGATCGGCCATCCACGCGAAGTCGTGCACGTCCTCGGCGTGGTAGCCGAGCGTGCGCGTGTGATCGCCGTTGTCCTTGGCGCCGACCAGCACGCCGGTCGCCGCGACGACGAACGAGTCCGGCACGACCAGCTCGACGTCGTAGACGCCGAAGTCGGCGAAGAACTCGCTCCACGCGTGGAACGGATCGCAGGCCCAGGTCTCGGCGCCCGGCTCGCCCGTGCGCACGCCGATCTTCGGGAACCACTGCCCGATCATGTGGAACGTGCCCTTGTAGCCGGTGCGCGCGAAGACCTCGGGCAGCTGCTCGTCGAACGCGAGGTCGACCGTGATCGTCTGGCCGGGCTCGATCGGTTGATCGAGCGGCACGTTCACGACCGTCTGATCGGTGCCGGGGCCCGGGAAGGTCAGCTTGTGGACGAGCTCGGCGTCGCCGATCTTCACCGACGTCAGATCGATCCAGCCCCAGCCGGTGCCGCTCGCGCGCACGCCGCGCATCTCGCCGCCCGACTCCTGCATGAACACGCTCGACTCGTTCTTGAACGCGTTCATGTACAGGTGGAAGGGCAGGTAGCCCTCGACGCGCGAGGCGCCGGTCGGGTTCGTCCACGTCAGCGTCTCGGTCGCGACGATCTTGTGGTTCGCGGTGTCGAGCTTCGCGTGCAGGCGGTAGTTCGCGAGGCGCGGCGAGCGCGGCGCGCCGCGGACCGCGGGCTGCTTGTCGATCGACGGCAGCGGCCGCGTGCGCGGTGGTCCGTCGGAGCCGCCGCATGCGGCGATCACGACCGCCGTGGCGAGGAGCGCGCGCATGGGGTCTGGTAGATACCACGTGGCGCTTGCGCGCGGCTCGCCGAACGGCGACGTTCACCTCATGAGCGACGACGCCCTCGCCACGGTCGGCGGCTACCTCGAGCGGTTCGCGAAGGAGCGCAACCTGAGCCTGCCTCCGCTCTCCGCCGACGGCACCTCGCAGGTGCAGCGCGGCTCCGCGGTCGTGACGATCCGCGTGCTCGCCGATCGCGGCCTGCTGCTCTTGCTCGCGCGGGTCGCGGAGGCGCCGCCGCCGTCGCTCGAGCTCTACCGGCGGCTGCTCGAGGCGTCGTTCCTGCAGACCGGCGACGCGGCGTTCGCGATCCACGACAAGAGCGGCGACATCTACCTGCGCGTCCTGCGCTCGCTCGATCTGCTCGACTACGAAGAGTTCGAAGATCTCGTCCACACGATCGCGACCGTCGCCGACGAGTGGGACGATCGCCTGAAGCAGGCCTGACGCGTGGCGGTCGTTCACCTCGCGGACGCGCGCGCGACCGATCGCGCGGGCCGCGCGCTGGCGGCGCTGCTCGCGCCCGGCGACGTGATCGGCCTCGAGGGTGATCTCGGCGCCGGCAAGACCGCGCTCGTCCAGGGCGTCGCGGCCGGGCTCGGCGCCACCGCCGCGACCAGCCCCACGTTCACGATCGTGAACGAGTATTCAGACGGGCGAATCCCGATCCACCACGCCGACCTCTACCGGATCGAGAAGGCGCGCGACCTCGACGAGATCGGGCTCGACGAGACGATCCGGCGCGCCGACGGCGTGACGCTCGTCGAGTGGATCGACCGCTTCCCCGAGGTGCTGCCCCGCGATCACATGATCGTGACACTGCGCGTCTCGGAAGACGGAGGTCGCACCCTGTCCGCCACCGGCACCGGCAAACGCGGCGTGGCGCTGGCCGAGGCGTGGATGGTAGCTTTGGCGCGATGACGCGATGGCTTCTCGCGGCCGCGGCCGCGTCGATCTTCTTCGGCGGCACGGCGCGCGCGGATCATCCCTCGTTCGATCCGGCGACGGTCTACAAGGTGCCGCTCGGCCAGAGCCCGCACCGCGGGCCCGAGGACGCGCCGATCACGATCGTCGAGTGGAGCGACTTCGCGTGTCGCTACTGCAACCGCGTCAACGGCACGCTCGAGCAGCTCGATCGCCTGTACCCGGGCAAGCTGCGCTGGGTCTATCGGCAGTTCCCGCTCGATCCGGACAACACGCTCGCCGCCGAGGCCGCGCTCGCCGCCGGCGCGCAGGGACGCTTCTGGCCGATGCACGATCGTCTGTTCGCCGTGCACGGCATGGTCGATCGCGCGTTCGTCGAGATGATCGGCGCGGAGCTCGGGCTCGACATGAACCGCTTCCGCGCCGATCTCGACGCCGGCACGTTCCGCGGCGAGGTGCAATCCGACGAAGAGGCGGCGATCGCGCTCGGCGTGACCGGCACGCCGACCTTCTTCATCAACGGGCGCCCGGTGCACGGCAACGCGCCGCTGCGCGACTTCACCGACATCGTCGACGAGGAGTTGCCGCGCGCGGCCGCCGCGCGCGGGCCCGATCGCTACGCGGCGTTGGTCGCGAACGGACACGCGAGCGCCGACGCGCCGCCCGGCACCGAGCCGGCGCCGCACGTCTTGAACCCGCTCGACATCTACGCGGTCGGGCTCGGGCTGCCCGGCCACGACGTCGGCCCCGCCGACGCGCTGGTCACGATCGTCGAGTGGAGCGACTTCGAGTGCCCGTACTGCGCGAAGAACGCGCCGAACGTCGCGCGCGTCCGCCAGGAGTACGGCGACAAGGTCCGCGTCATCTATCGCCACATGCCGCTCGTCTTCCATCCGCACGCGCAGCTCGCGGCGGAGGCCGGCGCGGAGGCGGCGCACCAGGGCAAGTTCTCGGCGTTCGCCGACTACGTCTTCACGCATCCGGGCAAGCTCGAGCGTCCGGATCTGATCGACGCGGGGCGCGCGGTCGGGCTCGACGTCGCCCTGCTCGCCGCCGCGCTCGACGATCGGCGCTGGCGCGACGCGGTCGTCGCCGACGCGGCCGCCGGATCGATCGCGGGCGTCGACGGCACGCCGACCATGTTCATCAACGGCTCGCCGGTGATCGGCGCGGTCTCCTACGATCGGATGAAGACGGTGGTCGACGCGCGGCTCGCCGACGCCGAGCAGCTGGTCGCGCACGGCGTCGACAAGGCCGACGTCTACGGCGTCGTGATGGGCGCGGCGAAGGACGGCGAGCGCGCCGATCCGGGTCGCATGCCGGTCGCCGCCTCGGCCGCCGCGCTCGAGCTCGGCCCCGTCGATCGCGAGACCGCGGTCGTCGCCGCCTGTCGCGGCCACGACAAGGAGCGCGCCGACAAGCTCGCCGAGCGCCTCGGCGGTCCGCACAAGGCCGAGGCCGCCGAGGCCTGCGCCGCGTACGGCGTCGATCTGCCGTGAGAGCCGTCGTCCGTCGTCCGTCTCCCGTCGTCCGTTTCTGAGTCGGATCTGATCCTGATCTGATCCGGACGCCGGACGACGGACGACGTAAAGTAACGGCGTGTTCGATCTCGATCTGTTCGTGATCGGCGGAGGCTCGGGCGGCGTGCGGGCCGCGCGGATCGCGGCGCAGCACGGCGCGCGGGTCGCGATCGCGGAGGCGTCGCGGTGGGGCGGCACGTGTGTGGTCCGCGGGTGCATCCCGAAAAAGCTGATGGTCTACGCGAGCGAGGTCCGCGCTCAGCTCGAGGATGCGCGGGGGTACGGCTGGACGATCGAGGACGCGCGCGTCGACTGGCCGGCGCTGATCGCGGCGAAGGATCGCGAGATCGATCGGCTGTCGGGGCTGTACCGCGCGAACCTGGAGAAGGCGGGCGCGCAGGTGCTCGCCGGCCGCGCGCGCTTCATCGACGCGAACACGATTGCAATGATTGAAACCGGCGTTCATGGAAATGAACGTAGATTCACCGCGGCGAACGTGCTGATCGCGACCGGCGGCCACCCGCGCCGGCTGGTGGCGCCCGGCGCGGAGCTCGCGGTCGTCTCCGACGACGTCTTCCACCTGCCGGAGCTGCCGCGGCGGATCGTGATCCTCGGCGGCGGCTACATCGGCGTCGAGTTCGCGCACATCTTCGCCGGGCTCGGCAGCGAGGTCGTGCTCGCGCACCGCGCGACCCGGGTCCTGCCCGGGTTCGACGACGACGTCCGCACGCGCGCCGAGACCGACCTCGGGCACCACGGCGTCGTGCTGCGCGCGCCCGCCGAGGCCCGCGAGCTCGCGAAGACCAGCGGCGGGATCCGCGTGATCTTCGACGACGACGGCCCGCCGATCGAGACCGACCTCGTGCTCGCCGCGATCGGCCGCGATCCGTCGACGCACGGGCTCGGGCTCGAGACGATCGGCGTCGCGCTGGGCCCGCGCGGCGCGATCGTCGTCGACGACCTCGCGCGCACGAGCGTCCCCAACGTGTTCGCGGTCGGCGACGTCACCGCGCGCGTCAACCTGACACCGGTCGCGATCCGCGAGGGCCACGCCGTCGCCGACACGCTGTTCGGCGGCCGCCCCACGCCGGTCGTGCTCGACACGATCCCGACCGCGGTCTTCGCGCAGCCGGCGATCGCCGCGATCGGGCTGACCGAGGCGCAGGCCCGCGCGCGCGGCGAGGTGACGATCTACAAGGCCGACTTCCGCCCGCTCAAGCACACGCTCACCGGCCGCCCCGAGCGCATGCTGATCAAGCTCGTCTGCGATCGCGACACGCGTCGCGTGCTCGGCCTCCACGTCGTCGGCGCCGACGCGGCGGAGATCGTGCAGGCGGCGGCGATCGCGATCACGATGGGCGCGACCAAGGACGACCTCGATCGCACGTTCGCGCTCCACCCGACCGCCGCCGAGGAGCTGGTCCTACTTCGATAGCGCCTCGACGATCCGCACGCGCGACGCGCCGCTCTCCTCGACCTCGCCGACATCCGACGTGAAGTCGACCGGCCGGTGCAAGGTCGCCGACGCGAAGCCCGCCGCGACCAGCTCCGACTCCGCGTGCGCCGCGTCCTGGAAGTGCACGTGCACCTTGCCGCGCACGAACACGCCGAGCATCGTCGCGAACATCGCCGCGAGCGGGCCGCCGCTCTCGCTCGCGATCGACAGATCCGCGAGGTAGAGGCCGTGCGGGAAGCGCGCGAGCGCCGCCGCGAACCGCTTCCACATCCCGCGCACGTTGCCCGCGTCGAAGTAGTTGAGCAGCCCTTCGGTGATGATCGCGACGCCGCGCGACGGATCGAGCGCCTCGCAGATCGCTCCGATCGACCGCGGGCCGTCGTCCGCGAGCGCGTCGATCTCGACCACGCGATGGTGCTCGGTCTCGCTGGTCGCGCCGCGCAGGATCTCGCGCTTGCGCGCGGCCATCTCGGGCAGGTCCGCCTCTACATAGGTGATCGTCTCGCCGTGGCGGCTCGTGAACCGCCAGCCGCGCGGCGACAGCCCGGCCGCGACCTCGACGATCTGCGAAACGCGGCCGTCTTCGATCGCGCGCGACAACAGATGATCGATCACGCGGTGCCGCGCGAGCAGCATGCCCTCGAGCGTCGGCCCGCCGAGCATCTTCGACGCCGCGTTCGCGGGTCGGAGCGCCTCGTAGAACAGCTTCCCTTCGCGCGTCGCGAACGCCGGGTGCGAGAGCCCGTTCGCGAACCAGACGTAGCCCGTGTAGTGGGCCGTGGGGCTGATGGTCTCCGACCTGCGCTCCGCCATGCGCGTGATAGTAGTGCATGCGTTTCGGGAGCTTAGGGCGAAATGCACACCTGAACATCAGACCAGTATCGTAGGGTTCGTGCATGCGGATCGCATGCCTCCATCTCCCCGCTTTCCCACTCCAGGTCGTGCTGCGCGCCGCGCCGTCGTTCCGGAGCCGTGGCGCGGCGATCGCGGTGGTCGCGCGCACGGGCGTGTCGCCTGCCGTCGTCTCTTGCTCGCGCGCGGCGCGCGCGGCCGGCGTCTCGGTCGGGATGTCGGCCGCGGTCGCGCGGATGGCGCCGGGCGTCGAGATCGTGACCGCGGATCCGGCGGCGGAGCGCGATGCCGCGCGCGCGGTCGCCGAAGCGCTGCTCGCGCTGTCGCCGCGCGTCGACGTCGGCGGCGCGCCGGTCGGCGCGCACCACGCGATCTACGCCGAGGTCCCCGCGAAGATGCGCGGCGCGACGTTCGGCGCGCGCGTGCGCGATCTGTGCGACGCGATCGGCGTCCGCGGGCGCATCGGCATCGCGGACGATCGGTTCACCGCGCGCGTCGCCGCGACCTCGTCGGTGGGCGAGGGCGGCGTGACGAGCGTGCCGCGCGGCGGCTCGGCGGCGTTCCTCGCGCCGTTGCCGCTGTCGATGCTGTCGCTGTCCGCGGAGGTTCGCCACATGCTCGAGACGCTCGGCATCCGCACGCTCGGCGAGTTCGCGGCGCTGCCGCCGCCGGAGGTCGCGCGTCCCGAGGACGCCGACTGGCACGCGCTCGCGCGCGGCGACGGCGGCGCGGCGCTCGCGTCGTTCCGCCCGTCGGGGCCGATCGTCGAGCGAATCGCGATCGCCGACGGCGAGCTCGTCACCGCGATCGGAGATCTCGCGGTGCGGATCGCGGCGCGCCTCGAAGGCCGCGCGCAGCTCGCGGCGGCGATCGAGCTCGTCCTCGGCGACGACACGATCGAGATCGTCCCCGACGCCCCGATCGCCGAGGCGCAGGCGCTCGCGCAGCTCGTCAGCGCGCGGTTCGGCGGCGACACGGCCGGCTGGCCGGAGGTGATCGAGGCGCGCGTGACCGTGATCGATCGCGACGCGCCGGTCGATGTGGATGGGGCGCGCGATGGCGTCGTCGGTGCGCCGGTCCTCGCCGAGGCATCCGCGCCTCTCGTGCTGGTGCCGGACGTCGTCGCGGTCGTGCCCCGCGAGCCGCATCGGCGCACGCGGCGCGGCAAGGAGCGTCCGCGGATCGATCGGCGCGCGGCCGTGCGGGCGAGCGCGCAGCCGGCGCTGTTCGCGTCGCTCGAAGCACGGGCGCGGTAGTCCCTCGACGCGTCTCGTCGACGAGGTGTCGGGACCTGTTGGATCATCGACGGCATGCGCCGGCAACCTCGCGATTGCCAGCGCGCGTGATCTCCCGGCGCGCGCTGGTTCGGCCGTTGCAATCGAGCAGGGCATGCGCCCCGTCCTGCGCTCGGTCTCGATCCGGCTCGCGTTCGCGCCGCTCGCCGCGATCGCGACGTTCGCCGCGTGCTCGTACACGAGCTACACGCCGCCGTCGCGCATGATGCCGCTCGAGACCGCGCTCGCGCCGGCGCCGAACCACACCGATCTGCAAGCCGAAGGCAGCATGGCCGGCGCCGTCATGGGCTTCGGGACGTGGAACGGCGCGCTCCGGCTGCGCGAAGGCCTCGATGACAACGTCGCGGTCACCGCCGAGGGCGGCGTCATGAACGTCGACGGGCACGCCGCCGCCGGCACCGAGCACAACGCGTACATGGGCCGCATCGGCGTGCACCTCCACCAGCGCGATCGCACCGAGGGCCCGCACGTCGCGCTCACCGCCGGCGTCGGCGGTGGATGGTCCGCGCTCGCCGGCCGCTGGGTCACGCAAGACGTCGCCGTGATCGTCTCGGGCAACGGCGCGTGGGTCGTGCCGTTCGCGTCGCTCGAGGGCTTCGCGTCGCAGCCGATCGATCCGCAGCTGTTCCAGTACCGGACCGGCGAGAGCAGCACGCCGCGCACCGACGTGCTCACGCGCACCGCCGGCTTCCGCGTCACCGCGGGCCTCGAATTCCGCGACGGCTCCGGCATCGACAGCCGCGCGTCGTTCCTGATCGGCATGATGATGGGCGGCATCGAGAAGCCCGACGACGGCGACATGTTCATGGGCCTCGGCGCCGCGCTGCGCCTTTCGTGGTAGGACTCGCGCATGTCGAAGCTCGAAGACGACCTGCGCGCTCAGCTCACCGCCGCGATGAAGGCGAAGGATCTGAAGACCGCGAACCTCGTCCGCATGATCAACACCAAGATCATGGAGCGCCGCACCGCGAAGGGCTTCACCGGCACCGTCGACGACGCGCTGATCCTCGACGTGATCAGCGCCTACAAGAAGCAGATGGAGAAGGCGCGCGCCGAGTTCGTCGCCGCCGGCGAGCGCGGCAAGGAGCAGGTCGAGGAGATCGACTTCGAGCTCGCGTGGTGCGCCAAGATGCTGCCCGCGCAGGTCAGCGAGGCCGAGCTGCGCGACGCGGTCGCCGCCGCGATCGCCGCGCTCCCCGCGAAGGACCCGAAGATGGCCGGCCGGATCATCGGCGCGATCAAGAAGCAGTACGGCGATCGCGCCGACGCGCAGCTGACCAAGAAGCTCGCCGAAGAGCTGCTGTCGTCGTGATCGTCAGACCGCCACGGGCATGACGCGCCGGCGGATCAACTTGATCGACAAGAGGCGGTAGAGCATCTTCGACACCTCGAACGAGCCCATCCGCGACTTGCGGATGATGTCCTTGACGGTGTTCTTGCCGTTGACCTGCTCGAGGATCGCCAGCTCTTCGCGGGTGAGGCGGCCGCGGCCCATCTGCGCGACCGCGTCTTCGTTGCGGAGGAAGACGAGATCGAAGTCGTCGATCGCGCGCTCGATCAGGTGCCACTCGTCGACGCGGCGGAAGCCTTCCATGAGGATCGCCTCGACGTCGAGCTCGAGCGCGGCCTCGACCGCGGGCGGCGGGAGATCGAGCCCCGCGGTGAACGTGAAGCGGCCGAAGCGCCAGCGCAGGATCTCGTAGACGAGCTCGTTCGACTGGCGCGCGAGCGACGCCTTGAGATCGGCTTCGCTGATGTAGCCGAGCTTCACGAGCTGCGCGCCGATCAAGCGGCCGCCGGGCTGGCGCGACTCGAGGAAGCCGTCGAAGTCGGCGCGCGACATCAGCTCGGCGTCGAGGATGAAGCGGCCGAGCAGGTACTCGTCGGCGGTGCCGGCGGCGATCGCTTGCTCGATGCGGCCGCGCCGGAAGTAGATCTCGACGTGCGTCGTGCCGCGCTCGACCGAGAGCACGCCCGATTGCTCCTGCACGTCGAGGAGCTGCAGCACTTCGGCGAGCGGGACCACGCGGAGATCGCCGCGCAGGCCCTGCGCATCCCCGCTCAGCAGATCGACGTCGGCGAGCATCGCGCCGAGCGTCGCGTCGTCGAGCGCGGCGCGCGCGGCGTCGGCGATCGCGGCGGCGTCGGTCGGCACGCGCCCGTCTTGCGAACCACCGTCGTCGCGCGCGGCGTCGGCGAGCGAGAACAGCGCCGCCACCCGCGCGCCGACGACGTCGGCGATGCGATCGCGCAGGCGGCCGAGCGCGTCCTTGCGCGCGGCGTCGGCTTGCGCGCCCGCGGCGGCGAGCTCGTCGCTGTCGCCGAGCAGCGGCCGATCTTCGGACGACGGCACGCGCTCGCGGCCGTACTTCGCGATCGTGTGCTGCACGACCGCGGTGATCGCCTCGGGCGAGAAGGGCTTGGTGATGTAGTCGACGATGCCCATCACCTTCACGAACCGCTCGCCGACCTGATCGCCCTTCGCGCTCATCAGCACGATCGGGATCTCGCGGAGGCGCGCGTCGGCGGTCGCCTCGCGGCAGAACTGGTAGCCGTTCATGCGCGGCATGACGAAGTCGAGCAGGATGAGCGCGGGCGAGTGGGCGCGCGCCATCTCGAGGCCTGCCTCGCCGTCCGCGGCCGTCCGCACCTCGAACCCGGCCTTGGTCAGCACGAGCTGAACGACCTTGACGATGGTTGGACTGTCGTCGATGACGAGGACGAGCTCGCCTGCCATGTCGGTCTACCCCCGACCCGCGCCGCGAACGTGGCTCGGCGAGGGCTCCGCATCTTAGGCAGATCCCGAAGCGCTCCGGAAGCTCGCGATGCGCCGATGTATCCGTCGCGCCACGAGATCCGTGAATTGGAGGGACCCCACCCCCCGTGCTAAGGTCGGGCCCAGGGCAGGGACTGTGGCCAACGCCGCCGATAGTCGGGACAAATACCCGAGGAAGTTCGGGAAGTACCATCTTCTCGGCCCATTGGCCCAGGGCGGCATGGGCGCGCTCTATCTCGCGCTCTCCGGCGATCGCGGGCTCGAGCGGCTCATGGTCATCAAGACCGTGCTGCCGCACCTCGCCGACGCCGAGTACCTCGCGCGTTTTCGCGACGAGGCGAAGGTCGTCGTCAAGCTCTCGCACGGCAACCTGATCCCGGTCTTCGACGCCGGCCAGGAGAAGGGCGAGCTGTTCCTCGCGATGGACTTCGTCGAGGGCCGCGACCTGCGCGCGGTGTGGAACCGCTGCGCAAAGAAGCAGGTCGCGTTCCCGATCGACATCGCGGTCTACATCGTGAAGGAGCTGTGCCGTGGCCTCGCGTACGCGCACGCGTTCCCCGATCTCGAGCTCGTCCACCGCGACATCTCGCCGCCGAACGTCCTGATCTCGTACACCGGCGAGGTCAAGCTGACCGACTTCGGCCTCGCGTCCTCGACGCTCAAGCTCGAGAAGACCGCGCCGGGCATCATCTACGGCAAGGTCGCGTACATGTCGCCGGAGCAGGCGCGCGGCGAGAAGCTCGACGGCCGCTCGGATCAATACGCCGCCGGCATCGTCTTGTGGGAGCTGCTCACCGGACGGCAGCTGTTCCCGCCGGGCAAGGAGCAGCCGCAGGATCTGCTCGCGCGCGCGCGGAACCCCGACGTGCTGCGGCCGTCGAAGCGCGCGCCCCGCGTGCCGGTCGAGCTCGACGACATCTGCTTGAAGGCGCTCGGCTCCGATCGGATCGATCGCTACCCGACCTGCGACGACATGCAGAAGGCGCTGCAGACGTGGCTGGCCGCGAACGCGCCGACCACCGATCAGGGGCGCATGGCGGCCTTCCTCCAGGAGCTGTTCTCCGAGGACATCGCGCGCGAGCGCACCGAGCGCGAGTCGATGATGTCGAACGTCCGCACGCGCGCGCTGACGCTGCCGCCGACCGACGAGCTCCGCCAGCTCGTCGAGAAGTCGAGCGGCTTCGAGGTGCGCGAGCCGGCGGCGAAGGCGGCCGAGAAGGTGCGCGCGCAGAACTCGGTCGGACGTCGCGCCGAGGATCGCGGGAACAACCCGAACGATCGCCGGCGCGCAGGTGATCGCCGCGCGGGGACGGTCGATCGCATCGCGCCGCCGGGCGCGGGTTCGCTGTCCGCCGCGCAGGCGGTCGCGTACGAAGCGGATCCCGCCGACAGCTCCGACTTCCGCGGCCAGATCATCGACGGCCGCTACCGCGTCGACGAGCTGATCGGCGAAGGCGGCATGGGCAAGGTCTACCTCGCCGAGCACGTCGAGATCGGCAAGCGCGTCGCGGTGAAGGTCTTGCACCCGAGCTACTCGCGCATGCCGGATCTCGTCGAGCGGTTCCGCCGCGAGGCGCGCGCCGCGTCGAAGATCGGGCACCCGCACATCGTCGACGTCACCGACTCGGGCACGACCGCCGACGGCAGCGTGTACTTCGTGATGGAGTACCTCGAGGGCGTCGAGCTCGGCGCGGTGATCGAGCGCGAGGGCGCGCTCGACATGTCGCGCGCGCTCCGCATCGCCACCCAGATCTGCCGCGCGCTGTCGGCCGCGCACGTCGCGGGCATCATCCATCGCGACCTCAAGCCGGAGAACGTCTTCCTCACGATCCGCGACGGCGGCGCCGACTTCGTGAAGGTCCTCGACTTCGGCATCGCGAAGACGACCGAGGCGGAGGAGGCGCGCGATCGCAAGCTGACGTCGCCGGGCATGGCGATGGGCACGCCCGAGTACATGGCGCCGGAGCAGGCGGCGGGCCGTCCCGCCGACGAGCGCTGCGACGTCTACGCGCTGGGCGCGATCTGCTACGAGATGCTCACCGGAGTGCCGCCCTATCAGGGCGACAACTTCATGGAGATCCTGACCAAGAAGGCGACCGTCGATCCGGTCTCGCCGCTCGCGCTGCGCTCGACGATCCCGAAGGAAGTGAGCGACCTCGTGATGCGCGCGATGGCGCGCAACCCCGACGATCGTCCGTCGTCGATGGACGCGTTCGAGTACGAGATCACGAAGTGCCTCGCCGGCCGCGGCGCGGCGGTCGCGCAGATCCTCGGCATGACGACCGACCAGAACCTGGTCGCGCACATGAACCCGGGGCTGTCCGTGCGCATGTACGACGGCGCGGTCGTCGGTCGGTCGGCGAGCTCGCCGTCGATCATGCCGCCGCCGATGCATGTCATCACGCCGACGTCGAACCCGGCGATCATGCCGCCGCCCGTCGGCGGTAGCGGCGTGACGACGCTCGGCGCGGGCATGCCGGCAGGCGCGGCGATCACCGGGCCGCAGGGCGTCTCGGTGCCGCGCGGCTCGGGGCAGATGGCGGCGGCGTCGCCGGTGCAGATCGCGCCGTCGAATCTCAGCTTCGACACCGACTTCAGCGACGCGACCGCGATGGTCGAGCCGATGGGCGGCGAGAAGGCGAAGAGCGGCGGCAGCGTGCTCGGCTGGTTGGTGCTGGTGGCGTTGCTCGTCGGAGGCGTCGGCGTCGTGCTGTACGTGGCGATGGGCGAGCGCGGCGGGAAGGTGGAGACCGCGGCGGTGCCGTCGGCGTCGATGACCGGATCGGGGAGCGCGAGCGGATCGGTTTCGGGCTCGGGATCCGCCTCGGCGTCGGGATCCGGAACGGCGTCGGCATCGGGATCGGGATCCGCATCGGCATCGGGATCCGCGTCGGCATCGGGATCCGCGGCCGCATCGGGATCCGGCGCGGCGATCGGCTCGGGCTCCGGCGCGGGCACCGGAGAAGAGACGGCGAAGGGCAGCGGCACGGCGAACAAGCCGAACCCGCGCGATCATGATCGCGACGTCGCGCACGGGCGTCCGAAAGATCCGCCGAAGTCGAACGGCGTGCCGCGCACCGAGAAGGAAGCCGCCGAGCTCCTCGCCGACGCGCGCAGCGCCGCCGCGAAGCTCGACTGGACGCGCGCGCGAGAGGAGTTCGGGCTCATCTCGCAGGGCAAGTTCTACAAAGGGCAGGGCTACCTCGGCCAGGCCAAGGTCGCGTGGGAGACCAAGGACATCGACGGCGCGATCAACCTCGCGGAGCTCGCGGTGCGCTCGGGCGCCGGCGATCCGGCGCGCATCCTCCTCGGCCACGCGTACTACAAGAAGAACGATCTCGCCAAGGCGCTGAGCTACTACCAGGCCGTGCTCAAGCACAACCCGAAGGATCAGGAAGCGCTGCGCTCGGCCGAGCTCGTGAAGTCGAAGATGCAGTGACGGATCACGTCAGAACGTGATCGAGATCGACGCCGACGCGCCGCCCGCGGTCGGCGCGACCGTCGCGGTCGCCTGGTGCTCGTGCGCGTCGTGCCAGAACATCCAGCCGGCGGCCGCGCCCGCGATCACGCCGACGCCGACGAGCACGAGCCCGCGCGTGGTCGTCTCGTAGACCTGACGGCACGGCGGCATGCCGCACGTCTGCCCGCCGTCGTACGACAAGACGACCAGCCCGCTGCCGAGCGCGAGCACGCCCGCGCCCGCGGCGGCCCACTTCCACGTGTGGAACTTCGGCGCCGGCGTTTCGCGCGGGCCGATGTCGATCGGCACGAGCGCGAGCTGGAACGTCTGCGCCTTGCCGTCGTCGGCGATCGTGATCGACTGGCGCACGACCGAGTAGCCGTCGAGCCGCGCCTCGACGGTGTACGTGCCGGGCGCGAGCGTGAGCGGCGCCGGGGACGGGCCGAGCGCGCGCAGCGGCTTGTCGGCGCCCTCGGGCGAGACGAACACCTCGCCGCCGGTCGGCGTCGTCGAGAAGGTGACCTCGACCGGCTGCGGGCCGGGCGACGTGATCAGCTCGGTCGTCTTCTTCGCGACGAGGTCGGCGAGATCCGACATCGTGCAGACCTCGCACGTCGCGGTCTTCTTCGCGACCGGGCCGTCGGTGGTGAGGACCGTGAGCTCGACGTTGAACGCGGCGCCGGCGGTGTCGACGCGCGCGGTGACGAAGCGCGCGGCGCCGACGATCGAGCCGAGCTTGCCGAGGCACGTCGTCGACGTGCAGCCGACCAGCTCGGGGCGCGCGCGCAGCGCGGACGCGACGACGTCGGGCGTGACGTGCGGCGCGCCGGCGGCGTCGAGGCCGCGCGCGACCGCGGGCGCGATCGCGTCCTTCAGGCCCGGGTCCGCGTCGCCGCCGATGTCGATCGCCGCGATCGCGTACGTGTCGGCCGCGTTCGCGGGCGGCGGGCCCGGATCCGCGGGCGCCTCTTTCTCGGGCGGCGGCGGCTTCTTGTGCGGACGTGCTTCGGCGCGCGCGGCGCCGACCGAGATCACGCCGGCGGCGGCGAGGGCGAGGGCGCGGGCGCGCATCGGCGCGCACGATAACACGCGCGATCGCGCGGACGCGAAATCTACGGCGCGGCGGCGCCGGCGATGACCGTGTCGAGCTCACCGGCGGCGAGCTGCCGCTCGATCCGCGCGACCGGCCGGCCGCGGCGATCGAGGACGATCGTCATCGGGACGGCGGTGACCGCGCCGAGCGGGCTCGTGCCGTCGCGGACGCGCGGATCGGCGAGCGCGACCAGGTAGGTCACGCCGGAGCCGGTGCGCCACGGCGCGACCAGCGCGCGGCCGTCGAGATCGAGCGCGATCCCGATCACGATCGCGCGCTTGGCGGTCGCGGCGGCCTCGAGCTGATCGACGTCGGCGGCGGCGGCGAGCGAGCCGGTCGTGAAGACGTGGAGGACGACGACCTGGCCGCGGTAGCGCGCGACCTCGAGCTCGCCGCCGTCGAGGGCGGGCAGGGCGAGCGCGATCGGCTCCCCGAGCGGCGCCAGCGGCGCGACGCCGTGCGACGCACCGCCGCACGCCGCGAGCGCCGCGAACATCAGCACCAGCGCCTTCATCAGTTGAGCGGGCCGCGGCGCCCCTGCATGAAGCCCATGCCCGCCTGCATGATCCACGCGACGTCTCCGCCGAGCTGGATCTTGCCGCTGAAGAACGCGCTCGCCGGATCCATCGAGCCGTTCTTGATCGCGAGGATCGTGTCGGCGTCGACGGTGACGGTCGCGCCGGGCGCGGTCGCGCCGCCGGTCGCGAGCCCGATCGACCACGTGCGCCCGTTGAAGCCCGAGATGTGGATCTCGACCGAGCCCTTGGGCGCGGTCGGCGCCGCGCCGGCGGGGATGCGCGCGAGCGCGGTCGCCAGATCGAGCTCGTGCGGGAACAGATCGGGCGCGCCCGCTTCGCCTTGCATCGCGGCGCGGAAGTCCTGCGTCGTCATGTGCACGCGCAGATCCGGCGTGGTCGTCGCCGCCGCCGCGGTGGCCGAGAGCGCGCCGCCGCGCACCGCGATCGTCCAGGTGCCGCCGCCGTCGCCGTCGAGGACGACCTCGAAGGTCGCGTCGGCCGCGGCCGGCTGACCCGCGCGGGCGCGCGCCCACTCGGCGGGGAGATACGTCTCGAAGAATTGCGCGGGGGTGAGATCGGCGGGGACCACGCGGTGACTGTACTGGATAACTCCGCGCGCGGTACGATCGCGCCATGATTCCCGACGACGACGTCGAGCGGCGCGCCGGCGTACGCGGCCCGGTGCGCGACCTCCACGCCGAGCTGCCGGGCGGCGTGCGCGGCGCGGTGCTCGAGGCGGGGCGCAAGAACGTCTTCGTCGCGCACGACGATCCCGACAGCGTCGCGCTCGGCGCGCGGATCGAGATCACGATCGTCGGCGCGCAGGCGCGGGCGATCGCGCGCTGCGAGGTCGTGCGCAAGGAGATCCAGCCACGCCGCGGGCTCGCGCTCCTGATCGTCCACATGGCGCCCGCCGCCGAGACGACCTACCTCGCGATGCTACACGAGTGAGCCGGCGAGCCAGTCGGCGAGGTGCCCGACCGAGGTCACCAGCTCGTTCGCCTTGCGCAGGCGATCGGAGAGCGTCTTCACGATCTGCACGAGCACCGCGTTGAACGCGACGCCGTCGTCCTCGAGCAGCGACTGCAGCGCGGTGTACGGCAGGCGGAACACGAAGGTCGGCTCGAGCGCGTGCACGCTCGCCGAGCGCGGCGCCGGCTCGATCAGCGCCATCTCGCCGAAGAACTCGCCCGACGCGAGCTGCGCGAGCGCTTGCCCGTTCTTCGACACGCCGACCGATCCGGTCAAGACGAGATAGAGCGCGTCGCCGAGGCTGCCCTCGCGGACGATCTCTTCCTTGACGACGAACTGCTCGAGCGTGCCCGCCTGCGCGATGCGCTCGACTTGATCCAACCGCATCCGCGCGAGGAGCGGGTGGCGCTCGAGCAGCTCGGCGGCCGACACGTTGTCGAGTATATCCTCCACGCATGCCGACGTCCTGTTCCGTGCGCGTCGCGGGCCTGTTGCTGCTGATCGGTGCCGCCGCGCACGCCCAACCGGTGGATCGCCGGTACGCCGAGGAGCCCACCGCGGGCGTCGAGCTGCCCGCGACGCCGCTCGCCGGCGATCAAGACGCGCGCGCGGTCAGCGCCAACCCCGCCGGCGTGTGGTGGCTGGGCGGCCCGAGCTTCGCCTTGGTCGCCGGCCTCGCCGATCAGGCGCGCGCAGATAGTGCGGGCGCCGGCGTCGGCATCTTCGCGGCGTCCACGATCGGCGGCGGCTTCCTGCCGAAGGTCGGCTGGGGCTGGGCGGTCGAGTGGCTGCGCCCGCCGCGCAGCGAGCTCGTCCCCGATCCGGGCGCGCCGGTGCGCTTCACGATCGCGGAGTCGATCCCGCTCGCGACGCTCGGCTCGTTCGGCGCGTCGTGGCACCACTTCTCCGGCGACGGCGCGCTCGGCGGCACCAACGCGTTCGACCTCGGCTTCTCCGGTCGGTTCGGCAACGCGTGGGATCTCGGCGCGGTGCTACGCGATCTCAACGCGCCGGTCGTCGACGGCATGCCGACCCAGCGCCGCTACGAGCTCGAGCTCGGCTGGCGTCCGCTCGAGACCGATCGGCTCGCGTTCTCCGCCGGCGGCCGCGTCGGCGAGACGCGCGGCGATCTCGACGGCTGGTTCCGCGCCGACGTCAAGGTCGCGCGCGGCGTCTACGTGCACGCGCAAGTCGACACCCGCGCGCTGCACGTCCTCGAGACGACCGCGACCGGCACGATCGATCGCGACGATCGCGATCTGCGCGGCACGATCGGGCTCCAGCTCGATTTCGGCCACACCAGCGTCGTCGCGTGGGGCATGGGCGGCGCCGATCGCGAGCGCGACGCGCGCGCGGTCGCCGGCGCCGCGATGCTGCGCTGGCAGTACGAGAAGGATCAGTCGCTGTTGCCGCCCGAGGATCGGATCGAGCGCGTCGAGCTCACCAGCGCGCTCGGGCCGCACGCGCTGGTCGGCATCGTCATGCGGCTGCGCGCGATGGAGCGCGATCCGCACGTCAAGGCGGTCGTCTTCGCGCTCGACGGCGCCGGCGGCGGCATGGCGTCCTTGCAGGAGATCCGCGACGGCATCAAGAAGCTGCGCGCCGCCGGCAAGAAGACCTACGCGTACATGGTCAACGCGACCGGCCGCGACTACTGGGTCGCCTCGGCCTGCGATCGCATCTACCTCGATCCGGGCGGCGGCGTGCGGCTGGTCGGCATGGCCGGCACGACCTTGTACTTCAAGGGCCTCTTCGATCAGCTCGGCGTGCAGGCGCAGTTCGAGAAGATCGCCGAGTACAAGAGCGCGCCCGAGTCGTGGACCGAGACCGGCCCGACCGAGCCCGCGCTGCGCATGCGCAACGAGCTGTACGACTCGATCTGGAACCAGATCGCCAACGGGATCGCGGAGGGGCGCAAGCTCGATCGCAAGACCGTCGACGAGATCGTCGCCAACGGGCCGTACACCGCCGGCGACGCGATCAAGGACAAGCGCATCGCCGACTTCGTCGGCGAGCCCGAGGGCGTCTCGGCCGACGTCGTCAAGGATCTCGGCGCGGCGTACGAGGTCTCCGGTCCGCCGGGGGGGCGATCGGACCGGTGGGCGCCGCCGCAGATCGCGGTCGTCTTCATCCACGGCGACATCGTCGACGGCCCGTCGCGCACGCTGCCGGTGCCGCTGCCGTTCCTCGGCCAGGAGATGGCGGGCTCGGAGACGATCACCGCGGCGATCAGCGCCGCGCGCGGCGATCCGCGCGTGAAGGCGATCGTCGTGCGCATCGATTCGCCCGGCGGCAGCGCGCTCGCGTCGGATCTGATCGCGCGCGAGATCAAGAAGACGCGCGGCGTGAAGCCGATCATCTGCTCGATGGGCGACGTCGCGGCGTCGGGCGGCTACTACGTCGCCGCGTACTGCGACACGATCCTCGCCGAGCCGACCACGATCACCGGATCGATCGGCATCTTCTACGGCAAGTTCGACGTCTCGGGGCTCTTGGAGAAGCTCGGCGTGACGACCGAGACCTTCAAGCGCGGCGCGCGCTCGGACATGGAGAGCTTCTTCCGCCCGTACACCGACGAGGAGCGCACGGTCGTGCACGACAAGCTGCGCTACCTGTACGAGCGCTTCACCGGCGCGGTCGCCGAGGGACGCAAGCTGACCCCGCAGCAGGTCGACGACGTCGGCCGCGGCCACGTGTGGAGCGGCGAGCAGGCGGTGCCGATCAAGCTCGTCGATCAGCTGGGCGGCTTCAGCGAGGCGCTCGATCTCGCGAAGGCGCGCGCCGGGCTGTCGCGCGACGACGAGATCACGCTGGTCGAGCTGCCGCGCGCACAGACCAGCTTCTTGGCGCAGGTGCTCGGCTGGTTCGGCATCGCTTCGGAAAAAGCGCCGCTGCCGCTCGGCTGGACGCAGGCGATCGTCGACGCGCTGCCCGCGTCGATCCTCGCCGAGCCCGACGTGCCGCAGGCGCGCCTCGACTTCAACGTGTCGTGGAACTAGGCGCCGCGTCGACGCCGGCGTCGGTCAAGCGCGCCATCTCGCCCTTCACCTGCTTGACGTCGTACTTGATCGGCTCGGGCGGGCCTTCGTCGCCGCGGTGCGGCCAGAAGCCGAAGCCGAGCGCGAGATCGATCACGCCGATCACGACCATCCCGCCGGTCACGGTCAGCCAGTAGCGACGGTGCTTGCGCGAGAACGGGCCGGCGCGATCCTTCGCCACGGCCCGTCTTAGCACGCGATGCGATCGCGCGATGGCGAAGGGCGGCTGGGCACGGCTGTGTCTAATCGTCGCGGCGTGCGTGATCAGTTCGGCGCGGGCGCTTCGTCGCCGCCGCGGCCGAAGATCTTCTTCACGAACCACATCGGTCCGATCAGGAGGTACTTCGGATCCGAGAAGAAGCTCGGCGCCTTGCCCTCGAACGCGTGGCCGATGAACTGCAGGATCCAGCCGAACACGAACATGCTCGAGCCGAGCAGCGGGTTCAGCGGGAGGATCGGCAGCGACGCGACGATCATCGGGATGCCGACGGTGTGCAGCGCCTTGTTGACCGGGTGCTGGTGATCCTCGCGGTACTTCGCGAGGTACGCCTTGATGTCGAACGCCATGAGCGACTCCTTATGTGTCGTCCACCGATGGGTGGTAAGACCAGTTCGTCTCCCTCATTATCATGGCGCGGAGAGGGTGTGGTGGACGAAATGCAGGAGCTCGTCGTTCGTGCGCGGGCGCGCGAAGTCCTCGACGGCGTCGGCGACCAGGCCGGGTAGCGCCGACGACGTGATCGCGCCGCGCAGCGCGATGTCGGGCGTGCCGTGCGGGAACGCCTCGACGCAGGTGCCGAGCACGTCGGGGCGGTACTCGACCATCGTGACCGGCACGCCGGCGGCGCGCAGCGCGGCGAGCTCGCGCGCGCGCGCGGCGTCCTCGCTGGGCACGAGCTCGCAGCCGGTGGAGATGATCAGGAGCGCGGCCGTGCGGTCGTGGCGTTCATCGAGGATGTGGCGCGCGCGCTCGAGCGCGACCGCGTAGCGCGGCGGCGCGAGGTTGCGCTCGTATGCGGTGGGATCGCCGATCACCGCGCGGGCGAGCGGGATATACGGATAGTCGCCGTGCCCGAGCGGCGTGACGGCGTCGCCGACCATCTTCGCGAAGCGCATGCGCGAGTGCGCGGGGACGTGGCGATCGAGCTCGTCGAGCGCGGTGCGGACGTCGTCGTAGGCGGGGCCGTCCATGAACGAGGCGTGGCCGTCGATCAGGACGAGCAGATCGAGCGGCGCGCGCTCCTCGACCCCTGGCGGCACGCTGGCCGCGCGCACGGCGGTGTCGACGGCGGCGTGGATCGTCGTCGCGACGCCGCCGGGGCTGCGCGCGACGAAGCGCGAGCGCACGATCGGCGCGCACTCGAGCGCGCGGAGATGGACCGAGGTGATCGCGACGCCTTGGTCGATCACGCTGTCGGCGGCCTGGTGCGCCGACCACGGACCGCACGCGGTGCCGAGCAGCACGATCGCGCGGCGGTCCTGCTGATCTTCGAACAGCGCGTCGGCCTTGGCGAGGATCGTCTCGTAGACGGGCGCGACCTCGTCGCCGGGCTCGGGCGGCGGGATCGAGAGCGTGTCGGTCGGCGCGCGATCGCGCGCGATCACCGTCAAGTGATCGCCGCGCGCGGTCGTGATCGTGATCCGTGTGTCGGCGGGAAGCTGATCGCGGAGCTGCGCGAGCGCCGCGTCGATCGCGCGCGCGTTCTTGGGCTCGCGCGCGCCGTCTTCGGCGACGAAGACGAGCTCGAGCGGCCGCGAGTCGAGCGGGACGACCTCGTGATCGACGATCGTGATCTCCGGCGACGACGAGCGCATCATCGGATAGACGATCGTGAAGAGCGACGCCGCGGCGGCCGCGGCGACCGCGAACGACGCGAGGATCTTGGTCGCGCGGCGGCGCTTGTCGGGGAGCGCCGGCAGCGCGGTCGCGGCGGGGAGGGGCGCGGCGGCGGGCGCGAGCGTCTCGCCACCGGCGTCCAGCCACGCCTCGGCGAGCGCGACGCGGCAGCGGGCGCAGCGCGCGAGGTGGCGATCGCGCGCGTCGCGATCGAGCGGCGACAGCGCGTCCGACGGCACCGCGAGCAGCGGCCACATCGAGACGCACGCGCTGGTCTCGTCGCCGGGCGCGGCGAAGTCGCCGGCGAGCCCGTCGAGCGCGCGCAGCGCGGGATCGAGATCGATCAGATCAGCCATGGGTACCTCCGGGACGGCGGACCGCGCGGCGCAGGCGCTCGCGCGCGGCGTGGAGCAGCTTGTCGGCGGCGTCGGCGCCGGCGAGACCGAGCTCGCCGGCGATCGCGCGCGCGTCGTGACCGCGCAGCCACAGCGCGATCGCGGCGCGCTGCTCGGCGGGGAAGTCGTCGGCGGCCAGCGCGCGGACCACGCGCGCGATCTCGGCGGCGCGCGCGGGATCGATCGCCGTGCTCGCGTGATCGCCGAGCTCGGCGGTCGCGATCGCGTCGGTCTTGCGCGCGGCACCGTCGCGGCGTCGCGCGAATTCGGGCGACGCGCGCAGCTGATCGATCTGCGCGTTCGACGCGACCGCGCCGAGCCACGCGCCGAAGCGCGCGTCGGGATAGCGATCGCGCGCGGCCGCCCACGCGCGCAGCGCGGCGTAGTCGTTGCCGTGCAGCTTCTCGAGCACGCGCAGCGCGACCTCGCGGTGCAGATCAGCGGCGTGCGGCGAGCCGGCGCCCCAGCGGCGGCGCCGGCAGACGTCGAGCACCTCGGCGTGCACCGCCTCGGCGAGCGACGCCCACGCGCCCGGCGCGCCGGCGAGCACGCGATCGACCAGCGCCTCCGGTGGCTCGGCGATCGGTGCGGGGACGCGGGCGGTCACGGCGGCCACGCGATGATCCACGGACCACCGCGGGAAATGCTCACGCGCCCTTCCGAAAATAATCGTCGAGGTCCCGCGCGAGCGGGCTATCGACGCGGAACCCTTCGCCGCGCACCGGGTGTGGGAACGTGACCGACGCGGCGTGGAGGGCGTGGCGCGGCAAGCCGAACAGCGCGGCGAGCTCGGGCGTGAGGCCGCGATCGCAGTAGGCCATGAAGGCGTCGTCGCCGTGCGCGTAGAGCTTGTCGCCGGCGATCGGGAAGCCGGCGGCGGCGAGGTGCGCGCGGATCTGGTGTTGGCGGCCGGTGATCGGCGTGCAGCGGACGAGCGCCAGGTCGCGCGCGCGCTCGAGCACGAGCACGCGCGTGCAGCTCGGCAGCCCGTGATCGCGCACGAGCATGCGCACGCCGGGCAGCTTCGTCGGATCGCCGGGCCGCGCGAGCGCGAGCGGGAAGTCGAGCGAGACCTCCGCGTCCCACGGCGGCAGGCCGTGCACGATCGCGAGGTACGTCTTGGCGACGCGCTTGTGCTCGAACGCGCCCTTCACGAGCGCGGCGGCCTCCGGATCCTTTGCGACCACGAGCGCGCCCGAGGTCTCGCGATCGAGGCGATGACAGATCTGCGGCTCGCCGCCGTAGCGCTCGAACAAGACGCGCGTGAGCGTGTTGAAGTAGAACTTCGCCGACGCGTGGCAGGGCAGGCCGGGCGGCTTGTCGACGACGAGGATGCGATCGTCCTCGTGGAGGACCTCGAAGTGCCGCGGACACGGCGGCTCGGGCCGCGCGGCGCGGCGGATCACGTAGCGATCGCCGGCCGCCACCGTCGACGAAGGCTTGAGCGGCGGGTCGATCGTGCTCGGCGCGATCTTGAAGAGCTGCTCGCGGATGCACGCCTGCACGCGCGTGCGTGACAGGCGCGGGATCATCCGCTTGAGATAATGATCGAGGCGCGCGCCCGCGTGCTCCTCGGCGACGGTGAAGTGGCGCTCGACGATCCGCGGCGAGCCGTCGGCATGGAGGTGCGATCGCTCGCCCATGTCGACCGCGTTGCCGTGCGCGTCGAACCACGGCGCGGCGGCGGACGCGATCGGCTCGAGATCCTCCTCGTCGTCTTCGTCTTCCGGATCGCCCGTCAACGGAACGAGTCGGGATCGAGGTTGAACTTGCGCATCTTGTTGTAGACCGTACCGCGAGACACGCCGAGCGCGCGCGCGACCGCCGGGATGCGCCCGCGATGCGTGCGCAGCGCCGCGACCAAGAGCTCGCGCTCGGTGTCCTCGATCGTCTTGGTCGGCGCGAGCGTGCCGTCGGCGAGCGGAGCCTGCGGCGCGGGCGGCCATGGCCACGGCATCGGTTGCATGCCCTGCGGCGGCTGCGGCCACATCGCCCACGGCGGATACGCTTGCGGATAGCCCTGCGGCGCCTGCGGCCACTGCGGCCACGCGGGCGCGACCGGCCGCGCGGCCAGCGACGCCGGCACCTCGTCGAGCACCTCCTTCTCGGCCGGCGCGAGCGTGACCTCGCTCTCGAGGACGTGCTCGAGCTCGCGCACGTTGCCCGGCCACGGATAGCGCATGAACGCGTCGAGCACGTCGGGCGCGACGTGCTTCATCTTCTTGTCGAGACGCTCGGCGTAGGTGCGCAGGAAGAACTCGGCGAGCACCGCGATGTCGCCCTGGCGATCGCGCAGCGGCGGGATCTCGACGTGGATCACGCGCAGGCGGAAGTAGAGATCCTGGCGGAACAGGCCGCGCTGCACCTCGGTCGCGAGATCGCGGTTGGTGGTCGCGATGATGCGGCAGTTGAGCGGGATCTCGCGCGAGCCGCCGAGGCGCGTCGTCACGCGCTCCTGCAAGACGCGCAGGAGCTTCACCTGCATGTCGAGCGGCATGTCGCCGATCTCGTCGAGGAGGATCGTGCCGTCCTCGGCGAGCTCGAACTTGCCGGGGCGCCCGCCCTTGCGCGCGCCGGTGAACGCGCCCGACTCGTAGCCGAACAGCTCGCTCTCGAGCAGGTCGCGCGGGATCGCCGCGCAGTTGACCGCGACGAACGGTCCTTGCGCGCGCGGCCCGGCGTTGTGGATCGCCTGCGCGAGGACCTCCTTGCCGGTGCCGCTCTCGCCGGTGAGCAAGACGCTCGCGTCGGAGCCGGCGGCCGCCTCCGCGAGCGCGAGCACGCGGCGCAGCGCCGGCGATCGCCCCGCGAGATCGTGGAACGAGTAGCGCGCGGTCGAGCCGACCATGCGCTGCGCCATGCGCGTCGCCTTGCCGAGCTCGGTGAAGGTCGCGACCAAGCCGATCGCGGCGCCGCCGTCGTCGCGGATGATGCGCGTGTTGCAGAGGTACTCGCCGCCCCGTGTCGTCGAATCGGCGCGCGGCCCTTCCGAGGGGCCGGGCGACGCGAGCTGGACGAGCCGGTTGTCGAGCTCCTCGCCGCGATCGAGATCGGCGCGCAGGAACTCGAGCAGCGGCGGTCCTTCGCGGCCGCCCTCGACGAGCGCCGCCGCGCGCCCGCCGCGCCCCGACATGATGCGCGACGCCGCCGCGTTCATCGACTTCACGCTGCCCGAGCGATCGATCGACACGACGCCGTCGCTGATCGCCTCGAGGGTCGCGGTCGTCGTGCGCGCGGCGAGGCGCAGCGCCTCGGCGATGCGCGCGTTGTCGAGGATCGTCGCGGCCTGTCCCGCGAAGACCGCGAACAGATCGAGATCGCGATCGGAGAGCACGCCGCCCGACGGCTCCTTGTCGACCCAGATCGCGCCGAGCACGCGGCCGCCGAGCCGGAGCGGCGCGGCCATCGCGGTGCCGAGCCGCGTCGCCGCGCGCCGCTCGCGCGACCCGACCCGATCGACGCGATCGCTCGTGCGCCCGCCGAGCAGCGACGGCTTGCCCGCGGCGGCCGACGCCTCCGCGACCGGCGACGACCACACGCGATCGCGCGCGAGATCGATCGCGTACGCGCCGCGCCCGCCGTCGGTCAGCCAACACACGCCGCGATCGGCGCCGGTGAGCTGGCACGCGAGGCGCGCGATCTCGTCGGGCAGCGCGTGATAGTCCGACACCCCCGACAACCGGCGCGTCAGCTCGAGCAGGCCGCGGATGCTCTCGCGCTCGACGACGACGGCGTTGACCGCGGCGACGAAGCGCTCCTCGGCGAGCGCGAGCTCGCGCAGCGCGCCCCCGAGCGCGTCTTCGACCGCGCGGAGGCCGCCGATGCGCTCGCGATCGCCGTTCGCGACCGCGAGATCCGACAGCCGCCCGGCCGCGTCTTGCACGGCGAGCCGCTGCTGCTTGAGCTCGCCGAGCAACTCGACGAGCTCCATCTCGGCGACGCGATCGGTCGCGCGGCGCCCGTAGCGGCGGAACGCCTCGCGCACGCGCTCGAGATCGCCGAGCCCGCCGATCGCGCGGAACAGCTCCTGCGCGTGCGCGAGGTGCGGCGCGGGCGGCTCGACGGCGACGTCGTGCTCGGCGCGCTCGCCGCAGAACAGGCCGTAGCGCAGGTGCGCCTCGGCGAGATCGCGGCGCAGATCGTGCTCGGTCGCGAGCGCGATCGCGCGGCGGAACGCGGGCGCGGCGTCGGCGTGATCGCCGGCGCGCCACGCGAGCTCGGCGTGCGCCATCGCGAGCGCCGCGGCGGCGCGCGCGTCGATCGCGGTCACGCCGTCGAGGAGCGCGCGCGCGGCGTCGAGATCGCCGCGGTTCGCCGCCAGCTCCGCGCGCGCCGCGAGCGCGAGCACGCGCAGATCGCCCGACGCGATCGCCGCCGCCTCCGCGTACAGCGCATCGGCCGCGTCGTCGTCGCGCGCTCGGGCGGCCGCGGCCTGGCCGACGAGCGCGCGCGCGCGCAGCGCGTCGTCGTGGTGGTGCGCCGCGTGCTCGATCGCGCGCTCGAGGAACGCCTCGGCGCGCTCGAGCTCGCCCTTGATCAGGCACACGTGCGCGATGTCGACGTCGAGCTCGGCGGCGGAGCGCAGCTCGCCGAGCGCCTCGTGCGTGCGCCGTGCCGAGACGAGGTGCCGCAGCGCCGGCTCGACCGATCCGTGTCGTAGGTACGCCCGCCCAGCCTCCCCCTCGACGATCGCGCGGTCCTCCGGCGCCAGTTCTTGGTCGAGCCGCGCGAGGAGCGCAAACAAGTCCCCCGGTGCGGCCGTCACTTCTGGCAACCATGGTAACCGGGAACGCCGACTGCGGGCGACTTCATATGGGGACGGGTGTCCCCACACGAGCGCGAGCTGCTAGGATGGGGACGGGAGGCCCATGAAGAAGTTCCCCGACTTCGTCCCACCGACGAAGGTCGCGTACTTGGATCGCGGCCCGACGCTGCACCTGCGCCGGTGCACGTTGACCTCGGTCGAGGACGAGAGCCTCGAGTGGGACTTCGACAAGGGCGAGGTGCGCCTCGGATCGATGGACGACAACGACGTCGTCCTGCGCGACGACACGGTCTCCCGCTACCACTGCAAGATCATCCAGGAGGACACCGGCTACGTGCTGGTCGACAACCACTCGACCAACGGGACCTTCATCAACAAGGTCCGCGTGCGCGAGGCGTTCCTCAAGCCGGGCTGCACGATCGCGGTCGGCCAATCGCAGCTCAAGTTCAACGCGCGCGAAGAGGAGGTGCCGATCGTGCCGTCGCGCAGCGATCGCTGCGGCCTCTTGATCGGCGGCAACGCCGCGATGCGATCGATCTACACGATCCTCGAGAAGATCGCGCCGACCGCGACGACGGTCGTGATCGAGGGCGAGACCGGCACCGGCAAGGAGGTCGTCGCGCAGACGATCCACCAGCTGTCGCCGCGCCAGAAGGGCGAGCTGGTCGTGTTCGACTGCGGCGCGGTGCCGCCGAACCTGATCGAGAGCGAATTGTTCGGCCACGAGAAGGGCAGCTTCACCGGCGCGGTGATGACGCGGCAGGGCCTGTTCGAGCTCGCCGACGGCGGCACCCTGTTCCTCGACGAGCTCGGCGAGCTGCCGCTCGATCTGCAGCCGAAGCTCCTGCGCGCGCTCGAGCAGCGCGAGGTCCGGCGGGTCGGATCGTCGAAGCCCGTGAAGGTCGACGTGCGGATCATCGCCGCGACCAACCGCCACCTCGAGGACGAGGTGCGCGCGGGCCGCTTCCGCCAGGATCTCTTCTATCGGTTGAGCGTCGTGCGCATCCATCTGCCCGCGCTGCGCGAGCGCGCCGACGACATCCCGATGCTCGTCAATCACTTCCTGAAGACGCTCAGCGGCAACCGCGGCGCCGACGGCACGCAGCGCGTGATGCGGGTCGCGCGCGACGCGATGAGCGCGCTCGCCGCGTATCCGTGGCCCGGCAACGTGCGCGAGCTGGTCAACGTCGTCGAGCGCGCGGTCTCGTTCTGCGACGGCGAGACGATCTCGCTCGGCGATCTGCCGGAGGCGATCCGCGACGCCAAGCAGGCCACGCCGATGCCGACCCGCACGACCCAGCCGCCGCCGGTGCCGTCGCGCGCGCCGACCAGCGGCGGCCGCGCGGCGATCGATCAGACCGCGCCGCGCCCGCCCGAGGATCTGCTCGACGGCGCGACCTTCAAGGACGCCAAGGAAAAGTGGGTGTCGTCGTTCGAGCGCGACTACATCCTGTCCTTGCTCAAGCGCCACGAAGGCAACATCTCGCACGCCGCGCGCGACGCCGACATCGATCGCAAGTACTTCCGCAAGCTGATGAAGAAGTACGGCATCGCCGCCGCCGACGGCGCCGCGGACGACGACGACGAATGAGCGAGGCCATCACGCTCTACGTCGAGGCGTTCTGGGCCAGCCCCTGGACCGCGACCGTCTTCGCGACGCTCCGCGAGAAGCAGCTCGACTTCAAGACCTCGATCGGGATGATCTACCCGCCGGTCGGCGCCCTCACCGCGCTGCGCGAGTTGACGTACACCGGCACCGCGCCGGTCCTGCAGCACAGCGGCTACTGGATCGCGGAGTCGCTCGCGATCGTCGAGTACCTGGAAGACGTCTTCCCGTCGCCGAGCGTCCTTCCCGACGACGCGCGCGATCGCGGGCGCGCGCGCCAGCTGATGTCGTGGTTCCGCACCGGCATGGACGCGTTCCGCCGCGAGCGTCCGACCGAGCACATCTTCTATCCGCCGAAGGCGCCGCCGGCGCCGCTGTCCGCGCGCGCGCAGGCGAGCGCCGACGCGATCGTCGACGTCGCGGCGCGGCTCGGCGCCGATCATCGCGGCGCGCTGTTCGGCGCGTTCGGCGTCGTCGACGTCGATCTCGCGTTCGCGCTGATGCGCATGATCGCGTCGGGTCTCGCGGTCCCCGATCCGATCGCGGCGTACGCGCGCGCGGTGTGGGCGCGCCCGTCGGTCCGCGACTTCGTCGAGCATCCGCGACCTCCGAATGCTCCGCAGATGATCGCGAACTAGGCGCGACTTCACATTCGGTAACATTCGGAGTCCCGCCGCGCGTGGTAGCCCTGCCCATGACCGCGCGCGCGCGTTCGTTGATCCTCCGAGCGTCGGTGGGAGTAGCGGTGATCGCCGTGATCGCCCTCTGGGTGCGATCGCGCAGCTCGAGCGCCGCCGAGCGACGCGGCGCCGGATCGGGATCCGGCGCGGGCGATCGCGCGGTGCCCGTGAAGGTCGCGGCCGTCGCGACGCAAGACGTCCCGGTGTGGCTCGAGGGGCTCGGCTCGGTCGCCGCGTTCCAGCAGGTCACGGTGCGCGCGCAGGTCGACGGCCGCCTCGACAAGGTGACGTTCACCGAGGGGCAGAGCGTGAAGGCGGGCGACGTGCTCGCGCAGATCGATCCGCGCCCGTTCCAGGTCCAGCTCCATCAAGCGGAGGGCGCGCTCGCGCGCGATCTCGCGCAGGTGAAGAACGCGAGGTCGCAGCTCGCGCGCTACCAGTCGCTCGAGGATCAGCACCTGGTCGCGCCGGCGCAGGTCGAGGCGCTCGAGGCGCAGGCGGGGCAGGCCGAGGGCGCGATCGCGATCGACAAGGCCGCGGTCGAGAGCGCCAGGCTCCAGCTCGACTACGCGCAGATCAAGGCGCCGATCGACGGCACGACGGGGGTCCGCCAGGTCGACGCGGGGAACGTGATCCACGCGAGCGATCCGAGCGGCCTGGTCGTGATCACGCAGCTCGATCCGGCGGCGATCTACTTCAGCGTCGCGCAGGACGAGCTGCCCGCGATCGCGCGCGCGATGGCGGCGGGTGACGTGCCGGTCGAGGCGCGCAGCCGCGACGGCGCGACCTTGCTGGGCGTCGGCAAGGCGCTCGTGATCGACAACCAGATCAACGCGTCGACCGCGACCTTGCGCGTGAAGGCGGTGATCCCGAACCCGAAGCGCGCGCTGTGGCCGAATCAGTTCGTCAAGGCGCGCATGCTGGTCGAGACGTTGCACGGCGCGATCGTCGTGCCGACCGTCGCGGTGCAGCGCGGACCGCAGGGCGCGTTCGTGTACGTCGTCGACGGCGGGGTCGCGAAGCAGACGCCGATCGAGATCGCGCGCCAGGTCGGCGAGACGACCGTGATCGCGAAGGGCGTCGCGCCGGGCGCCAAGGTCGTCGTCGACGGCGCCAATCAGGTCCGGCCGGGCGCGAAGGTGGAGGTGGCGAAGGAGGCGAAGGAGAGCGCCAAGTGAGCATCTCCGAGCCGTTCATCCGCCGACCGGTCGCGACGACCTTGCTCATGGTCGGGCTCCTGCTCGCCGGCCTCACCGGCTATCGCTCGCTGCCGGTGTCCGCGCTGCCGCAGGTCGACTATCCGACGATCGTCGTGTCGACCGGCCTGCCGGGCGCGAGCGCGTCGACGATGGCGGAGTCGGTGACGACGCCGCTCGAGCGCCAGTTCGGGCAGGTGCCGTCGCTCGCGTCGATGACGTCGATCTCGAGCTTCGGCACGTCGCAGATCACGCTGCAGTTCACGCTCGATCGCGACATCGACGGCGCGCAGCAAGATGTCCAAGCGGCGATCAACGCGGCGTCGAACCTCTTGCCGCGCACGCTGCCCGCGCCGCCGACGTACTCGAAGTCGAACCCGGCCGATCAACCGGTGCTCACGATCGCGGTGACGTCGAAGACGAAGTCGCCCGCCGAGATCGACGACTTCGCCGACTCGGTGCTCGCGCAGAAGATCAGCCAGGTCGGCGGGGTCGGGTTGGTGACGATCAACGGCGGGCAGAAGCCGGCGGTGCGCGTGCAGGTCGATCCGGTCGCGCTCGCCGGCACCGGGCTCTCGCTCGAGGACGTGCGCGCCGCGGTCGCCGCCGCCAACGTCAACCAGCCCAAGGGCAACCTCGACGGCCCGCGCCAGGACTGGGCGCTCGCGACCAACGATCAGCTCGATCGCGCGGCGAGCTTCGAGCCGCTCGTGATCGCGTACGCGAAGGGCGCGCCGGTGCGCCTGCGCGACGTCGCGCGCGTGATCGACGGCGTCGAGAACGATCAGCTCGCGGGCTGGGCCGGCAAGGAGCGCGCGATCATCCTGAACGTCCAGCGGCAGCCGGGCGCGAACGTGATCGACGTCGTCGACGGCGTGAAGCGGCTCCTGCCGCAGCTCGAGGCGACCGCGCAGGGCGACATCGAGGTGACGATCCTCTCCGATCGCACCGAGACCGTGCGCGCGTCGGTCGACGACGTGCAGCTGACGCTCGTGCTCACGATCGCGCTGGTCGTCGCGGTCATGTACTTCTTCCTCGGCTCGCTGCGCGCGACGATCATCCCCGGCGTCGCGGTGCCGCTGTCGCTCATCGGCACGTTCGGCGTCATGCACCTCGCCGGCTACAGCCTCGACAACCTGTCGCTGATGGCGCTGACGATCTCGACCGGCTTCGTCGTCGACGACGCGATCGTGATGGTCGAGAACTGCACGCGCTACATCGAGGAGGGCGACCCGCCGTTCGAGGCGGCGCTCAAGGGCTCGAAGCAGATCGGCTTCACGATCGTGTCGCTCACGGTCTCGTTGGTCGCGGTCTTGATCCCGCTGCTCTTCATGGGCGGCCTCATCGGCCGCTTGTTCCGCGAGTTCGCGATGACGCTCGCGATCGCGATCTTCGTGTCGGCGGTCCTCTCGCTCACGCTGACCGCGATGATGAGCGCGTGGATCCTGAAGCCGCACACGCACGGCGAGGGCGTCTTCGATCGCGCGTTCGATCGCGTGACGCGCTTCTACGATCGCACGCTGCAGGTCGTGCTCCGGCACAAGAACACGACGCTCTTCGTGACGATCGGGACCGCGGTCGCGACCGCGCTGCTCGCGATCCACGTCCCGAAAGGCTTCTTCCCCGTCCAGGACACCGGGCAGATCGCCGCGGTGAGCGAGGCGCCGGCCGACGTCTCGTTCCCGCGCATGATGGCGCTGCAGGAGCGCCTCGCCGACGTGATCCTCGCCGACCCCGACGTCGCGAGCGTGTCGAGCTTCATCGGCGCCGACGGCTCGAACCTCGCGACCAACGTCGGCCGCTTCACGATCGACCTGAAGCCGCACGGCCACCGCGCGTCGGTCGAAGCGGTGATCGATCGCCTGCGCGATCAGGCGCGCGTGGTCGAGGGCGCGACCTTGTGGATGCAGCCGGTGCAGGACCTGACCGTCGAGTCGCGCGTGTCGCGCACGCAATACCAATACACGGTCGAGGATCCGGACCCGGCGGAGCTGAGCGCGTGGGCGCCGAAGCTGCACGCGACCCTGCGCGCGCTGCCCGAGCTGCGCGACGTCGCGAGCGATCAGGAAGCGGCGGGGCAGGAGATGCACCTCGCGGTCGATCGCGACACCGCGGGCCGGCTCGGCGTGACCACGCAGGCGCTCGACGACACGCTCTACGACGCCTTCGGCCAGCGCATCATCTCGACGACGTTCACGCAGCTGAACCAGTACCGCGTGATCCTCGAGGTCCGCCCGGAGGACCGGTCGCGCCGAGACGCGCTCGATCGCATCTACGTCAAGACCGCGACCGGCGCGGTGCCGCTGTCGGCGTTCTCGCACTTCGAGCCGCGGCCGTCGCAGCTCGCGATCGATCACCAGGGCCAGTTCCCGGCGGTGACGTTCTCGTTCGACACCGCGCCCGGCGTCTCGCTCGGCGACGCGGTCGACGCGATCGACGACGCGGTCGCGACGATGAGCCCGCCGCCGGCGATGCGCTCCGAGTTCACCGGCGCGGCGCAGGCGTTCCGCGAGTCGCTGGCGAGCGAGCCCATCTTGATCCTCGCCGCCTTGATCACGGTCTACATCGTGCTCGGTGTCCTCTACGAGAGCTACATCCACCCGATCACGATCCTCTCGACGCTGCCGTCGGCGGGCGTCGGCGCGATCCTCGCGCTCTACGTGGTCGGGCAGCCGTTCGACGTGATCGCGCTGATCGGCATCGTCCTCTTGATCGGCATCGTCAAGAAGAACGCGATCATGATGATCGACTTCGCGCTCGAGGCGGAGCGCGAGCGGGGCATGACGCCCGAGCAGTCGATCTATCAGGCCTGCCTCCTGCGCTTCCGCCCGATCATGATGACGACGATGGCCGCGCTCCTGGGCGGCATCCCGCTCGCGCTCGGCTCGGGCGTGGGGAGCGAGCTGCGGCGGCCGCTCGGCATCACGATCGTCGGCGGGCTGCTGCTCTCGCAGATCCTGACGCTCTACACGACGCCGGTGATCTACCTGTTCATGGAGCGCATCGCGAAGCGCTTCCGCAAACCGGTGGCCCACGTCCCGTGAAGTCGCTATGAACCTCTCCGCGCCCTTCATCCGCCGGCCGATCGCGACGACGCTGCTCGCGATCGCGCTCTTCTTGGCGGGCGCGGCGGCGTACACGCAGCTGCCGGTCGCGCCGCTGCCGCGCGTCGACTACCCGACGATCAGCGTGAGCGCCGGCTTGCCGGGCGCGAGCCCCGAGACGATGGCGGCGGCGGTCGCGACGCCGCTCGAGCGCCGGCTCGGCCGCATCGCGGGCGTGACCGAGATGACGTCGACGTCTTCGCTCGGCAGCGCGAACGTCACGATCCAGTTCGATCTCGATCGCGACGTCGAGAGCGCCGCGCGCGACGTGCAGGCCGCGATCAACGCCGCCGGCGGCGACCTGCCGCCGAACCTGCCGACGCGCCCCCACTTCCGCAAGGTGAACCCCGCCGACGCGCCGATCTTGATCCTGACGCTCAAGTCGAAGTCGCTGCCGCTCGCGCAGGTGTTCGAGACCGCGAACACGGTGCTCGCGCAGAAGATCGCGCAGGTGCCGGGCGTGGGGCAGGTCAACGTCGGCGGCGGCCAGCAGCCCGCGGTGCGCGTGCAGGTCGATCCGATGGCGCTCGCCGGCGCCGGCTTGTCGATGGAGGACGTGCGCGCCGCGATCGCGAGCGCGACCGCGGATCAGCCCAAGGGCGCGGTGGGCGGCGTGTCGCGCCTGCCGGTGTCGACCGACGATCAGCTGACGCGCGCCGCCGACTGGTCGCAGGTGATCGTGCACTGGCAAGGCGAGGGCGGCATCCGGCTCGGCGAGATCGCGCGCGTCACCGACGACGTCGAGAACCAGCGCGCCGCCGGGTGGGCCGACGGCGAGCGCACGATCGTCATGATCATCCGCCGCCAGCCGGGCGCGAACATCCTCGACGTGATCGATCGCGTGAAGACGCTCTTGCCCGAGCTGACGAAGTCGATCTCGCCGGCGATCGAGGTCGAGATCGCGATCGATCGCGCGCAGTCGATCCGCGCGTCGGTGCGCGACGTCGAGCGCGCGCTGATCACGGCGATCGTCCTGGTCGTGTTGATCGTGTTCGTGTTCCTGCGCACCGCGCGCGCGACCGCGATCCCGTCGATCGCGGTGCCGCTGTCGCTCGTCGGCACCTTCGCCGTGATGTACCTGTGCGGCTTCAGCATCGACAACCTGTCGCTGATGGCGCTCACGATCTCGACCGGCTTCGTCGTCGACGACGCGATCGTCGTCACCGAGAACGTCACCCGCCTGCTCGAGAGCGGCATGGCGCCGCGCGAGGCGGCGCTGCGCGGCGCGAAGCAGATCGGCTTCACGATCGTGAGCATCACGGCGTCCTTGTTGGCCGTGTTCATCCCGCTCTTGTTCATGGGCGGCGTCGTCGGGCGCTTGTTCCGCGAGTTCGCGATCACGCTCGCGATCGCGATCTCGATGTCGGCGCTGATCTCGCTCACGCTCACGCCGATGATGTGCGCGCGCCTGTTGCGCGAGGCGCACGGCCGCTCGCCGACGTGGATCGGCCGCGCGCTCGATCGCGGGCTCGCCGGCGCGATCCGCGGCTACGGGCGCGTGCTGTCGTTCGTGCTCGCGCACCGGCGCGTCGTCGGCGTCGCGACGCTCGGCCTGGTCGGCCTGACGGTGTGGCTCTACACGCAGGTGCCGCGCGGCCTGTTCCCCGAGCAGGACAACGGCATGTTGCTCGGCCAGGCGATCGGTCCGCAGGACATCTCGTTCCCGGCGATGAAGGCGCGGGTCGAGCAGCTGAACGCGATCATCGAGCGCGATCCCGACGTCGATCACTTCGTGTCGTCGGTCGGCGGCGGGCTGTCGTCGACCTTGAACGCGGGCACGATGTTCATCTCGCTGAAGCCGAAGCCGGAGCGCAAAGCCTCCGCGCAGGAGGTGATCGCGCGCCTCCGGCCCAAGCTCGCGAAGGTCACCGGGATCAACCTGTACTTGCAGGCGCTGCAAGATGTCCGCGTCGGCGGCCGGCTCGCGCGCACCGAATATCAGTACACGCTCGCCGACGCCGATCTGCTCGAGCTCGAGCAGTGGGGCCCGCGCGTGACCGCCGCGCTCAAGAAGCTGCCCGAGCTGAAGGATGTCTCGAGCGATCAGCAGACCGACGGCCTCGAGCTCGAGATCGTGATCGATCGCGACACCGCCGCGCGCCTCGGCGTCACCGCCGCCGCCGTCGACGCGACGCTCTACGACGCCTACGGCCAGCGCCAGGTCGCGACCTTCTACACGCAGGTGAACCAGTACCGCGTCGTGCTCGAGGCGGATCCCGCGCTCGGCACCGCGCCCGACACGATCGCGCGCTTGTACGTGCCGTCGACGACGGGCCCGCCGGTGCCGCTCAGCGCGATCGCGACGACCGCCGAGCACAAGGTGCCGCTGTCGATCGGGCACCAAGGGCAGTTCCCGGTGACGGTGCTCGCGTTCAACACCGCGCCGGGCGTGTCGCTCGGCGACGCGGTGCGCGCGATCGCGAAGGCCGAGCAGCAGATCGGGATGCCCGCGTCGATCCACGCGTCGTTCGCCGGCACCGCGCAGGCGTTCCAGGACTCGGTCGCGTCGCAGCCGTACCTGATCGCGATCGCGCTGTTCGCGGTCTACATCGTGCTCGGCGTGCTCTACGAGAGCTACATCCACCCGATCACGATCCTCTCGACCTTGCCGTCGGCGGGGCTGGGGGCGCTGCTCGCGCTGCTCGTCACCGGCAGCCAGCTCGATCTGGTCGCGCTGGTCGGCATCATCCTCTTGATCGGCATCGTCAAGAAGAACGCGATCCTCATGATCGACTTCGCGATCGAGAAGGAGCGCGAGGAGGGGCTCGATCCGGCGGCCGCGATCCACGCCGCGGCCCTGCAGCGCTTCCGCCCGATCGTGATGACCACGCTCGCGGCGCTGCTCGGCGCGCTGCCGCTCGCGCTCGGTCACGGCATGGGCGGCGAGCTGCGCCGGCCGCTCGGCATCGCGATCGTCGGCGGCCTCGCGCTGTCGCAGCTGCTCACGCTGTTCACGACGCCGGTGACGTACGTGCTGCTCGATCGATTCACGCGTTTCGGGCGCAAGCAGCGCGCGCTCAGCCCTGGCGAGACTCGTCCAGCAATCGCGCGCCCTCCATGAGGAGGTGCGTCGTCGAGCTGTTGACGCGATCGGGGCCTTCGACCACGCACGCGACCAGCTCGAACTCGCCGGCCGACCAGCCGAGCAGGTGATAGACGCAGTCGGCGTCGACCGGCTCGTCGGCGTCGTCGAGGCGCGCGTGCACGACGCGGCCGTCGCGCAGGAGCACCTGCGCGCTCGCGCCCTCGGGCGAGCGCAGCGTGAGCAGGCCGGTCTTGCGCTCGAGCTCGATCAAGACGAGCAGCGCCGACAGTCCGACCTGAGACAGATCGCCGCGCAAGCCGGCCGTCGCGAGCTGATCGCGCGCGTCCTGGATCATCGAGGCGGTGCGGCGCAAGGTCTTCGCGACGCGCAGGTCGAGCTCCTCGAAGCGGAACGGCTTCGGCACGTAGTCGTCGGCGCCGAGGCGGAAGCCGCGGATGCGATCCTCGTCGGAGGAGAGCGCGGTCAGGAAGATCACCGGCAGGGTCGCGAGCTCGGGACGCGCGCGCAGCGCCTTGACCAGCGCCCAGCCGTCCATGCGCGGCATCATCACGTCGGTGACCAGCAGATCGGGCGCGCGGATCAGCGCGCGCTCGAGCGCGTCCTCGCCGTCGACCGCGGTCTCGACCGAGTAGCCGCGCTTCTCGAGCACGGTGGCGACCATCCGCAGGATCCAAGCGTCGTCGTCGGCCACGAGGACGTGAGGCGCCATCCCAGAGCCGAGCGTAACACGCTACGGCGAGCGCGCGGGGCCGGCGCCGGCGCGCGCGGCGGGCAGGGCGGTCTGGAGCGCGATCTCGTGCCAGGCGCCGCCGTCGAGGATCGCGAGCGCGCCGTTCGGCGCGGCGATCGCGGCCCGGCCCTTGGCGTCGGCCCAGATCCAGGCCCACGCGGCGGTGGCGGGCGCGGGCG
>DATJIA010000328.1:0-16759 GCA_035493675.1 Kofleriaceae bacterium | reverse complement strand
AACCAAGCCGGCCGCCGCACCGTCGAAGTCCTGATCCTCGACGAGTCCCGCCGCGTGATCGCGGGCATGGCGCACTACGCGTGACGCGACGCGCGAGCCCGTCTGGCCGAGGCCCGAAGCCCGAGGCCCGAGGCCCGAAATGTGGCATGGTCGCGGCATGACTGGGCCGCTGCGCCAGCACCGCGCGACCGAGCCGCCGCCGCGGCACGGCTGGATCGGCGCGCACGCCGCGGGGCTCGTCGCGCTCGTGCTCGGCGTCACCGGCTTCCTGGTCGTGTCGCTGACCGCGCCGCGCTTGTTCGAGACGCCCGACTGGCGCATCAGCGTCCCGTTCCTCGTCGCCACGACGATCGCCGCCGTGATCTCGATCGTGCGGCGCGAGCGCGCGATCGCGCTGCCGCTGCTCGGCGTCGGCCTCGCCGCCGCCGCCGTCGTGCTCGGCTGGTTCCTCCTCACCGCGATCGTCGTCGCGATCACGACGATCATCATCCTCGCCCTCAGCCACGCCCTGTGACCTGTGAGCCCGCCATGACCACCGACGCCAACGATCTCGACGAGCAAGAGCTGATCTACGATTGGAACTCCGTCGAGAAGGTCGCGCGCATCTCGCCCAAGCGCCGCATCCAGTTCCTCGACGAGACGCTCCGCGACGGCATCCAGTCGCCGTCGGTCGTCGATCCCGCGATCGACGACAAGCTGCGCCTGATCGATCTCGCCGACTCGCTCGGCATCGACACCAGCGACATCGGCCTGCCCGGCGCGGGGCGCCGTGCGGTGGAAGACGTCACGACGATCGCCGAGCACATGCGCGACGCGAAGCTGAAGATGAAGGCGAGCTGCGCCGCGCGCACGCACATCAACGACGTGCAGGCGATCATCGACATCTCGCAGAAGGTCGGCATCGAGATCGAGGTGCTGTGCTTCATCGGCTCTTCGCCGATCCGCCAGTACGCCGAGGACTGGGACCTCGCGCGCATGCTCAAGCTGTCCGCCGACGCGATCGATCTCGCGCGCCGCCACGACCTGCCGGTGTCGTACGTCACCGAGGACACCACGCGCTCGCGCCCCGAGGTCTTGCACAAGCTCTTCACCAACGCGGTCGAGCACGGCGCGCGCCGCCTGGTCGTGTGCGACACCGTCGGCTACGTGACGCCCGACGGCATCCGCAACCTGCTCCGCTTCACGCGCAACGTCCTCGACGGCATCGGCGCCCACGACGTCGGGATCGACTGGCACGGCCACAACGATCGCGGGCTCGGCGTCGTGAACTCGATCTTCGCGATCGAGTACGGCGCGGATCGCGTGCACGGCACCGCGCTCGGCATCGGCGAGCGCGTCGGCAACGCGGCGCTCGATCAGATCCTGCTCAACCTCAAGCTGCTCGGCGAGCTGCCCGATCACGATCTGTCGAAGCTGCTCCTCTGGTGCAAGGTCGCGTCGCAGGCGACGCGCGTGCCGATCCATCCGCAGTACCCGCTGTCCGGATCGGACGCGTTCCGCACCGCGACCGGCGTCCACGCCGCCGCGATCATCAAGGCCGAGAAGAAGGGCCACGCATGGCTCGCCGATCGCATCTACTCGGGCGTGCCCGCGGGCATGTTCGGGCGCGAGCAGGAGATCGAGATCGGCCACTACAGCGGCGAGTCGAACGTGATCTACTGGTTGCGCAAGCGCGGGTTCGAGCCCACGCCCGAGCTCGTCGGAGCGGTGTTCGCCGCCGCCAAGCGCGGCAACCGCGTCCTCACCGACGAGGAGATCATGGCGGTCGTGAAAGCGAACCGGTAACAGAGATTCTCTGAGGCCGCTTGTCTTTCTGCGGGCTTCGAACGCTGTTACAGTGAGCTGGAAGTCATGTCCGGCACCCTCGGTTCCACCGGCATCCTCACGCTGCGACGCGACGTCAAGTTCAACGGCGTGAAGGTGTTCTCCGCCACGATGGTCGCCGACCGCGATCAGCTCGGCGAGAAGGTGACCGCGTGGATGGCCTCGCACCAGCAGTGCAAGGTCACCGACATGATCGTCACCCAGTCGAGCGACGAGGCGTTCCACTGCCTCGCGATCACGCTCTTCTACTGGGAAGACGTCCCGCCGCGCCGCTGACTCCTGAGCGACAGTCGAAGGGGGTTCTGTACAGGCGCCCCGGCCGCGAGTTGTGGTTTGCTCCGCGGATGCGGAAGTGGAACTTCTCCTCGGGTCCCGCGGTGCTGCCCGAGCCGGTCTTGCGCAAGGCGCAGGGCGCGATCCTCGACTTCGAAGGCTCGGGCATCGGCATCCTCGAGCACAGCCATCGCGGCCCCGAGTTCAGCGCGCTCGCCGATCGCTGCGAGAAGCTGGTGCGCGAGGTCGGGCGCGTGCCCGACGACTACGTCGTGATGTTCCTGCAGGGCGGCGCGTCGGCGCAGTTCCACATGGTGCCGATGAACCTGCTCGCGCCGGATCGGACCGCCGACTACTGCGTCACCGGATCGTGGGGCCAGAAGGCGGTCGCCGAGGCGAAGCGGTTCGGCACGGTGCACGTCGCGTGCAGCGGCGAAGGATCGCAGTTCCGCGCGCTCCCCGATACTGTCCGGTTCTCGGACAATCCGGCCTACGTGCACGTGACCAGCAACGAGACGATCGCCGGCGTGCAGTGGCCGTCGCTTCCGGAGCCGCCCGACGGCGTGCCGCTCATCTGCGACGCGTCGAGCGACATCTTCTCACGGCCGCTCGACGTGAGCCGCTACGGCCTGATCTACGCCGGCGCGCAGAAGAACCTCGGCCCGTCGGGCCTCGTGCTCGCGATCGCGCGCCGCGAGCTCGTCGAAGGCGCCCGCCGCGATCTCCCGACGATGCTGCAGTACCGCACGTGGGCGACCGATCACTCGCTCTACAACACGCCGCCGACCTTCTCGATCTACGTGATGACCGAGGTGCTCGCGTGGCTCATCGCCGAGGGCGGCCCCGCGGCGATGGCCGAGCGCAACGCGGCCAAGGCCGCGCTGCTCTACGACTACCTCGATCAATCGACGCTGTTCGAGGCGCCGGTCGCGCGCGGCAGCCGCTCGCAGATGAACGTCGTGTTCCGCGCGAAGGGCGGGCGCAGCGAGCTCGAGACGCGCTTCCTCGCGGAAGCGGAGATGCGCGGCCTCGCCAACCTCAAGGGGCACCGCACCGCCGGCGGCATGCGGGCCTCGCTCTACAACGCGATGCCCCTCGAGGGCGTCCGCGCGCTCGTCGCCTTCTGCGAAGACTTCGAGCGCGCGGCGCGCTGACCTACGCGATCAGTTGCACGCCTCGCCGCAGATCGAGCCGACCTCGCCGACGCAGATCGAGTCCCACTTGGTGTTGCAGCAGAACGAGTCCTGGCCGCAGATCTTGGTCACGCACGCGTCGCAGCCGCTCTTCAGCTTCGTGCCCGTGTTGCACTCGGGGTGCGAGCACGAGCCGCCGCCGCACGACTGACCGCAGACCGAGCTGACCTCGCCGACGCAGATCGAATCCCACGCGGTGGTGCAGCAGTACGAGTCCACCGCGCAGATCGACGCCGCGCACGAGTCGCAGCTCGACGGCAGCGAGGTGCCGGTCGAGCAGATCGGGTGCGAGCACGAGCCGCCGCCGGTGCACGTGCCGCTGCTCGAGCAGGTCTGGCCGCCCGAGCAGGTGCCGCAGCTGCCGCCGCAGCCGTCGTCACCGCAGGTCTTGCCCGCGCAGTTCGGCGTGCAGCCGTTGTTCTGGCACTGACCGCTCGACGTGCAGGTCTGGTTCGAGCCGCAGGTGCCGCACGATCCGCCGCAGCCGTCGCTGCCGCACATCTTGCCGGTGCAGCTCGGCGTGCAGGTGCCGCCGCCGAGCGCGGCGCCGTTCGGCGAGCCGATGCCCGTCGGTCCGTCCCAGCCCGCGCCCGCGTTGCACATCGCGCCGCTGCACGAGCCGTTCTTGCCCGACGTCACGTCGAAGTACGACGTCGCGTGCGCGTACGCGTAGCCGGGGCCCGCGTTGCCGTGACCGGTCAGCGCGTAGATCGCCGCGACGATCGGGCACGCGGCGCTGGTGCCGCCGACGACGATCCAGCCGCCGTTCGCCGCGTTGTAGACCGCGACGCCGGTGTTCGGATCGGCGACCGCCGAGACGTCGGCGGCGGCGCGCTTCGCGCACGCGCTCGACGTCTGGTAGCTCGGCTTCGCGATCAGCTTCGAGCACGAGCTGCCGGCGCCGTTCCACGCGCCCTCGGTCCAGCCGCGCGTACCCGACGACGACTTCACCAAGCTGGTGCCGCCGACGCCGGTGACGTACGCGGAGGTCGACGGATAGTCCGGCGACGAGCCGGTGTTGCCGTTGTCACCCGACGCGACGAAGTAGCCGGTGCCCGGGTGGTTGAAGTACGTCTCGTAGCTCGGCGAGTTGCCGTCGTCGGGGCCGCCCCACGAGTTCGACGCGACCGTCGCGCCCATCGCCGCGGCGGCGTTCTGCGCGATGAAGAGGCCGTCGCTCTGATCGTCGTTGGCCTCGATCAGGATCAGCTTGCAGTTCGGGCACGCGGCCGACGCGCTGTCGAGATCGAGGGCCGCTTCGACCGACCAGTCGTCGCCCGCCGGCGAGTTGGCGGGCAGCGGTGAGGTCTGGCCGTTCTGGTTCACGATCTTCAAGCAGCCGTTCGCCTTGGTGCAGGCGGGCAGGCCGTACTTCGTGCGGTACGCGGCGAGGTCGCTCTCCGCGTTCGGATAGTTGTACGCGTCGATGATCGCGATCGTCGCCCCGGAGCCCTTCGTGGCGTCGAGCTTGTACGCGCTCTGGATGTCTGCGGGGCCGAGCCCGCTCGGCGCGGCGTAGCGATGCACGCTGCCGTTGCCGTCGGTGCGGATCTGCGCGCGGCATTCCCACTTGCCGCCGTTGCAGACGTTGGCGGATGGCTGCTGCTGGATGCCCGCGAGATCGTCTTCACCGCGATCGCCGGCGTCGTCGGTGCGATCGATCGGTGGCGCGCACGCGACGAGGAATGCGAACGCCGCGATGCGCGCGAAGCTCGCCGCGCTCACCGGCGATGACCCGCGTTGACAGACTCGAACCTTCTTCTCGCTCGCCATGGATAGCTCCTGACAGAAAAACGTGAGGACCCGCTCCCAGCTCGCGATCGAGTTCTTCAGCTCTCGTGCCACGCGTTCGCGCGCGCGCCGCGCGCTTCTGCACGGCGCGCGACAAACACGCTCAAGTCGTGATCGACGAACGACTCGTCACGCGTTCGTCCGGAACCGATCACGCGCGCGCCGTGCGCATCGGTCGCGGTGAGCGCGGACCTCGATCCCCACTCGCACCCCCATGCGCGACAAGCGGGCACGTGGTGCGACGCGTTCACGGGTCATTCTGCTACTGCGTCGCTGCGCGGAAACATCTGCGCGTATCGCACACGCGCGCAGCTCGCCCGCCATCGTTTTCGGCGCGCGAGCACGCGAGTGATCGGCGTTCTACCGACGTGAGGGCTGACTCCGGCGAGATCTCAAGTTCGCAATCGCGCGGGGCATTTTGCCCTTCGAGCGTGTTTATCGTTGGCGCGCTCGCATTGGCGCAGCGAGCCAGAGCGCGCGCATCGGCGCGCCGCCGTCGTCGTCGCCGGTCTCGATCGCGAGCGCGTCTTCACCGATCCAGCGCCGCGGATCGGCGGGCGCGAACATGTCGGGCAGCGTCGCGCCGCGGTCGCCGGCGCGGAGGCGGCTCACCGGCAGGACGTCGGGCGGCCGCGCGTCGTCGTACTCGACGGCGTTCGGATCGAACCGCACGCGCCGGCCGCCGGGCCCGCCGAATTCGACCTCGGTGACCAGCGCGCCGTCGGCGAGCCACGCATCGACGATCACGCCGCGCGTCTCGCGGCGCACCGGCGTGCCGTCGCCGAGCTCCGGCCACCACGACGTCTCCGGCCCCGACAACCACGCGGCCGGCGTCTGCGGCGCATCGGCGTGGAAGTACGTGCGGAACCGGCGCAACGCCTCGCCGTCGCGCGGCGTGATCGCGCCGTCGCGCCACGCGAGCCGGCGCCCGACGAAGTACATGCCCTCGCCCTCGAGCGGATGGCGAACCCACTCCCAGCTCGTCGCCAACACGTCACAGCCGGCATCGGATTCCACGATCGATCCGTCGCCCCACTGCGCGACGTCGAAGCTCGCCGCGAACGCGCCGAGATCGTCGAGGACGACCGCGCGCACCGACTCCCAACCCTCGTGATTGTGCAGGTCGATCGGGATCGCCGCGACGATCTCGTCTCGTCCGTCGCCGTCGAGATCGACGCGATGCGCCTCGACGTCGAGCCCTCCTCGCTGCGGCAGGCTCGCGATCTCCCGGCGCTCGCCGCCGCGATATTCGACCAAGACGCGGCCGGGCTGCGACGCGCAGTCGATCGCGCCGTCCGCCTCGAGCACGCAGTCGTCGTCGCCGTCGGGATCGGCGAGCGGGCTCGCGTCGGTCGCTTCGACGCACAGCCGGGTGTCGCCGACGGTCGCGCATTCGCCGCGCGCGACCTCGTCCCGGCACGCGACCAGCGGCGCCTTCGCGATCGGCTCGCGGAACGGCTCGAGCCCGAAGTCGCGCGGTGCCAGCCCCGCGTCGGTGATGTACGCGATCGGCACGCGCAGCGCGGCGCCTTCACGGATGCGATCGCCGCGCAGCTGGTTCGCCTTCGCGAGCGCGCGCCACCCGCCCGGATACGACAACCGCTCCGCGATCCCCGACAGGCACTCGCCATCGCCGACCCGATACAGCGCGACGTCCTCGCTCACGCGGTCGCCTTCGTCCGGCGCCGACTCCGGCTCGCCGGGCACCACGCACGCGCCGAGCGCGATCATCACCGCGCACGCGCCGTTCCTCGCGATCGTCATGGCTCCTCCCGGGCCCCGAACGCACACCCCACGCGTTCGATTCCCGCGCGCCGACGATACGCGCTCGGTACGACGCCGCGCGTGCTCGTGACGCTACGGCGTCGGGACGACCCCGCCGTGGCCGTTCATGTGCGGCGCTTCGGGTGTCCTCGTGCGCAGGTTCCCCGTCGACGACGAGTACAGGATCGCGGCGGTCACGCCGAGCACGACGATCGCGACGATCAGCAAGACCCCGAACGGCACGCGATCGCCCAGCGTCTTCCGGCCGAAGAAGCGCCCCGCCGATCGCCGGTTGATCGTGTCGGTCACCGCCGCGGTCATGCCGGCGGGCGCGTCCTCCTTCTTGCCCTTCATCCCGGCCAACGCCTTCATCGTCTCTTCGAGCTGGGCGTACGCCGCGCGACAGCCGTCGCAGGTGTCGAGGTGCTGCGCGATCTCGTCGCGCTCCGGCCCCGACAGCATCCCGTCGTAGTAGTCGGAGAGCTTGGCCTCGATCTCTTCGTGCGGCGCGTTTTGGTCGGCCATGACTCCTCCTCTAAAGATGACGCTGGATCTTCTTGCGCAAGGCCATCCGCGCGCGGTGCAGGCGTGACTTGATCGTCCCGTCGGGCAAGCCCGTGATCTCGCAGATCTCTTCGATCGAGAGGTCCTCGACGTCGCGGAGCACGACCAGCACGCGGTGGTCCTCGTCGAGCTCGGCGATCGCGTCCTGCAGCATCTTCTCGGTCTGCTGGCTCTCGAGCGCGCGATCCGGCCGGGGCGACGGCCTGGGCGCGGTCACCGCCGCCGCGACGTCTTGCTCCGCCGCCTCGTCGAGCTCGTCCTGATCGCGATCGTGCCGCCGCGCGAGGTACTTGATCCGGTTCTTGCAGTGGTTGACCGTGACTCGGTACAGCCACGTCGAGAACTTCGACTCCTCGCGGAAGGTGTCGATCGTCTTGAAGACCGAGATGAAGACCTCTTGGGCGACGTCTTCGGCCTCGGCGCGGTTCCCGAGCATGCGGTAGGTCAGGTTGTAGACCCTGTCGCGGTGCTCCTCGACCAGCTCGCGGAACGCTCGCTCGTCGCGCTCGCGCAGGCGGCGCAAGAGCATGCGTTCCCTCAGGGTCATGGACCGCGAACGAGCATACTCCACCGCTCACGGGACACCGGGAACCCGGCTCGCGTTTCGCGAATCAGAGCTCGGCGCCGCCGGCGCCCCGCGGTCCGAAGAACCGGAGGCTCGCCGTCACGACCAGCTCGTCACCGCCCGCGACTTCCTTCCGCGCGCCGAGATCGAGCCCGATCTTCAAGCTCGTGATCCCGAGCCCGCCGGTGATGTACGTGCCGCCGAGCGCGAGGTCCTTCACCGCGCCGACGCGCAGCGGGTACCCCATCTGGCCCTCCTGCGAGGACAAGAAGTACTCGGCGCCGCCGCCGAAGCGCCCGGTCTTGCCGGTCGCGTCGAGGTTCCACAGCGCGTCGAACGCCATCGTCAGCTGCGGGATCGGACGCACCATCGCGCCGCTGCCGACCGCGCGCGGGAACTGCGTCGACCGCTCGCCCCACAGGTCGTAGCCGACCACCGCGACGTTGACGTACTCGTTCAGCTTGAAGGTCGCGCCGACGTCCCAGTTGAAGCCGGACGCGTTCGACTCGCCCATCAGATCGGACGTGTAGCTGAAGTACTTCACCGTGCCGCCGATCAGCACGTGCGGGAGGACCTGCCGCGACATCGTGAACCCGAACGTGTGCGAGTGCCGGTGCTCGTCCATCCCGTCGATCGTCGGAGACGCCGTCAGGTAGTGGTAGTAGAAGCAGCCCGGCGCCTCGGTCGTCGAGTCGCACGCGGACAGCTGCAGCACCGACGCGCTGTCGTCCGGCCGATAGCCGTACGCGCCCTCGAAGACGAGGTCTTGCGAGAGCGGCAGGCCGGCCGGGTTCAGCGTGGTCGCGAGCGCGCCGGTCGCGCCCGCGCGCATCGCGCCGCCGAGCGCGAGCTCGCGCGCGCCTTGATCCTCGACGAGCGAGTCGGCATCGGCACGCGCCGGCGACGCCGTCGCGGCGGCGACGACGATCGCACCGGCGACGACGAAGGGCGTGGTCCGCATGGCCCCAACCATCCCAGGCGGATCTCCCGCGGGCAACAAATTATCAAAGAGCAGGCATTGTCAGTCTGGCAAGAGGAGCGGGACGCCGAGCACCTCGGCGATCGACGCGAAGTCGTCGTCGGTGATCACGATGTGATCGAGGATCGGGATGCCGATGATGTGACCGCACTCGCGGAGGCGGTGGGTCAGATCGAGATCTTGTTCGCTCGGCGTCGGATCGCCGGACGGGTGGTTGTGCGCGACCACGCCGCACGCGGCGGACAGCTTGATCAGCGGGCGGAACACGTCGCGCGGGTGGACGTCGACGCGCGCGAGCGTGCCGCGCGCGACCTCGATCTCCGCGATCACCGAGCCGCGCGCGTTGATCGCGACGACGACCACGACCTCTTGCTCGAGGCCGGCGAAGCGAGGCTGCAACCGGTCGAAGATCGCGTCGGGGCTCGCGACCTTCTCGATCCGACGTCGCTCGCGCGCGAGGGCGCGGCGGCCGAGCTGCACGGCGGCGATCAGGCGCGCGGCCTGCGCTTCGCCGACGCCTTCGAACCCGATCAGCTCGTGCGGAGAGGCGCGCGCGAGCGACGCGACGCCGCCGATCTCGCGCAATAGATGATGCGCGATGTCGCCGACGGGGAGCCGGCGCGTGCCGTGCCCGAGCACGAGCGAGATCAGCTCGGCGTCGCTGACGTGATCGACGCCTTCATAGAGGAGGCGTTCGCGGGGTCGTTCGTCGTTGCCATCGTTGGAGTCGGCGTCGTCGTACACGCCCGCGACCCAGAGCAAGCGCGAGACCAACGCGCGCCGCGAGCATTCTCGCGCCCTTGCAAGGTGCCACCCGAGTGTAACGTCCGGTGGCCGGACGGACTGTCCGAATCCCGGACGGACAGAGACCTGTTAGGCTAACCGCCCATGTTCGTGTGTCCGGAGTGTGGCCTCGCGCAGGCGCAGGCAGGTGCATGTCCCGCCGACGGCACGCCGGTCGTCGCGTCGGACGATCCGATCGTCGGCACCGCGGTCGGCGCGTACCGTGTCGCGCGCCTGCTCGGCGTCGGCGGCATGGGCCGCGTCTACAAAGGGGTGCACCCGCAGATCGGCAGCCGCGTCGCCATCAAGGTGCTCTCGCGCGAATGCGCCGATCGCCCCGAGCTCGTCGATCGCTTCTTCTCCGAGGCGCGCGCGGTCAACCTGATCCGACACGAGTCGATCGTGAACGTCCTCGATCTCTCGCGCCTGCCCGACGGCCGCCCCTTCATCATCATGGAGTACCTCGACGGCGCGCCGCTCAACGACATCATCGCGAAGGCCGGGCCGCTGCCGCTCGGCGGCCTCGCGCGCCTCGCCGCCGAGTGCCTCGACGCGCTCGGCGCCGCGCACGCCAAGGGCATCGTCCACCGCGACCTCAAGCCGGACAACATCTTCGTCACGCCGGCCGGACACCCGAAGGTGCTCGACTTCGGCATCGCGAAGCTGCGCCCGGAGATGGGCGGCAGCTACACGCAGACCGGCTCGCTGCTGGGAACGCCTCATTACATGTCGCCCGAGCAGGCGATGGGCAAGCCCGTCGATCACCGCACCGACATCTACGCGATGGGCGTGATCCTGTTCGAGTGCGCGACCGGACAGAAGCCGTTCAACGCCGACTCGCTGTTCGATCTGCTGCGCAAGCACGTCGACGTCACGCCGCCGTCGCCGCGCGCGCTGCGCCCCGACATGCCGCCGCACCTCGAGCAGGTGATCCTCACCGCGCTCGCGAAGGATCCGAACCAGCGGTTCGGATCGGCGGGCGCGCTCGCGCAGGCGCTGCAAGCGTCGACCGCGGGGCTCGGCCCCGACGCGTGGCTGCCGATCTCGCCGGCGACCGCGCATCGCATGAGCGCGCAGCGCGGATCCCCGAGCGGCGCCGGCCAGATGATGACGCCCGCGAGCTGGCCGCCCGGTTGGGCCCCGACCGCGCAGCAACAGATGCCGCCCGGCCAAGGAATGACACCTCCGCCGCCCGGCGTGTCCGGCGCGCCGGGCATGATGATGATGCCGCCGCAGCATCACTCGACCGCGACCAGCGGTCAGGTCGTGCCGCAGCCGGTCGGCGGCGGATCGAAGAAGGGCTTGTGGATCGGGCTCGGCGCGGTCGTCGTGATCGGCGGCATCGTCGCGATCGCGGTCGCCGCCGGCGGCGGTGACGAAGCAGCGTCGACGACCACCACCACCGCGAGCAACGCGAGCGGATCGGATCTCGACAAGCGCCTCGATCAACTCGATCACGCCGTCGACAAGCTCGATCACCTCGGCAGCGACACCGCGAAGGCGGTCGGCGATCAGATGCAGCGCGCGCACGATCAACTCGATCACGCGCACGATCAAATCGCCGCCGCGACGCACACGAGCACGCCACCGCCACCGCCGCCCCCGCCGACGAACACGCCGCCCCCGCCGCCCGACGACTACAAAGGCGGCCCGCTCGCCGTCGACGGCGGCTTCGACGCGACCAAGTTCGACGTCAGCGCCTTCTATCCGACCGCCGAAGCCGAGGCCAAGAAGATCTGGCCCGACGCCAAGCTCTGGCGCATCGACGCCGAGGGCGTCTTCCCCGACGGCAAGGCCAACATCACGCTCGGCGAGAACTTCTCCGTCCTCTATCGCTTCGTCTCGCCCAAGCACACCGAGCCGCCGGCCGGCACGCCGATGGGCGTCAAGGTCGATCAGAAGTGCGTCGTCTACGTGAACGTCGACAAGGACGGCGTCCGCAGCTACCTCGTCGAGTGGGACTGCAAGGACGAGAAGCTGATCCGCGCCCCGCGCTGCACCGCCGCGCAGGTCTGGCAGAAGGCGATCAAGCTGGGCGCGCCGGGCAAGAACGCGGTCGCCGAGATGGGCTACCGCACCGACTTCGACGGCAACATCCTCTGGTACTTCGACATCGGCGACGCCTTCTCGCAGACGATCCCCGACAACTGCTGAGCTGCTAGCGCGCGATCGCCGCCTCGATCGCCGCGACCAGCTCGTCGAAGTGGAACGGCTTCGACAAGACCGCGGCCGCGCCCTCGACGTCCGCGCGATCGCGATCCTGCCCGCTGCACACGATCACGGGCAGCGCGGGCCGCTCGCGCCGCAACGTCGCGAGCACCTCGCCGCCGCTCATCCCCGGCATCGTCAGATCCAGGACGATCGCGTCGATCGGCTCGCCGGCGCGCACGCGCGCGAGCGCCGACGCGCCGTCGTCGGCCGCGCACGTGACGTAGCCGACCTCGCCGAGCATGCGGCACACGACCTCGCGCACCATCGCCTCGTCGTCGACGACCAAGACGTGCGCGCCGCGCTCGCGCACCCGCACCGCCGCCGGCCAGAAGATCTGGAACGACGATCCTCCGCCGGGCGCGCTGCGCAGTCGGATCGCGCCGCCGTGCCCGCGCACGATGCCGAGCACCGCGGCGAGCCCGAGCCCGTGGCCGTGCTGCTTGGTCGTGAAGAACGGCTCGAACACGCGGCGTCGGGTCGCGTCGTCCATGCCCGCGCCGTCGTCGGCGACCTCGATCACGACGTACTCGCCGGCGGGCGCCGACAGCACGTCGTCGTCGTGCGGGCGGCCGTCGTGCACGAGCGCGCGCGCGCGTACGCTGATCCTGCCGCCGCTCTTCAGCGCCTCGCGCGCGTTCGCGATCAGGTTGAGCAAGACCTGGCGGAGCTGCGTCGGATCGGCCTTGACCGCGTGGGCGTCGCCGGCGACCGCGAGATCGACGTGCACGTCCGAGCGGAACGTCGGGCGCAACAGCACCAGCAGCTCGTCGATCAACGGGCGCAGCTCGACGCAGGTCGCCGCGCTCATGCGACGGCCCGCGACCGCCAGCAGCTTTTCGGTCAGCTCCGCCGCGCGCAACGCGGCCGTGCGGATCGATTCGACCGCGTAGCGCGCGTCGGTGCCGGGCTCGAGCTCGAGCAGCGCGAGATCCGCGTTGCCCAACATCGCGACGAGCAGGTTGTTGAAGTCGTGCGCGACGCCGCCGGCCAAGACGCCCACGCTCTCCGCGCGCTGCGCCGTCTGGATGCGCGTCTCGAGCTTGCGCCCCTCGGTGACATCGACCGCGATCGACACCGTACCGACGATCGACGCGCCGTCTTCGCTGCGCAGCGGCGCGATCTGCCCGGCCAGCACGCGGCCGTTCATCGTGTACTCGAACGGACGGGTCTCGCCGGCGAGCGCGGCGCGCATGGTGTCGAGGATCGGATCGCCGTCGCCGACGATCTCGGGCAACGTCCGGCCGGTGACATCGGCCGACGTCAACCCGAGCGCGCGCAGCCCCGAGCCGCGCGACGACGAGATGCGCAGATCGCGATCCGCGATCGTGATGATCGCGGGGACTTGATCGATCAAGAGCTGCAGCGCGGCGTCGGTGTAGTCGGCGCGCGCGCGCGCGGCCTGCTCGGCGGTGACGTCGACCGCGGTGACCTCGAAGCCGTCGTGGACCGCGTAGCCGTACAAGCGGACGTCGAGCGGCGCGCCGCTCTTCGTGCGCCAGCGGACCGCGACGCCGTCGACCAGCCCGCGCGCGCTGTATTCGGCGATCAGCCGCGCGCGATCCTTCGCATCGACGTACACGTCGTCGCCGATGTGCAGCGCGAGCACGTCGTCGGCGCGCTCGTAGCCGAGCATGCGGACGAGCGCCGGGTTGACGTAGATGAAGCGACCGTCGACGGTGCTCCGGTAGAAGCCGACCGGCGCGCGATCGTAGAGGCGGCGCAGATCCGCCTCCGGCGGCGACGACATCGCGCCCACTATAAAGGAGCGCGGATCGGGCTCCACGCTTTCGGTGAATTCCCCGAATTCTTCTTACGTCGTCAGAGGAGCAGCGCTTCTTCGATGTCGTCGAACACGCCGGCGCGCCAGCGCGCGAGCGGGCTGCGTCCCATGAGCAGGTTGTCGGTCTCGGCGAGCGCGGCCGCGAGATCGACCAGCCAGCAGTACGGATCGAACGGGGATCGCGTGCCGACCTCCTCGGGCAGATCGACCGGCGGCATCCACGCCGCCATCTTCGCGGTCTGTCCGTCGATCAGCGCGCGCGTCGCGATGTTGGCGAGCCGCGAGCCGAGCAGGCGATCGAACGCGCTCGGCCGGCCGCCGCGCACGACGTGCCCGAGCACGGTGACGCGCGTCTCGATCGACGCCGGATCCGCGTCGGGGCTCCTCGCGCGGATCGCTTCGTCGACCAGCGCCTTCAACCGATCGACGGGGACGTGCACGCCCTCGGCCTTGACGATGATCACGCGCCGCGATTTGCGCGAACGCTTGCGCACCTCGAGCACGGTGTCGACGATCGACGCGACGATCTCGCTCTCCGCGCGGTGCGCCTCGGGGAACAGCGCGAGGTCGGCGCCCGCCGCGATCGCCGACGTCATCGCGAGGTAGCCGCAGTCGCGGCCCATGACCTCGACGATGAACGTCCGGTCGTGCGCGGTCGCGGTGTCGGCGATCTTGTCGCACGCCTCGACGATCGTGTTCATCGCGGTGTCGACGCCGATCGCGAGGCCGGTGAGGCCGATGTCGTTGTCGATCGACGCCGGGATGCCGACGACCTTCGGCGCGTCGGCGGCCTCGGCGGTGTCGGCCATCGCGAGCGCGCCGGTCAGCGAGCCGTTGCCGCCGATCACGAGCAGCGCGTCGACGCCCTTCTGCCGGAGCTTGTCGCGCGCGCGATCGCGGACCGCGCGATCGTGGAACTCCTTGCAGCGCGCGGAGCCGAGGATCGTGCCGCCCTCGCGCAAGATGCCCTGCACCTCGGAGCCGTCGAGCGGGACGAACGCGCCGTCGAGCAGGCCGCGATAGCCGCGCTCGACGCCGAGCACGTCGACGCCGGCGGCGCGCGCGACCAGCGTCGCCGCGCGGATCGCCGCGTTCATGCCGGGTGCATCACCGCCGCTGGTCAGGAGCGCGAGCCGCTGGACCTTCGCCATGGCGCGCGACGTTATCACCGCGACGTCGTTTCGCGACGCGGCTCGTGGCAAAGTGGAGCGATGACGCACGACCCGATTCGCGTCGAGCACGACGGGCCGGTCACGATCGTGACGATCGATCGGCGCGAGCGGCGGAACGCGGTCGATCGGATCACGGCCGAAGCGTTGGCCGACGCGTTCCGCGCGTTCGACGCTTCGCCCACCGCGCGCGTCGCGGTGCTGAGCGGCGATCACGGCACGTTCTGCGCGGGCGCGGATCTCAAGGCGGTCGCGACGGGCGAAGGGCGCAACCGCGTCGCGCCCGACGGCGACGGGCCGATGGGACCGTCGCGGATGATCTTGTCGAAGCCGGTGATCGGCGCGATCGCGGGGCACGCGGTCGCGGGCGGGCTCGAGCTCGCGCTCTGGTGCGATCTGCGGATCGCCGAGGAGGACGCGGTGCTCGGCGTGTTCTGCCGGCGGTGGGGCGTGCCGCTGATCGACGGCGGGACGATCCGCTTGCCGCGCGTGATCGGGCTCGGGCGCGCGCTCGATCTGATCCTGACCGGGCGCGGGGTCGGCGCCGAGGAGGCGCTCGCGATCGGGCTCGTCAATCGCGTCGTGCCGCGCGGCGAGTCGCGCGCCGCGGCGATCGCGCTCGCGCACGAGCTGGCTTCGCTCCCGCAGGGCGCGCTGCGCGCGGATCGACTGAGCGCGTACGAGCAATACGGCCTCGCGCACGACGCCGCGTTCGCGAACGAGCTCCAGCACGGCCTGCGCGCGCTCGCCGAGGGCATCACGGGCGCGGCGCGCTTCGTCGACGGCGCGGGGCGGCACGGAGAGAAGGCGTGAAGAGCGTCTTCGTCCTCGTTGCGGTGGTGATCTTCTTCGCAGCCGCCGCGTGCCGCGCGCCCGCGTTCCTCACCGGGCCGCGCCTGTCCGGTACGTGCGAAGGTGCGTGCGATCACTACTTCGACTGCCGCGGCGGGGGGCAGTCGGATCGCGCGGAGGCGAACTGCATCGCCGACTGCAACGACGTCTTCTCCGACGAGGAATCGCTGCGCGCGTTCGAGAGCCTGTCGTGCCCCGACGCGGTCGAGTACGTCGAAGGTGCGCGGGCGCGCGCGTCTCGGTGATACGATCGCCGCATGCGAGCGATCGCGCTCTTCTTGCTCGGCGCGTGCGCGACCCAGTCGCACGTGACGTTCGCGATCAGCCTCACCAGCCATCGCGCGAACACCGCGATCGTGATCAACGGCGCGATGGTCGACGCCGGCGGCGACGCGCCGCGCGCGCTCACCGTGAAGTATCAGTTCGACGACTGGGGCATGGCGATGAACGCGCACTACCAGGTGCAGGCGTTCGCGGGCGGCGCGCTGGTCGGCGAGCTCGCGGTCACGCCGATGGGGTGCGCCGACGGCGACACAGAGACCGCCGCGGTCGACCTGCACACCGATGGGACCTTCGCGCTGTTCGGCGATAGCTGTATGTAAGAGGCATGGCCTCCTCCTCCGACGATCGCGATCGCGATCGCGACGTAGCGCCGGCGACGTTGGCCGCGCAGGCGCTCCACACCGTCGATGGGCTGACCGGCGCGATCGTGCCGCCGCTCCACGCGTCGACGACCTACGCGCGCACGCCGGCGTACGACTTGATCGGCGGCGGCGATTACACGCGCGATCTCAACCCGACCTATCGCGCCGCCGAGGCGCTGCTCGCCAAGCTCGAGGGCGGCGCCGAGGCGATGCTGTTCTCGTCGGGGATGGCGGCGGCGACGGTCGTCTTCCGCGCGATCCTGCGCCGCGGCGATCACGTCGTCGCGCCGATCGCGATGTACTACGGCGTGCGGACGTGGCTGCGCGCGCACTGCGCCGATCACGGCATCGAGCTCGATCTGATCGA
>DATJIA010000327.1:0-18531 GCA_035493675.1 Kofleriaceae bacterium | reverse complement strand
TTCTCGATCCGCGCGCCGCCGAACAGCGCGACCGCGATCATCGGCGTGAAGTTCCACGGGTGCGGCACGACGCGGCTCACCGCCGCCATCACGATCAGCACCGCCGCTACGAACAACGCGAATCGCTTCTCGGTCATCGCGCGCATCATACTCAATCGCCGTCGCGATCCGGGTCACCGGAGAGCAGCGCGATCGGTGCGCCGTGACGATCGATCGTCAGGCGCGGCGGTGAATCCGGCACGATGAGCAAGAGTCGCTCGCGCTGCTGGTCGGCGGCGAGGAGCTGCTCGAGGCGCTCGTACGCCTTGCGCTCCAGCTGTCGTCGATCCGCGTCGGTCAGGCTGTGCAGCTGCTTGATGTCACCGAGGCGCTCGGCGTACTCGTCGCGCGCGAGCTGTGCGCGGTTGATCGGATCGCCGCTCGCCGCCAATTGCCGCCGCCGCTTGTCCCACGCGCGCATGCCGGCGCTCCGACCGGCGAGCGCCGCGGGTGGCGTCACGATCGCAGTCACGCTGACCGCGATTTCGGGGTTGCCGGTCAACACACCGGCCAGGAGCCCGGCGGTCAGGCCGATCGAAGTGCCGATCGCGGTCCGCAACCCGATCGTCGCGCTTCGTTCCGCACTCTCGCGAACCTTCTCCTCCTCGCGCGAGAGCCCGAGCAGCTTCGCGAGGAGCGATCGAACCGGGCCGAGCTTGGCCATGGTCACGCTCCTCGCACGCGCTTCGCGAGATCCGGGCGCGCCTCGATCGCGCGATCGTAGGCGTCGGCGAGGGTCCGGGGCTCCTCGGATGGCAGCTCTTCGATGGAGTCGCCGAGCTTCTCCTCGACGTCCATCAGGACGTGGAGCAGCCCGTCGACCCGGCGGCTCAAGAGGACCGCGCGCACCGATCCGACGACCCCATCGACGAGGTAATACGCGGTGCCGGCCAGCGAGCCCGCGACGGCGACGACCGCGAGCCACAGCTCGACCGTGCGCGCGTCGTTCGCGCCGGACATCGCTTGCAGCGCGGACGACGCACGGAACGCGCTCCAGCCGACGAGCGCGAGCAGCCCGACCGCGACGATCAAGACGAGCGCGCCGATGCCGATTGTGATGGCCTGCCAGCGTCGCGCACCCATCCCTCCCCGTACGTACGATTCGTACCGCCCCATGCACTCCATCCCACACTCGGGGCGCCCCCTACACAAGGTCGTGACGACGATCTCCCGCTGCGCCCGCAACCCCCGCGATCACGCGAACCTGCGTGCGTCCCTCATAGATGATCGGACGCAGCGGTCGCGCCACTCGATGACAGATTCCGACCCCCACGCGGGGCCGCGGGCGTGATTCGATGGCCGGCACATGAGGTCGACCCGGTTCCTGGTCCCCGTCTTGATGCTATCGGCGATCGCGTGCTCGAAGGGCCGCGACAAGGCCGCCGACACCGACAGCGAGATCGATGAATCGGTCGAGCACGACTCCGCGAACGCGCGCGCGAAGGGCATGCGCGAGTGGTATCGCGAGCGCGATCACGGCGAGATCTGGTCGCGCGAGTACCGCGCGTACTTGCTCGACGTCGCGCGCGCGGAGCGCATCAAGTACGCGAACCTGATGCCGGGCGCGAAGACCGCGAACCTGATCGGCGGCTCGCAGTGGAAGAGCATCGGGCCGACCGACGCGAACTCGGGCCCGAACGGCGGCGGCGCGCCGGTCACCGACGCGGGTCGCATCACCGCGATCATCCCCGACGGCACGCGCCTGTTCGTCGCGACCGCGGGCGGCGGCGTGTGGCGGCGCGAGAACAACACGTGGACGCCGCTGTCCGAGACGATCGGCTCGCTCTCGTGCGGCACGCTCGCGATGGATCCGACCGACCACGATCGGCTCTACCTCGGGCTCGGCGATTCGTTCGACGGCACCGGCGTCGGTCTCTTGATCTCGACCGACGGCGGCGACAACTGGTCCGATCCGATCCTGCTCGGCGACTCGATGATCATCCCGACGATCGCGATCGATCCGGCGAACCCGAGCGTGGTCCTCGTCGGCACCGACAAGGGCCTCTATCGCTCGACCAACGCGGGCACGTCGTTCTCGAAGATCGACATCAACACCGGCCTCGCCGGCGGTCCGTACATCTGGTCGATCGCGTACACGGGCAGCAAGGGCTTCGCGCTCTCGCTCGGTCAGATCCCCGAGGACTCGTCGGTCACGACCGACGGACAGATCTGGTACACGGGCGACGACGGCGCGACCTGGACGAAGGCGAACGGCGTCAGCGCCGCCAGCGGCGTCGGCCGCATCACGGTCGCGTCGGCGCCGTCGTCGCCGACGACGCTCTACGCGCTCGCGGGCCAACCGAACGCCGACTCGAACAGCGACCTGGCCGACATCTTCAAGTCGACCGACGGCGGGAAGAACTGGACCGCGCTCGCCGTCGCGGCGAAGAAGTACTCGAACTCGTCGTCGCGCCTCGGCAGCTTGCTCAACGCGCAGGGTTGGTACAACCAGCTCGTCCTCGTCGATCCGCAGAGCCCGAGCACCGCGTACTTCGGCGGCGCGCTCCTCCTCGCCAAGACGACCGACGGCGGCACGACCTTCCGCGCGGAGACCGACTGGCTCGGCGGCAGCCGCCCGTACGTCCACGCCGACTTCCACGCGGGCGCGCTCGATTCGAGCGGCCTCTACGTCGGCACCGACGGCGGCGTGTTCCTCTCGACCGACGCGGGCACCAGCTTCTCGAGCTCGCTCAACAAGGGCATGGTCACGCACCTGCTCTACTCGGTCGGCTCGTCGCCCGCCGCGCCCAACGCGGTGATCGGCGGCATGCAGGACAACGGCACGCGCGTGCGCGAGGCCGCGACCTCGACCTTCGACGAGGTCGTCGGCGGCGACGGCTTCGGCGCCGCGGTGCATCGCACCAATGGTCAGCGCATGCTCGGCAGCCTCTACTACGACGGCATCGTGTCGTCGTCGGACGGCGGCCAGAACTGGATCGACGCGACCACCGGCATCAACGAGGCGAACGACTCCAACAACGCGCCGTTCATCACGGTGCTGGTGCCGTGGGAAGGCCCGAACTCGACGGGCAACGAGATCTACACGTACTCGAACACGCGCGTGTACAAGTCGACGAACTTCGGCAACTCGTGGACCGCGCTGGCGACGTCGCCGGTGCCGAGCGATCGCATCATCCGCGGCATGGGCGTCGCGGCGACCGACGCGAAGATCATCGGCGTCGTGTCGTCGGGCGGCGGCGTCTTCCTCTCGAAGGACGGCGGCTCGACGTGGGCGACGGTCGCCGACGGCAAGCTCGGCGATCCGATGTCCTTGCCCAACAGCGATCGCAGCATGAACTCGATCCACTTCGACGTGTCGAACGCGAACACCGTGTACGTCTCGTCGGTCGCGCCGCAGGCGTCGGTCAACCACCTGTGGAAGTCGACCGACTTCGGCGCGCACTGGACGACGATCGACGGTAACGGCCTGCCCGCGGGCGTGCCGATCAATGTCGTGAAGAGCGATCCGGTGCCGGAGAACATGCCGGGCAAGGTCGTCTACGTCGGGACGCAGATGGGCGTCTATCGCTCCGACGACGGCGGCGCGACGTGGAGCCGCTTCGGCGCGGGCATGCCGCTGGTCAGCGTGATGGATCTGTACATCTCGCCCGACGAGTCGATCGTGCGCGCGGCGACCTTCGGCCGCGGCTTCTGGGAGCTCACGACGCCGACGGACGACTTCACGATCAACGCCGACGGCGTGACGGTCGCGCCGGGCATGAGCGGCACGACCGCGATCCACACGATGGTGCGCGCGGGCGTCGCCAAGGACGTCGCGCTGACGGTGACGGGCCTGCCCGCCGGCGTCACCGCGTCGATCGATCCGACGAGCGTGCTCGCCGGCGGCGACGCGGCGATGACGATCACCGCCGACGCGTCGGCGGTCGAGGGCAACTACACGCTCACGCTCACCGGCACCAGCAGCGAGGCGACCCACAGCGTGAGCGTCGGGCTCGCGATCGCGGCGGGCGGCGGCTTCACGATCGATCTGAACCCGGCGAGCCTGCAGGCCGATCAGGGCGTCAGCGTCTTCACGACGGTGAACGTCACCCTCGTGTCGGGCGCGGCGATGCCGGTCGATCTCACCGTCGCCGGCCTGCCCGACGGCACGACCGCGACGTTCGACTCACCGACGGTCAACGGCGGCGAGTCGACGCGGCTCGTGATCGCGACGACCTCGGCGACGCCGGTCGGCACCTACTCGATCACGGTGACCGGCACGACGCCGGTCACGTCGCACTCGGCGACGCTCACGCTCGACGTGGGCATGCCGGGCACCGGCGAGACCGGCCAGCACGGCGGCTGCTGCTCGGCGTCGAGCTCCGGCGAGACCGCGGGCAACGTGATGCTCGCGTTCGGCGTCGCGATCTTCGTCGGCGGCCGCCGGCGCCGCCGTCACGCGTCCCAGTCGAGCGCGGGGCACTGAAAGCGCGTCCCGTCGGGGAAGCGCATCCCGAAGTGCTCGGCGAGCAGCACGAGCAGCTCGTCGGGTGACGCGATCGGCGTCGTGTGCGCGACGCCGTCGCGATCGCGGCGCTTGAGCTCCTTGTTCAGGATCGTGACGCGCTCGCCGCCGGGCCGCGCGCGCGTGACGATCAAGCGGCTCTTGAAGTGCGACTGCGGGTGCGCGCTCGTGTACCAGTTGCCGACCTCGCGATCGATCGGCGGCATCTCCTCGAGCGTGAACTCGCAGACGTCGTCCCAGACGTCGCCGAGGCGCGCCTGGTGGAAGTAGCGGCCGTCCTCGAAGACGATCCGGCGCGGCTCGTGCGGCGTCGGCTGTAGGCCGTCGTGGAAGAAGCGGATCGCGCACGCCATCGACATCGCGCCGACGCCGACGTCGGCGAGCCAGCTCTCGCCATCGAGCTCGACGCGGCAGAAGACGTGGGTGCGCGCGGGCGTGTAGTCGCGCGGGCGGCCGGCGCGGACGCGCGCCGACAGCGGGCGCGCGTGATAGCCGAGCGCCTCGAGCACGCGGAGGAAGAGCGTGTTCTGCTCGAAGCAGTAGCCGCCGCGGCGATCGTGGATCAGCTTCTGATCGACCGCGGCGGGATCGAGATCGATCCGGCGGCCGAGCAGCACGTCGAGGTTCTCGAACGGGATCGACGTGACGTGCGCGGCGCACAGCGCGTGCAGGTTCTCGAGCGTCGGCGCGCGATCGCCCGCGAAGCCGGTGCGGCGGAAGTACGCGTCGAGGTCGATCATCGAGATACGTGGTACAGCGAACCGTGTCCGCGCGCGAGGACGAATGGCTGTGGGGGTGGGATCCGACGCCAGGTGTGGTGTCGGTCTGGGCCGAGCCCGACGGCCGCGCGTTCGTGTGGCGGCGCGTCGGCGGGCGGCTGATCCGCGAGGACGAACGCTTCCGGCCGTGGCTCCTGCTCGCGGATCTCGCCCACCTCGAACCGCGGCGCGGCATCACGGTCGAAGAGCTCGACGGCCCCGGCGAGCTCCGCTTCCTCGTCCGCGCCGACGACGGCCGGGCGCTCGCGCGCGCGGTGATCGACGGCGTGCGGCGCCGCACCGGCCGCGCGATCGCGCACGTGCGCGAGCTCGGCGACGCCGCGGTGCTCGCCTTGCCGCCCGAGGAGCAGTACCTGGTCGCGACCGGCCGCACGTACTTCCGCGACCTCGCGTTCGATGACCTGCGCCGCATGCAGATCGATCTCGAGACGACCGGGCTGTCGGCCGCCGACGATCAGATCTTCTTGATCGCGACGCGCGATCCCGACGGCGCGATCGAGCTGATCGAGGGCGACGACGAAGCGCGCCTGATCCACGCGCTGATCGATCGCGTGAAGCGCGCCGATCCGGACGTGATCGAGAACCACAACCTGCACGGCTTCGATCTGCCGTTCCTCGCCGAGCGCGCGCGGCGCCTCGGCATCGCGCTCGCGCTCGGGCGCGCCGGGCAGCCAGGCCTGCGCACGCGCGCGTCGGCGCGCGGCGTGACGATCGGCGAAAACGACCGCGAGCGGAAGATCCGCTACACGGTGCCGGGCCGCGAGCTGATCGACTCGATGGACGCGACCCGCCGCCACGACTTCGCCGCGCGCGATCTGCCGTCGCACGGCTTGAAGGCGGTCGCGAAGCACCTCGGCGTCGCCGGCCTGGATCGCGAGCACATCGCGGGCGCGCACGTCCATTCGGTCTATCAGCGCGACCCCGCGCGCGTGCGCCGCTATGCCGGCGCCGACGTCGAAGAAGCCGCGCACGTCGCGCGCCTCCTCGGCGGCGCCGCGTTCGCGCTCGCGCGCATGGTGCCGCGCCGCTACGAGCGCCTCGCCGACGCCGGCCCCGCGACCGGCATCCTCGATCCGCTGCTCGTGCGCGCGTACCTGCACGATCGCGCCGCCCTGCCCGCGCACACGCCGTCGGACGGCACCGAGCACACCGGCGCCGGCCTGCACCTGTTCGCGACCGGCGTCGCGCATCGGATCGTCAACGCCGACGTCGCGTCGCTCTATCCGTCGCTGATGCGCACGTATCGGATCGGACCGGCGCGCGATCGGCTCGGCGTCCTGCTCGCGCTCGTCGATCGCCTCCTCGATCAGCGGCTCGCCGCCAAGGCCGCGCGCGACGTCGCGATGTCCGCCGCGATGAAGCTCGTGATCAACTCGGCGTACGGATATCTCGGCGCCGGCGGCCTCACGCGCTTCTCCGACATCCACGCCGCCAACGAGGTCACGCGCCGCGGCCGCGAGGTGCTCGAGCTGATCTGCACCGGGCTCGCCGCGCGCGGGCTCACGTTGCTCGAGGCCGACACCGACGGCGTGTACGCTTCGGCGCCGGCGTCCTGGACCGAAGCCGACGAGCGCCGCGCGATCGACGAGGTCGCCGCGCTGCTCCCGGCGCGCGTCAAGCTCGAGCTCGGCGGCCGCTACGCCGCGATGCTCTCGCACGAGCCGAAGAACTACGCGCTCGCGCCCTACGGCGACGCGCCGCTGATCCTGCGCGGCGTCGCGTTCCGCTCGTCGCGCGCCGAGCGTTTCGGCGAGCACTTCCTGCGCCGCGCGATCGCGCCGCTCCTGGCCGGCGACATCCCGGAGGTGCAGCGCGTGTTCATCGAGACGATCGATGAGCTCCGCAAGCGCCGGGTCGACACCTTCGACGTCACGCAGCGCGTGCGCCTCACCAAGTCGCCCGCCGAGTACCTCGCGACGCGCGAGTCTCGCCGCGAGGCGCCCTACGAGGCGATGCTCGCCGGCGGACGCGACACCTGGCACGCGGGCGAGCGCATCCGCTTCTATCGCGCGACGCGCGGCCGAGTCTTGCTCTATCAGTCTCCCGACGACGATTCGCGACTCGACCACGATCCGCGCGACTACGACGTCGACTACTACGTCCGCCTCCTGCGCGACACCTTCGCCACGCGCCTCGCGCGCGCGCTCGCGCCCGAGGACTTCGCCGCGGTCTTCGCCGATCCCGATCAGCCGTCGCTGTTCGCGCCCTCCCTCGCGAACGCGAAGCCGATCCTCACAGTGCTACCCTGACGCATGGCCGAGTCCCTGTACGACGTCCTCGGCGTCGCGAAGACCGCGACCGCCGACGAGATCCGGAAGAAGTATCGCAAGCTCGCGCGCAAGCACCACCCCGACGTGAACCCGGGGGACAAGTCCGCGGAGGAGAAGTTCAAGAAGGTCTCCGCCGCGTACGACGTGCTGTCCGACGAGAAGAAGCGCGCCGCGTACGACGAGTTCGGGGACGACGCGCTGTCGGGCGGCTTCGATCCGGAGAAGGCGCGCGCGTACGCCGCCGAGCAGGAGCGCCGCGCCCGCGCGCGCACGTATCGCCGCAATGATTTCGAAGAAGGCCCGGTCGAGTTCGACTTCGGCGATCTGTTCGGCCGCGCCGGGCGCGCGCGCGGCCCCGCCCGCGGCCCCGACATCCACGCCTCGCTGGAGATGGATCTGCGCCAGGCGATCGAGGGCACCGAGATCGGGGTCGAGGTGCCGGCGCAGGGCACCGTGCGCGTGCGCATCCCGCCCGGCGCCGACAACGGCTCGGTGATCCGCCTCGCGGGCAAGGGCGCGCCCGGCGTCGGCGGCGGCCCGCCCGGCGATCTCGTGATCGAGACGATCGTGCGCGCGCACCCGCACGTCCGCCGCGACGCGCTCGATCTCTACATGACCTTGCCGATCACGATCGAGGAGGCCTACAACGGCGCGTCGATCGAGGTCCCGACCTTCGAGGGCCCGATCGTCGTCAAGGTGCCTCCCCGCGCGCAGAACCGCGCGAAGCTGCGGCTCAAGGGCAAGGGCATCCCGCGCAAGGACGTGCGCGGCGACTTCTACGTCGAGCTCGATGTCCGAATGCCGGACAAACCCGACGACGCGCTCGCCGAGGCGCTGCGCAATGCCTCGTCCGCCTACTCCAAGCCCGTCCGCGCGGAGGTGTCGCTATGACCCGCTTCACGTACCAAGAGCTGGTCGCGCTCGTCGAAGGCGACGCCGAGTTGATCACGCTGCTCGTCGAGGAAGGCGAGATCCAGCGGCGCGGCGACGACGTCGCGCTGGTCGATCTCGATCGCGTGCTGGTCGCGCGCACGCTGCTCCGCGATCTCGACGTCACCTGGCCCGGCGCCGAGGTGATCCTCTCGCTGCGCGCGTCGCTGATCGCGGCCAAGCGCCGCATCGCCGAGCTCGAGGCCGAGCTGTCCGAAAAACGGTAGAAGCGCGCTCACTCCTGCGAGGACATGCAAGCGGACGAATCGCCCCCACCGCCCGCGTTCCTGGGAGACCATCGCGCCATGAAGACGACGCTCGTTGCCTTGTTGCTCCTGGTGCCCGCGCTCGCGCACGCCGACGACGATCGCAAGGGGCTCGTCGGCGCCGACTTCGAGCTCTTGCCGTCGGGCACCTTCGACGGCTCGTTCCTCGGCTTCAGCGGCAGCCAGAGCCTCGACACCGCGTACGGCGTCGGGCTCTTCTTCGACGACTCGATCGACAAGTACGTCACGGTCGGCTTCGCGCCGCGCTTCTTGTTCAACGTGATCACCAAGAACTCGAACGGCGACGCGTCGACGCAGCTCGATCTGCGCGCGCGCGTCACCGCGGGCCCGACGATCGCGCCGCACCTGCGCGTCTACGCCCTCGCCGAGCCCGGCTACTCGATCATCTTCCCGCCCAAGGATTCGAACGGGAACTCGGTCCACCCGAACGGCTTCGTGATCAACGCGGGCGGCGGCCTCGCGTACGCGCTGTCGCCGTCGCTGCACGGCTACTTCGAGGTCGCGTATCAGTGGGGCTTCCAGACCTACAGCTACGAGAGCAACGGCTTCAGCACGAGCGGCGACTTCAACACGAGCTACCTGCAGCTCGGCTTCGGCCTCGCCGCTACGATCGATTGAATCCGCCAGCTTGCGACGGGTGCTGGCACACCCACATCGAGATGCCCTAACGTGAGGGCAATGTCCGGACGACGACCTGTCGATAGGGCCCCGAGCCCGGACACGCTGGTCGTCGATCTCGACGAGCTCGAGGAGTTCGACTTCGACGAGAGCGTCGTCCCGCCGGCGGCCCCGCCGGCCGCGGTCGACTTCGCGCAGGGCAGCGAGGCGCGACCGCGCCGCGTCGCCGCGAGCGACCTCGACACGCTGTCCAAGGTCGAGCTCGAGGCGCTCCTGCTGGCGTACCTGCTCGATCGCGACGAAGAGCCGGGCTGAGCGCTATCATCTCTATCGATGGGGGAAGGGGACGCCGGCCACGACCCGACCGTCGAGTCGACGCCGAAGCCCGCGAAGATCACCGGCGACGAGCCGACGATCGCGCCGTCGCCGGCCGCGACCGATCCCGACGCGCTGCCGGTCGTCGAGCGCGGCCACTACGCGGTCGCCGACGAGGTCGGGCGCGGCGGCCTCGGCCGGATCCTGCGCGCGCACGATCAGCGGCTGCACCGCACCGTCGCGGTGAAGGAGATGCTGTCGCGGGATCCCGCGGCGGCCGCGCGGTTCGTGCGCGAGGCGATGGTGACGGCGCGGCTCCAGCATCCGTCGATCGTCGCGATCTACGAGGCGGGGCGCTGGCCCACCGGCGAGCCGTTCTACGCGATGAAGCTCGTCACCGGCCGCCCGCTCGACGCGCGGATCCGCGAGGCGAAGGACGCGCGCGCGCGGCTCGCGCTCTTGCCGCACGTGCTCGCGGTCGCCGAGGCGATGGCGTACGCGCACGGCGAGCGCGTGATCCACCGCGACCTCAAGCCGCAGAACGTCCTGGTCGGCGCGTTCGGCGAGACGGTCGTGATCGATTGGGGCCTCGCCAAGGATCTCGCCGACACCAGCGTCGAGGCGGCGGGCCCGTACCGCGGCGGCGCCACCGGCGAGACGATCGCCGGCGCCGTGATGGGCACGCCCGCGTACATGCCGCCCGAGCAGGCGCGCGGCGAGCGCGCCGACGAGCGCTCCGACGTCTACGCGCTCGGCGCGATCCTCTATCACACGCTCGCCGGGCGGCCGCCGTTCACCGGCGCGACCGTCGACGCGATCCTCGAGGCGGTCCTGCGCGACCCGCCGCCGCCGCTCGACGCGGCGGTGCCGCCCGATCTCGCCGCGATCGTCACCAAGGCGATGGCGAAGGCGCCCGCCGATCGCTATCCGACCGCGAACGAGATGGCGGACGAGCTGCGCCGCTTCCAGACCGGCCAGCTGGTCGGCGCGCACCGCTACTCGACGTGGACCTTGATCCGGCGATGGATGCGGCGGCACCGCGGCGCGCTCGCGGTCGCCGCCGCCGCGCTGGTCGTGATCGCGGCGCTCTCGACGATCGGCGTCGCGCGCATCATGACCGAGCGCGATCGCGCACGCGCCGGCGAGAGCGCCGCGGCGACCGCGCGCGACGACGTGAAGGAGAAGCTGTCGCGCTTGTACGAGGAGCAAGGGCGGCAAGAGCTGCTCGGCGGTCGGCCCCAGCGTGCCCTGCTCTACCTCGGCGAGGCGTACGCGCTCGGCGATCGTCCGTCGCTGCGGTTCCTGCTCGCGCGCGCGCTGCCGTACCTCGAGCCCGAGATCGCGCGGACGATCGACGCCGGTTCTTGGGTGATCGGCGCGTGGTTCTCGGCCGACGGGAAATCGATCGTCACCCAGTCGATGGAGCGCAAGGACGTCGGCCACGATCGCGAGCTGATCACGATCTGGGACGCGGCGACCGGCGCGCCCCGCGTACACATCCCGCCGTTCGAGACCTTCCCGAGCGACGTCGCGATCTCGCCCGACGGTCGCGAGGTGCTCGCGCTGCACCCGATCTCCAACGACCTCAGGACGGAGTCCCCGGACGGCAGCGTGTCGTACACGCCGCGCGATCGCGGCGAGGTGATCATCTTCGACGCGGCGACCGGCGCGGAGAAGCGCCGGATCGCGCTGCGCGGCAATCCGCGCGCGAGCGCGTGGGCGAACGGTGGCAAGTCGCTCGTGACGCTCGATGCCACCGACGGCATGATCGTCTGGGATGGAAGCGGCGCGCGCCTCGGGGGCGCGTCCTTCGCGCGGGTCGCGGCGGTCTCGCGCGACGGCACGCGCATCTACGCGGGCGACGGCAAGCGGGGCGCCGTCTACGACGCGGCGACGCTCGCCGAGATCACCTCGTGGAAGCAGACCGAGCTGCCGAACCGGGCGTGGTTCTCTCGCGACGACGAAAACGTCTACCTCGCGCTCCAGAGCGGCTTCGACCAGCGCTCGGCGATCACCGGCACGTCGTGGACGATGCACGCGTACCCGCCGGTCGATGACGAGCGCGTGCCGGGCGAGATCCACGGCGTCGCGAGCGGCGAAGCGGTCGCGGTCGCGCGCGGCTCGCGCGCGATCGTCTACTACGGCTACGAGCCCGGCGTCGTGATCGCCGGTCACGAGCGCGACATCACCGCGATCGACATCAGCGCCGACAGCACGCGCGTCCTGACCGCGAGCGAGGACGGCACCGCGCGCGTGTGGGACGCGAAGACCGGCCGCCTGCTCGCGTGGCTCGACGGCACGTCGTGGATCGACACCGCGCGGTTCGCCGCCGACGGCGCGCACGTCTTGACCAGCGACCGCGACGGCAAGGTGCGCCTGTGGGACGTGCCGGTCACGCGCGCGTACGCCGACACCAGCACGGAGAGCACGCAGGCGGCCGCGTCGTTCGCGTGGAGCCCCGACGGCGCGCGGCTCGCGATGGCATCGGACGACGGATCGATCGGGATCTGGGACGCCGCGACCGGCGCGCGCACCGGCACGCTCGCCAGCGACGAGAAGCCCAGCGGCGGGCTCGCCTGGAGCCCCGACGGCGCGCAGCTCCTCGGCGCCGGCGAGACGATCCGCATCTGGGATACGAAGACCGGCGCGCAGCGGTCGGAGCTGAACGGCCTGCGCGGCGCGCCCACGTACGTCACGTGGACGCGCGTGATGATGGAGACGCGCGATGGCGACACGGACGTCTGGGACGTCGCGCGCGGCGCGAAGACGACCCTGCACGGGCGCGCGCTCGCGGTCGATGGCGAGCTGACGCGCGCGCTGATGATCGTCGGCGCGCAGCTCACCGTGATCGATCTCGTCGGCGGCAAATCGATCGCGACGATCACCGGCGTGACGGATCCGCAGGCCGCGGCGATCTCGCCCGACGGCGCGCGCGCGCTCGTCGTCGACGCCGCCGGCGACGCGCGGATCTACGACGCGCGCACCGGGCGCGCGGGCGCGATGCTCGCCGACGCGCGCGGCTGGACCAAGGATCCGGCGTTCTCACCCGACGGCAGCGCGGTCGCCGCCGACGACGGCACCAAGGGCGCGCGCATCTGGGACGCCGCGACCGGCGCGCTGCGCGTCTCGGCGGAGGGGCACCGCGACGGCGTCACGTCGTGCGTGTGGAGCCCGGACGGCGCGCTGCTCGCGACGACCAGCATGGATCGCAGCGTGAAGATCTGGGACGCGAACAACGGCTCGCTGCTCGCGTCGCTCGACGGCCACGAGCACTGGGTGCTCGGCGCGGTGTGGAGCCCCGACGGCGCGCACCTCGCGACCGACGTCGCGCGCGCGTGGGTCGTGCGCATGTGGGACGTGCACGTCGATCGGCGATCGCGCGACGAGATCGCGCGCGTGATCCGGTGCGGCGTGCCGCTGCGCCTGGTCGAGGGCCGCCCGCTGCCGGCGCCGACGGGGCCGATCGATCCGTCGTGCGCGCGGCCCTAGCTACGCGACCACGAGGTACTTCTCGCCGGTCACGACCGCGGCGCACGCGCGCAGCGTCTCGATGTCGAGGAGCTTCGCGAGCGGGATGCGCGCCTTGTAGTGGCTCGCGAACGTGGTCGTGAGCTCGCTCATCACGCGGGCCGACATGCGCCCGAACGCGTCGGCGCCGAGCTTGCGGAGCGCGTTCGAGACGAGATAGCCGCCGACGCTCCACGTGAGCCCGAACGTACGCGTGAGCTGGGTCGGGCTGCGATCGAGGCTGCCGTAGATGTAGAGCTGCTTCGGCGTCGACGACCCGTAGTGGCTGAACGTCTTCATCGAGCGGACCGCGACGCGCTCCATCGCCTGCAGGATCTGCGAGCCCTGCGCGCCGCCGCCGATCGCATCGAACGCGATCGTCGCGCCGGTCGCGCCGATCGCCTCGACCAGATCCTCGGTGAACGACGGCGCCGAGCTGTCGACGACGTGCTGCGCGCCGATCGCGCGGAGCTGCTCGACCTGCGCCGCGCGCCGCACGATGTTGACGAGCGGGACCTGATCGGCCGCGCAGATCTTCACGAGCATCTGGCCGAGGTTCGACGCCGCCGCGGTGTGCACGATCGCGGTGTGCCCCTCCGCGCGCATCGTCTCGACGAAGGACAGCGCGGTCATCGGGTTGACGAACGACGACGCGCCTTCCTCGGCGGTGCGCCCCGCGGGGAGCGCGCGGACCGCGGGCGCCGGCAGCTTCCGGTGGGTCGCGAACATGCCGCCGAGCGCGCCGACGACGATCTTGCCGAGCAACGCCTGCGCCGCCGCGCCCGAGCCCGCGGCGACGACCGTGCCCGCGCCCTCGGATCCGACCGGCAGCGGTTGATCGACGCGGCCCGCGAACGCGGCGACCACGCCCGCGGGCACCGGCGCGACCACCGCGCCCTGCTCCATCGACGCGCGCGACAGATCCGCCATCGACAGCATCAGGTACGTGTCGGTCGGGTTCACCGGCGCGGCGTCGACCCGCACGATCACCTCGTCGGGGCCGGGCTCGCCGAGGTCGACCTCCTCGAGCGTGAGTCGGATGTTGCCTTCCTTGGTGAGCGTCGACCGCAGCGCGCGAGCTTGCATGCCCGGACTCTACGCCGCTCGGACCTCGAACGGCGCGTTCAGATCGACGTCCTCGCCCATCGGATCGATCGATCCGGGCGGGAGCACGCGCGCCAAGGCCGCGCGCGCCGCCTCGAGCTCGCGCGTCGTCGCGTCGAGCACCGCGGCGGCCGCCTCGAGCGCGGGGATCGACGCCGCGATCGCGCGCTCCAGGAGCGCCTCGAAGTCGCCCCACGCGCCGTGCAGATAGATCGGCCGCGCGCGCTCCTTGTCGCGCTCCGACGCGATCCGCCCGCCGACGAACGATCCGAGCAGCCGCGCGTGCGCGTGATAGCCGCGCCCGAAGCCGACCAGCTCGCGCGCACCGGGCGCGCGCCCGAACGCGAGCTCGAACGCCTCGCGGATCGCGCCGCCGAGCGCGGGCTCGTCGAGATGTCTCACCGCGTGGATCGCGAGGTAGTGGCGGATGCCGTCGGTGCCCATCAGATCGCGCCCGTGATAGCGCTCGTGGAAGCAGATCGACTGGAACTTCTCGACCTCGCGGTGCGCCGACCCGTGATCCTTGCCGACCGGGTGCCTGCGCGCGAGCGCGTTGATCAGCGGATGGAGCGCGCGATCGATCGCGAGGTGCGACGCCAAGCCGATCGCGGTCGCCGCGATCGTGTCGTCGCGCCGCCGCCGCGCGACCTCGAGCACGCCGCCGAGCAGCGCGATCGCGCCGCCGTCGTGCAGCTCGGTGCCCCACGCCGACGGCCGCGCCGCCGCCCCGATCGCGTAGCGCACGACCTCCTCGACGTAGCGATGGAAGTACGGCAGATCGACGAGCACCGCGCCGAGCTTCGCGGCGTCCTCGCGCCGCACCGCCCGCCGCCGCACGCCCGCGTCGATCCGCGGCGAGGCGAGCGCCTCGCGCAGCGCGGTCAGGTGGACCATCTCGGCGGGCATCGGCCCGCAGCATACCTCTAACGCAGCGGCTCGCCGCCGGCATCGTAGGCGGGCGGCACGTAGAGGTTGAGCGTGACCAGCCGCGACCGCGCCGACGCGCGGATCTGGTGACGCTCGCGCCTTTCGATCACGAGCAGCACGCCGGGCCGCAGCGCGACGCGGCGGCGGCCGACGGTCGCGCTGCCGCGGCCGTCGATCACGTACAGCCACTGCTCCGCCCACGCGTGCTCGTTCGCCGAGTCCTCGCCCGACGTCGCGCCCGGCGCGAGCGTCATCGTCGCCGCCTGCGCGCCGCGCGTGCGGCCGAGGACCGCGAACGATCGGCGCGACGCCGGCCCGACGCGGAAGAGCTTCATCGCATCACGATCTTCATGACGTCGTCGCGCTCGACGTGCGTTCCCATCGCCCTCTCCTCACGTTGTTGGGTGCGTGACGTCGCGACGTCGCGACGAGGCGCACCGGCGCACACGCGTGCGAATCCGCTCGATCAACCGGGAAGCGGCGCCGCTTCCTCCGTCTCGTTCGGAACGTTGCGCCGCGGCTCTTGCTTCATCAGCGCCTCGAACATCGCCAGCACCTCGTTGCCGAGCGCGGCGCGGGTCTCGGCGTTCATCGACTTGCGCAGCTTCGGGAAGAGCTTGCCCTCTTCCTCTTCGCGCGCGTGGTGCGTGACCTGTTCCTTGAGCACCGACAGCTTGGCTTCGAACTCGTCGCTGTCGCAGTCGAGCTCGAGCATGTCGGCGAGCGTCCGCTTCATGACGAGGTGCTCTTCGACCGCCTCGTGCAGCATCTCCGACGTGCTCTCCTGGAACGCGGCGGGATAGAAGATCTTCTCTTCGACGCTGGCGTGGGCCGCGAGCTTGTCGGCGAGCTCGGCGAAGCGCGCGTCGCGGTCGTCGTCGCCCTTCTCGATCTTCGCGATCAAGGCGTCGACTTCGTCGTGTTGGCTGCTCAGGAGATCGAGGACATCGAGGGTCTCGGCGTTCTTCATGGCGGTCCGTTTTGCAGCATGGATGCCAGCGCGAGCGCGTCCTGGCGCGCCCACGACGACGCGAGCGCGCCCTCGGCCACCGCATCGAGCAGATACACGCGCGAGATCTTCCCGCCGAGCGTGAAGACCACGTCCGCGGCGCCGAGCGCGAGCGCGCTCGCGAACCCGAGCACGCGACTCGGACGCGCGACGACGCGCTCTCGGCTCGCCGCGAGGAGCGCGACCCCGACGGCGCCGATCAGGAGCCCCGTGGTGCGCACCAGCCATCGGTCGCGCTTCGGCCCCGTCACCGCCTCGAAGCTCCGCTCGTGGATGACGGGCCAGAGCCCGCTCGTCACGTAGAAGAGACCGTGCACCAGCGCCAGCGTTCGAGCGCGCATGCTCGGACGCGTTGCAACCGACACGCCATCAGCGCCGCTCGAGGAACCCTCGCCCCTCGAAGATCGCAGGCATCGCTCGCTCGATCCGCGCGATCCGCGTCGCGGACTGCTTCGCGTCGCTGAAGTGATAGAGGTACCCGCGACGGCGCCCCGGCGTCAGCGCCTCGAACGCGCGCGCGAACCGCGGATCGGCGCGCAGCTTCGCGCTCAGCTCTTCCGGCACCGGCACCTCGCGCGGCTTCGTCTCGACCCTCGCGCCGGCCTTCTCGGCCGCGATCGCCTCGCGCACGTACGCCTTGATGGTCGCCGCCTTCGCCGCGATCTCCTTCGCGTCGGTGAACTTCATCACCCGCGCCGCCCGCACCCGCCCGAGCTGCACCAAGACCTTCTTCCGATCCTCGAGCAACGCGCCCTGGAAGAACCCCAGCGCGCAGTACTCCTTGAAGCCCTGGATGATGACGACGTTCTTCCCGTCGCTCGTGTAGCAAGGCTTCCCCCACTTGCGCTCCTCGCGCAGCTCGAGCCCCGCCAAGATCTTCTTCAGCGCCGCGATCTCCCTTCGCCACCGCTCTCGATACGCCATCTCCATGCTCGTGATCCCAGCAGGAATCGAACCTGCGGCCTACGCCTTGGATGTCGAAACCGTCGCTCGTGATCCCAGCAGGAATCGAACCTGCGGCCTACGGTTTAGGAAACCCGAGGACACGAGCCTCAAGCATCTAAGCCGACACGCGATCGCATCATTCCTCGACGGAGACCTCAGGCAAGTCGTTGACTAGAGCCCCCGGCCGGTGTGCACTGTGTTGACTAAATGTTGACTAGTCCGGCACGGTGCCATGTACGCCAAGATCACTGATCGCACTCTCGATCAATTGGACATCCCGTCGGGCAGGGCGCAGCTCGCGGTCTGGGACGTCGAGCTGCGCGGCTTCGGCGTCATCATCGGCCGCACGTCGCAGTCGTTCGTCGTCAACTATCGCGCCGGCGGACCGCTACGCCGTCAGGTGATCGGTCGCCGCGGTGCGATTCGCGACGACGGCCGCGTGTGGAACGCGGCGCTCGCGCGACAGCGCGCGCTCGTCCTGCTCGGCAAGGTCGCCGACGGCATCGATCCGAGCGCCGAAGCCCGCGCGCTCCGCAGTGGACCGTCGCTCCGCGAGGCGCTCGACTTCCACGTGAGCAAGATGGAGCGCGGCGAGAATCGTCGCGGCAAGGTCTGTTCCCCACGATCGATCGCGACGCTCCGCGGCGGCGTCGAGCTCCATCTGAAGGTGTGGCTCGATCGACCGCTTGTCGATCTCACCGCCGATGTTCTCGATGCCGTGCGTGCGCACATCGAACGCGAAGCGACGCGCATCCAGGGCTCGAACGAACGCAACCCGCCCGGACGCGCCGTCGCGAACCGTCTGCTCGCGAACGTCTCCGCGATCTGGCGCAGCTACCACAAGCGCTACGGCCTGCCCGTTGCGAACCCGACCGAGCGCCTCATCCCCGGCGCGCTCGAGGCCCGCGAGAACCGCATCGACAACCACGAGCTGAAGAGCTGGCACGAGCTCGTCATGAAGATGAAGAACGGCGTGCGTCGCGACCTCCAGCGCGTCGCGCTCTTCACCGGCGTGCGCACCGACGGCATCCGCCGCCTCCGCTGGGAGGACGTCGACTTCGACGAAGAGCTGATCCAGATCCGCAACGCGAAGGGCGATCGTCCGTACACGATCCCGATGGTCGGCACCGTCCGCGACATCCTCAAGGCGCGCCAACCCGACAACGAGCGCCTCTTCGCCGCGCACGGCGGCGACGACGGTTGGTGCTTCCCTTCCCTCGCGCGCGATCTCAAGCGCGTGCAGCACGTCGCCGAGCCGAAGGAGCGCGCCTACGTGCGCGACAAGAACGGCGACATCCAGCGTGACGACGACGACAAGCCGCTGCGCGAGACGTAC
>DATJIA010000326.1:0-7626 GCA_035493675.1 Kofleriaceae bacterium | reverse complement strand
GATCCTCGTCGACACCGAGTACGAGCAGGGCGGCGAGTATCCGATCGCGACCCAGACCGTCACGGTCGCCGCCGGCGAGACCAAGTACGTCGACGCCCAGCTCGTCGGCAAGCAGGTCAACTCCGACGGGGACGACGACATCCTCCAGTCGCTGCGGCTCCAGTGCACCGGTCCCGTGCAGGAGCGGATCAAGACGACGCAGAACGATCTGCGCGGCGGATCGTGGCTCACCACCGATGCGCACCTCGTGCTCGAGACGCCGGGCACGTACACGTGCGTGCTGTCCGCGTCGACGTCGCACCACGGTGCGCGGCTCGAGATCGGCGGAAAGACGAGCTGCATCGTCACGGTGCCCACGCCCGCGCTCGACTTCCCGGCCAACACCGACGAGGAGAAGTTCGTCGGCGAGGGTCAGATCGTGAAGAAGGGCGAGACCGACTACGTCATGTGGCACCACTTCGACGTCGATCCGGCGTCGACCTCGGTCGACTTCCACGGTGACATCGAGCTCACCGACATCAACGGCGCGAACAACAGCGGCACGTCGATCGCCGAGTGTACGCGCCCCGACACCAACTACGACCCCGCGTATGCGCGCGTGCACATCGAGGCCGCGCAGCTCGCGTCGAGCGGCACGTGCGGCGGCTGGGTCGCGAGCCCGAACACCGACGTGACGATCAGCGCGCGCACGCATCATCAGAAGCTGCACCTCGATCTGACGCGGCAGATGTCGCACGCGGCGAACTGCCTGCCGGCGTTCTGGGTGCGCACGTACATCGTCGCGCGATCGGGTGGGAACGATCTCTGCTTCCACGGCGCGCGCTACTCCAACTTCTTCGCGTTCCCGCACTGAACGTCGCGCGCTAGAGTGGCGCATGGGCCGCGCGACCGGTAGCGCTGATCTGCCGCTGCACGGTGGGCGCGTGCCCGCGTGGCTCGCGACCCGCATGGCCGCGCTCGGTCGCGTGATCGTCGAGGCGATCGTGATCGAGCACGGACGCGACGAGCTCTTGCGGCGGTTGTCGCATCCGTTCTGGTTCCAGAGCTTCGGCGCGGTGATGGGGATGGACTGGCACTCGTCGGGGATCACGACGAGCGTGCTCGGCGCCTTGCGCCGCGGGCTCGCCGCGCAGCGTGACGAGCTCGGCCTCTACGTCTGCGGCGGGCGCGGCAAGGCGTCGCGGCGCACGCCCGACGAGCTCGTCGCGGTCGGCGAGCGCACCGGCCTCGACGGGCTCGCGCTCGCGCGGACCAGCCGCTTGGTCGCGAAGGTCGACAGCGCCGCGGTGCAGGACGGCTTCGCGCTCTACCTGCACGGCTTCATCGTCGCGCGCGACGGCGCGTGGGCCGTGATCCAGCAGGGCATGAACGACGACACCGGTATGGCGCGCCGGTATCACTGGCTCAGCGAAGGGCTCGACAGCTTCGTCGACGAGCCGCACGCCGCGATCGACGGCGAGCCGCGCGCGCAGCCGATCCTCGACGTGACCAACCACGACGCGGCGCCGTCGCGCGATGCGCAGCTCGCGATCGTCGCGCGCGATCCCGACGACGTCGTCGCCGAGCTGAGCTCGTTCCGTCACCTCGATCTGCCACGCCATCACGACGTGCGCCCGAGCGACGTCCTCTTGAAGCGCCTGCACGCGACCTTGCGCGCGGCGGCGGAGCGCGGCCCGCGCGACTACGCCGAGCTCCTGCTCGTGCCCGGCGTCGGCGCGCGCACCGTCGAGGCGCTCGCGCTGGTCGCGGAGGTCGTGCACGGCGCGCCGTCGCGGTTCCGCGATCCCGCGCGGTTCTCGTACGCGCACGGCGGCAAGGACGGTCATCCCTTCCCCGTCCCGCTGCGCGTCTACGATCAGACGATCCGCACGCTCAAGGACGCGGTCGCGCGCGCGAAGCTCGGCCAGGGCGATCGCCTGCACGCGCTGCGCGAGCTCGATCGCCAGGCGCGCGCGCTCGAGGGCAGCGCGACCGGCCCGTCGCTCGAGCAGCTGTTCGCGCGCGAACGCCGTCGCAGCGACGCGTACGGGGGCCGCACCGTGTCTTCCAAGCCTCAGCTCACCCTACCCTTCGACGAGCCCCGACGATCATGAAGCTCACGCAGCAACGCACGAAGGTCCACGCGGCTCGGCTCGCGATCGTCGCCGACACCCACAGCGCGCCGCACCCGCGCGCGTACGAGCTGCTCCGCGACGCGCGCCCCGACGCGATCCTCCACGCGGGTGACATCGGCGAGCTCGCCGTCCTCGACGCGCTCGCCGACATCGCGCCCGTCCACGCGGTCCGCGGCAACATCGACGCGCGCGCCGGCCTGCCCGACGAGCTCGTGATCGATCTCGACGGCCGCCTGCGCATCTTCCTCACGCACATCGCGGTCAACGGCGTGAAGCTGCGCGCCGACGTCGCCGCGCACGCGATCGCGGCCGAGGCGTCGATCGTGATCTGCGGCCACTCGCACGTGCCGTTCATCGGCACCGACAAGGGCCTCACGATCTTCAACCCGGGCTCGATCGGCCCGCGACGCTTCACGCTGCCGATCGTCTTCGGCGTGCTCGCGCGCGACGGCGCCAAGCTCGCGATGCATCACGTGAGCTGCGAGACCGGCGCGCGCTGGCTGCCGAGCTGATCGGGCTGATCAGGCGCAGCAGACTTCTTGGCCCGAGCCGGCCGTGTACCAGCGATTGCGCTGGCCGCCGGTGATCGCCTCGAGGCGCAGGTCGAGGTCGCGGACGGTTTCGAGCGAGAGCGGCAGCTTCTTGGGCGTGTTGTTCTTCTTCATGCCCGAGCGAAACGGCCGCCGACCGCTTGTGACGCGTGTGACTCGTCAGGCCCAGATCCTGCGAGCGATCGTGTAGCCGAGCAGGCCGGCGAGCGCGCACCCGACCAGCGTCACCGCCAGGTACGCGAGCGCGGTCTTCGAGTCGCCGCGCTGGAACGCGGAGGTCGTCTCGTAGTTGAAGCTCGAGTAGGTCGTGAGCCCGCCCATGAAGCCGCTCGTCAGCCCGACGCGCAGGTTCGGCGGGAACGACGTCACGTGCACCGCCATCTCGAGCACGAACGCGATCGCGAGGCAGCCGGCGAGGTTCACGAACAGCGTCCCGTAGGGGAACGAGGTCCCGAGCTTCTCACCGGCCCACAGCCCGACGAGGTAGCGCGTACCCGAGCCGACGGCGCCGCCGAGGCACACGATCAGGAACCGCTGCATGCGCCGGTTGTACTACGGCGCGAGGTCGGCGATTCGCGCCGCGAGATCGGCGAGGCGCACCGGCTTCACGAGGTGGGCGTCGAAGCCGGCGGCGTGCGACGCCGCGCGATCGTGATCGCCGCTCCGCCCGGTGACCGCGATCAGCCGCACCGCGGCGACCGCGTCGCGCAGCCGGCCCGCGAGCTCGAGCCCGCTCATCCCGGGCAGCCCGAGATCGACCAGCGCGACCTCGGGCGCGAGCTCGCCGGCGGCGGCGAGCGCCGACGGCCCGTCGTAGACCGCGCGCGTCGAATGCCCTAACGCCGTTAGGGCTTCGGCGATCATGTCCGCCGAGTCGACGTTGTCATCGACCACGAGCACCCGAGCCATGTCCTACGAATAACCCGGGGTGTCCCCGCGGGTCCAGCTGGTCCACTCACGGTCCACCCACACGAATCGCATCTCTTCGAGGACGAAACCTCTAGGCGATGGACCGCTCTTTGCTGAAGATCAGAGCATGGGGAAACACGAGAAGTCGGCCGAGAATCGTCCTGCGTCGACGGACATGAAGGACGTCCAGACGTGGGACCCGACCACGGAAGACATGCAGGGGCGCCCGCTCGCGCACGACGTCCACGCGCGCGTCCTCGCCGTCACCGCCGAGAACGACACCCACGCGAAGATCGCCTTCTCCGCGGGTGAGGCCCAAGGCGCCGTCGAGGGCATGAAGGGCTACGCGATCGACGCCCACGGCAACATCCACAGCTTCACCGTCATCGAGGTCTCCGGCGGCGTCGGCCACGGCGTGATCGAGGGCATTCCGTCGGACGTCAACGGCTTCTCGACGGTGGTGCTCAACCCCAAGACGCCGCCGAACAGCACCGCGGGCGCGAAGAAGGATCTCGAGGCGCGCATCGTCGGCGTCTCGATCGTCGACGGCAAGACGCAGATCATGATCGGCATGGGCGAGGCGCACGGCGCGCGCGTCGGCATGAAGGGCTACATCGGCGCGAAGGGAAAGCCCTACGCGCACTTCACGATCTCGCACTTCGGCCCGGGCGGCTCGGTCAGCCTCGCCAAGGTCGACGTGATCCCCGACGAGCTGAAGGCGGACGGGCACGACCACGTCGTGCTCAATCCGTCGCACGAGTAGGGTCGCGCGTCCCGACCGCTCGACTAGCCACGCGCGCGTGCGATCGCGGGCTTGCGCGCGGTCCGACCTTTGCAAACGTCGCGCGCGTGCGCGTCGCGATCGTCGCTCTGGTCCTGATCAGTGCCTGCACCGACGTCTCGGCTCCCGCCGATGACGATCCCGCGGAGACCGCCGGCGACGGCCTGCTCCCGGACATCGACGGCAAGTCCGACGGTCCGTACGTCGCGACCGGCACCACGCTGTCGTTCCAGCTCGAGAGCGGCGCGTTCCCCGGCGCCGGCCATCCCGACGTCGTCGTCTACCTGCCCTCGCGCCTCGACCCGACGCCGCCGGTCGACGTGATCGTCTTCCTGCACGGTTGGTACAACTGCGCGTCGAACGTCGTCGGCGCCACCGACACCGTCTGCACGACCGGCACCGGCACGCGCAAGTCGTACGCGCTCGCCGCGCAGCTCGAGGCGTCGAACAAGAACGCGATCCTGATCGTCCCCGAGCTCGCCTACGATCAACCGAACGGCGATCCGGGCGCGCTCGCCGGCAGCGGCGCGATGCGCGCGATGATCGACGAGACGCTCGGCAAGCTCGAGCCGACGCTCGGGCCGTTGTCCGCCGACGACGTCGGCCGGCTGGTCGTCGCGTCGCACTCCGGCGGCTACAACACCGCCGCCGCGTTCGTGCACGCCGGCGGCATGCCCGTCGCCGAGCTCTACCTGCTCGACTCGCTCTACGGCCACACCGCCGACTTCGACGCCTACGTGACCTCCGCGACCGCGGACTTCGCCGATCTCTCCCGCCGCTTCGCGACGGTCTACACGTACAGCGGCGGCACGCTCGCGAACAGCCAGGCGATGGCGACGCGCGCGAAGTCGTGGCTGTCTTCGTCCGCGATCGTCGACGACCGCACGACCTCGACGTGGACCGCGCCCACCTACGCGCACGGTCTGCTCTTCAAGCGCACCGGGCTCACCCATGACGGCGTCCCGCGTTACTACTTCGGTCGGCTCGTGACGACGAGCGCGCTCGCCGACGTGGAATAGCGGTTCCTGCTGGCGCGTCCCCGCGGACGTGCGAGGATCGAATCGTCGGATGGTGGCTCGCTGGGTCCTCGCGATCGCGTTGATCAGCACGGTCAGCACGACCGTCGCGCGCGCCGACGCGCCGCGGCCGCTGACCTTCGCGGTGCTCTCCGATCTGCACATCTCGGCGACCGCGAAGGACGAGCTGCCGCCGGGCGCCGCGCGCATGATCTCGGCGCTGGTCGCGATGCGCCCGCGCTTCGTCGTGATCACCGGCGACTTCACCAACGGCAACGTCACCGACTCGCCGGGCCAGGTCCGCTTCCGCGCGCACGCGTGGCGCGCGATCCGCCGGCTGCTCCTGCCGCTGCGCACCGCCGGCATCCCGGTCCTGCCGATCGCCGGCAACCACGACGCGTACCTCGACGGCCAGCGCCGGCTCTACGCGCAGGCGTTCGCCGATCTCGATCAATGGGCGGCGCCGATCGCGATCATCGGCGCGAAGCAGCCCGCAGGCGGCAAGCTCGCGCTCGACGCCGCGCCGTTCTCCTATGCGGTCGACGTCGACGGCGTGCACCTCGCGCTCGCGCACGTCGTCGATCAACACGTCTCGCCGGCCTTCTCGAAGTGGCTCGCCGGCGACCTCACGAACGCGAAGGCCGCGCGCATGCGGATCGTCTTCGGCCACGTGCCGGTGTGGTCGATCATCACGCGCCCCAACCAGCGCTTCGCCGCGATCCTCGGCGCGCTGCTCGTCGCCGGCCACGCCGACGCGTATATCGCGGGCCACGAGCACCTCGCGTGGGACGAACAGGTGGCGCTCCCCGGCGGTCGCGCGCTGCGCGAGATCCTCGTCGGCACCGCGACGGGCCGCTACGACTACGGCCCGAACCCCGAGGAGATGAAGCACGCCGCGTGCGTGAAGGTCGAGAAGCACGAGGAGTGCAAGCTGCCGATCGGCGGCGAGCGCTTCGACATGATCCCGGGCTCGCACAAGCGCTGGCGCGAGGATCAGCGCGCGACGCTGACGATGATCACGATCGACGGCCAAGACATCCACGCGACGCCGATCGGCATCGACAACAAGACCGGCCGCCTCGAAGCGTTCAAGTGATGTGTCCGCGGCGACGCTACTCGCAGGTGTACGGCGCGTAGGTCTGGTTGCACTGCTGCAGCACGGCGGGCGGCACGACCGTGTGCGCGTCGATCGTCGGCGGGGTCAGGAACGCGGGGTGCGCGAAGTCGAACATGTCGAGCGGCGGCGTCGCGTTGGCGTCGCGATTGGTGAGCGCCTTCAATCCGAAGCGGACCTCGACGAAGCGCGCGAGCGACGCGTGATCGTAGGTCGTGTGCGAGACGTAGTGCGGCTTCGCGTACGGCGAGACGACGATGAACGGCACGCGGAAGCCGGTGTGCTGGAAGTCGCCGGTGAACGGCATGCCCTGCTCGTCGTGCGGCGCGTAGTCGTCGGGCGCGCACGCGACCGCGGGCGGCACGTGATCCGCCATGCCGCCGTTCTCGTCGTAGGTGATGAACACGGCCGTGTGCGCCCACGCGGGTGACGCCCACAGCGCGCGGATGATCTGCTCGACGAGCTGACCGCCGACGCCGGGCAAAGCCGACGGTCCCTCGTCGGAGGTCTCGCTGGTCTCGTTGCCCATCACGAACGCGACGTCGGGCAGCTCGTCCTTCGCGATGTCGTCGAACAGGTTGCAGCGCACGTCGAAGAGGTTCGCGAGCGTCGAGCCCTTGTAGCCGTAGTGCAGGAAGAACTCGATCATGTGCGGGCCGTCGGTGTAGTCGCGCCAGGTGCGGCCGGCGTCGTCGAGCTCTTGCATGAGGTTCGCGACCGGATGCTCGGTGGTGTCGATCGAGACCCACGAGTTGTCGCCGATGCCGAACGAGGTCGCCGCCATCAAGAACAGGCGATTCGGCCAGGTCGACGTCATCACCGACGCGAAGTAGCGATCGCCGATCGCGAAGTTCTTGGCGAGCGCGTAATAGAACGGGATGACGGTGTCGTCCTCGTAGCCCATCACGCGCTGGCCGTTCGGGTTGTTGTTGGTCACGAAGTGATCGTTGGCGCCGTTGTTCCAGTCGTCGTGCATGTCGTTCCACCCGTGGTTGACGCCGAAGCAGTAGTCGGTGTCCGGGTGCGGCGCGACGGTGCCGCCGTTGCCGTCGGAGAGCGCCCAGTCGGCGGGCGGCACGTCGACCTCGCCGGGCGCGTACGCGCCGCTCGCGACGAGGCGGCCGAAGTAGTTATCGAACGA
>DATJIA010000325.1:0-20188 GCA_035493675.1 Kofleriaceae bacterium | reverse complement strand
TCCGTCGGAGACCGCCCAGCTGGCACAGTCCCTGTCGGACTGGCACAACGCGAGCGCGACCTACTTCGGCGACGTCAAAGCTCGCCTGAAAGGCTTCGTCGACCGCGGCCAGCTGGGACCATTCGCCAACGCGTACTGGGGGCATCCCGCGTACGCGCTTCCGCCCGCCGCGAACCTGCTCGCGGTCTCGCACTACCTCGAGGCGCTCGAGTGGCAGCGCGAGTTCATCAAGCTGCACGCGATCCTCGGCGGCAAGAACCCGCACCTGCAGAGCTTCCTCGTCGGCGGCATGGCGACGCCGATCGATCCGAACAGCCAGGCCGCGCTCAACGTCGAGACGATCATGGCGCTCAAGAAGCTGATCGCGGGCGCGCGCGAGTTCGTCTCGCGCGTGTACATCCCCGATCTGCTCGCGGTCGCGTCGTTCTACAAGGACTGGGCCGGGCACGGCGCCGGTGCCGGCAACTACCTCGTCTACGGCGAGTACCCGCTCAACGACACCAAGGGCGGCCCGCTCTACTTCCCGTCGGGCGTGATCACCAAGCGCGACCTCTCGCACGTCGAGCCGTTCGATCCGAAGCACATCACCGAGCACGTCACGCACTCCTGGTACGACGGCGACAAGCCGCTGCATCCTTCGGTCGGCGAGACGCGCCCGAACTACACCGGGCCGAAGCCGCCGTTCGAGCGCCTCGACACCAGCGCGAAGTACTCGTGGCTGAAGTCGCCGCGCTACCAAGGCCTCCCGATGGAGGTCGGGCCCTTGTCGAGGATGCTCGTCGCGTACGCGTCGGGGCACCCGCAGGTGAAGGCCGCCGTCGACGGCGCGCTCACCAAGCTCGGGGTCGGGCCCGAGGCGCTGTTCTCGACGCTCGGCCGCGTCGCGGCGCGCGGCATCGAGACCCTGGTCCTCGCCGAGAAGATCGGCGAATGGGTCGACGAGCTCGCGAACAACATGGGGCGCGGCGAGCTGCGCATCCACGACAACGACAAGTGGGATCCGTCGAGCTGGCCCGATCACGCGATGGGCGCCGGCTTCCACGAGGCGCCGCGCGGCGCGCTGGGCCACTGGGTCGCGATCGAGCACGGCAAGATCGCGCGCTACCAGTGCATCGTGCCGTCGACGTGGAACGCGGGGCCGCGCGATTCGAGCGGGCTCCCCGGTCCGTACGAGGCGGCGCTGATCGACACGCCGGTCGCCGACGCCGAGCAGCCGCTCGAGATCCTGCGCACCGTGCACTCGTTCGACCCGTGCATGGCGTGCGCGGTCCACGTGGTCGATCCGAAGGGGCGCGAGGTCACTCGCGTGAAGGTGCGGTGATGATGAAGCCGATCGCGGCGATGCGGCAGTCGATCCGCTTGCGGAAGATGCGCATCGACGGCCACGGCGATCTCGAGCCGGTCTACGTGTGGGACGCGCTGGTGCGGCTCACCCACTGGCTGATCGTCGGATCGATCGCCGTGCTCGCGGTCACCGGCTACTACCTCGGCAAGCCGTTCGCGCAGCAGCCCGGTCCCGCCGGCGCGCACTTCACGACCGGATGGATCAAGGTGATCCACTTCTACGGCGCGATCGTCTTCTCGCTCGCCGTGCTCACGCGCGTCGCGTGGATCTTCCTCGGGCCGCGGCGGTCGGGCTGGCGCGAGTTCGTGCCGACGACCAAGGAGCGGCTGCGCCACATCGTCGGCGTGATCCGCTTCTATCTGCTGATCGACAAGGATCCGCCGATGGCGGTCGGGCACAACCCGCTCGCCGGGCTCACCTACCTGTTCGTCTACATGCTGTACGGCCTGCTCGTCTTGACCGGCTTCGCGCTGTACTCGGTCAACGCGCCGACGTCGTACATGCGCATGTGGCAGTTCCTGCTCCCGATCTTCCACGGCGCGCAGGGCGCGCGGTGGCTGCACCACGTGACGATGTGGGTGCTGCTGATGTTCGTCACCGCGCACGTGATGATCTCGCTGCTCGTCTCGCGCACCGAGAAGAACGGCACGCTCGACTCGATCTTCAGCGGCTACAAGTACCTGCCCAAGGACCGCAAGGCCGATGACGAGTGAGCGCATCGACGTCTTGGTCTTGGGGCTCGGCAACCTCTTGTGCTCCGACGACGGCGCCGGCGTCGCGGTCGTGCAGGCGCTCGCGAGCTCGTGGGGCGCGCCGAAAGGCGTGCGCGTCGTCGACGGCGGCACGCTCGGCATGGATCTGATCGCGATCGTCGCGGCGTCGGATCGCGTGATCGTCGTCGACGCGATCGCGGGCGACGGGCCGCCCGGCACGCTGGTGCGGCTCGCCGGCGAAGAGGTCCCGCGCGCCGTGCAGACCCGGCTGTCCGCGCACCAGGTCGGCGTCGCCGATCTGCTCGCGGGCGTCGCGTGGCTCGACGAGATGCCGCGCGAGGTCGTGATCGTCGGCGTGGTGCCGGCGTCGACCGACGTCGGCTACGGCTGCACGCCGGCGGTCGCGGCGTCCTTGCCCGCGCTGGTCGACGCGGTGATCGACGAGGTGGCGCGATGCAGGGCATGAGGATCGAGATCCGCGGCGTCGTGCAAGGCGTCGGCTTCCGCCCGTGGGTCTATCGCGTCGCGCATCGCATCGGCGTCGGCGGGCGCGTGCACAACCACGCGCAGGGCGTCACCGTGCACGCGTTCGGCAGCGAGGACGCGCTCGCGCAGCTGGTCGAGACCTTGCGCGCGCCGCCGCCGCCCGCGCGCGTGCGCGCGCTGGTCGCCGAGCCGATCGCAGGCGAAGACGCGCACGACTTCGTGATCGAGGACAGCGAGCAAGGCGGCGCGCGCGCGCTGTCGATCCCGCCGGATCTCGCGACCTGCCGCGACTGCGAGCGCGAGATCTTCGATCCCGCCGATCGGCGCTTCCACTATCCGTTCACCAACTGCACCGCGTGCGGCCCGCGCTTCACGATCGCGACCGGCGTGCCGTACGACCGCCCCGCGACGACGATGACGCCGTTCGCGATGTGCCCCGCGTGCAAGCGCGAGTACCTCGATCCGCACGATCGCCGCTTCCACGCGCAACCGAACGCGTGTCCGGTGTGCGGACCGCGGCTCGCGCTGTGGTCGCCCGAGGGCGCGCCGATCGGCAGCCCGGATCCGATCTACGACGTCGCCACGATGATCGCGAACGGATCGATCGTCGCGATCAAGGGCCTCGGCGGCTTCCACCTCGCGTGCGACGCGGCGTCGTCGCCCGCGGTCGCGACCCTGCGCAGGCGCAAGCACCGCGACGAGAAGCCGTTCGCGATCATGGTGCCCGACCTCGCGCACGCCGCGCGCATCGTGACGCCGACCGACGAGGAGCTCGCGCTGCTCGCGACCCCGGAGCGCCCGATCGTGCTGATCGCGCGCCGGCCCTTCGCGCCAATCGCGCCCGAGGTCGCCCCCGACACCGATCTGCTCGGCGTGATGCTGCCGTACACGCCGCTCCATCACCTGCTCCTGCGCGCCGCCGGCCGACCGCTCGTGATGACCTCGGCCAACCTCAGCGACGAGCCGATCTGCGCGTCGAACGACGAAGCGGTCGCGCGGCTCCACACGATCGCCGACGTGCTGCTCGTGCACGACCGCGCGATCGCGACCCGCTGCGACGACTCGGTCGCGCGCGTGATCGACGGCGCGCCGTGCCTGATGCGACGCTCGCGCGGCTTCGTGCCGCGGCCGATCGCGCTCGCGCGCGCGGTCGACCAGCCGATCCTCGCGGTCGGCGCGCAGCTCAAGAACACCTTCTGCGTCGCGGTCGGTGACACCGCGTACCTCGGCCCGCACGTCGGCGATCTCGACAACCCGTCGGCGCTCGCGTTCTTCGAGGAAGCGGTCGCGAAGATGGAGGAGATCCTCCAGGTCCAGCCGAAGGTGATCGCGCACGACTTGCATCCGGGCTACCTGTCGACGCAATTCGCGCGGGCACGCGTCGCCGAGCTGCATGTCGGCGTGCAGCACCACCACGCGCACGTCGCCGCCGCGATCGCCGAGCACGGCCTCGCCGGCCCCGTGATCGGCGTGGCCTACGACGGGACCGGTTGGGGCACGGACGGCACCGCGTGGGGCGGCGAGGTCTTGTTCGCGGATGCCCGCGACTTCACGCGGCTCGCGACCTTCCGCCCGATCGCGCTCGCCGGCGGCGAGGCCGCGATCCACCAGCCGTGGCGCGTCGCGCTCGCGCTGCTCGACGACGCCTACGGCGGGCTCGCGCCGCTCGATCGCCTCGCGGTCTTCGCCGACGCGCCGGCCGGCGCGATCCAGGTGGTCAGGCAGATGATCGCGAACGGGCTCAACACGCCCCGCGCGCGCGGCGTCGGCCGTTTCTTCGACGGAATCGGGGCGCTCGTCCTGGGGCGTCCGCACGCGACGTACGAGGGCCAGCTCGCCGTCGCGTGGAACCGCGCCGCCGCTCCGGGCGATCACGGGGTCTATCCCTTCGCGATCACGCGGGACGGCGGCGCGGTGCCCGAGATCGATCTGCGCCCGATGGTGCGCGCGATCGTCGACGATCTACGCGCGGGACTTGCGCCCGGCGTGATCTCCGCGCGCTTCCACGACACGCTGGTCGCCGCGACGATCGATCGGATCCGCGACGCGATCACGGCGCGCGGCGTCATGCCGATCGTGCTGACCGGCGGCGCGTTCCAGAATCCACGCTTGGCCGAGGGCGTGCTGCGCGCGGCGCAGGGCCTCGACGTGCGCCTCCATCGCGAGGTGCCGCCCGGCGACGGCGGGATCGCCCTCGGCCAGGCGTGGGTCGCCGACGCGCGGGCACGGGCCCTGCACTAGCCCGGGGCATGTGCCTCGGCGTCCCCGGCCGCGTGATCTCCGTCGACGGCGATGTCGCGACCGTCGACTTCTGGGGCGTGACCAAGCAGGTGCGCCTCGACGTCTGCGACGCGCCGGTCGTGCCCGGCGACTACGTGCTCAACCACGTCGGCTTCGCGATCCGGCGCATCCCCGCCGATCAGATCGGCGAGACGCTCGCGCTCTACGACGAGCTGCTCGCGCGCGATGATCTGATGAGCGCCGACGTGCGCGGCGAGATCGAGGCGGCGCGCCGTGGCTGAGACGCCGCTCCACTTCCGCGACCCGGCGCGCGCGCACGCGCTCGAGGAGGCGCTCTCGCACGCGACCCAGCGCCTGGGCCGCCGCGCGTCGGTGATGCACGTGTGCGGCAGCCACGAGCAGGCGATCGCGCGCTTCGGCTTGCGCGCCGCGTTCCCCGACGAGCTCGACGTGATCATGGGCCCCGGCTGCCCGGTCTGCGTCACCGACGTTCCGGAAGTCGACGAGGCGGTCGCGCTCGCGCGCGCGGGCGTGCGGGTCGCGACCTACGGCGACATGCTGCGCGTGCCCGGCACGTCGCGCTCGCTCGCCGACGAGCGCAACGCGGGCGCGCCGGTCGACGTCGTGTACGGCGTCGCGCAGGCGGTCGAGCTCGCGCGATCCTCTCCGGACCGAGACCTCGTCTTCTTCGCGTCCGGTTTCGAGACGACCGCGGTCGCGACCGCGGCGGTGCTGCTCGCCGATCCGCCCGCGAACTTCTCGATCTTGTCGGCGCACAAGTACATCCCGCCGGTGATGGAGATCGTCAGCGAGATGCCCGGCTCGAAGATCGAAGGCTTCCTCGCCGCGGGGCACGCCGCGACGATCACCGGCTGGGGCGTGTTCGAGCCGTTCGTCGCGCGCCACCAGGTGCCGGTCGTGGTCGCCGGCTTCGAGCCGCTCGACATCCTCGCCGGCCTCGTGAAGCTCGTCGAGCGCATCGCCGAGGGCGCGCGCGTCGTCGACAACTGCTTCCCGCGCTGCGTGACGAAGGAAGGCAATCGCGCCGCGCAGGCGATGCTGTGGCGCGTGTTCGAGCCGATGGGCGGGCGCTGGCGCGGCATCGCGCACGTGCCGAACGGCAACCTCCGCTTGCGCGACGAGTTCGCGGGCTGGGACGCGCGGCGCCGCTACACGATCGACATCGCGTCCTTGATCGAAGACGCGCCGCCCGCGCTGGTCGCGCAGTGTCAGTGCGGCGACATCATGGCGGGCATCGCGTCGCCGCACGACTGCGCGCTGTTCGGCGCCGAATGCACGCCGGATGCGCCGGTCGGCGCGTGCATGGTGTCGGCCGAGGGCACGTGCCGGATCTGGCACCAGTACGGCGGACATCCCGACCTGCGCAGGAAGCGTGCATCATGACCCGCCCGCGCAACCCCGCGTTCGTCGACGACACGATCTCGCTGCGCTACGGCGCCGGCGGCGGCGCGATGCGCGCGCTGATCGAGCAGATCTTCGCGCCCGGGCTCGGCGACGTGCCGGGCGGCGTCGGGCTCGCCGCGATGGACGACGGCGCCGCGATCCCGCTCGGCGATCGCTTCTTGATCCTCACGACCGACTCGCACGTCGTGCAACCGATCGTGTTCCCCGGCGGCGACATCGGCCGCCTCGCCGTGTGCGGCACGGTCAACGACCTCGCGATGATGGGCGCGACCGAGCCGCTCGCGCTCACCTGCGCCGCGGTGATCGAGGACGGCTTCGCCAAGCTCACGCTCGAGAAGATCTGGTGGTCGATCCGCGAGGCGTGCATCGAGGCGGGCACGACGATCGTCACCGGCGACACCAAGGTCATGCGCCGCGGCGAGATCGACGGCTTGATCCTGAACACGGCCGGGGTCGGGCTCGCGTCGCGCGTCGTGCGCGACTGCGAGCTGCGCCCGGGCGACAAGCTCATCGTCACCGGCACGATCGGCGATCACGGCCTCGCCGTGCTCGCGACCCGCGCCGAGCTCGCGCTCGACACGCCGATCGCGTCCGACGTCGCGCCGCTGAACGGGCTCGTGCGCCGCGCGCTGTCGGCCGGCGGCGAGGCGATCGTCGCGATGAAGGATCCGACCCGCGGCGGGCTCGCGAGCGCCTTGCACGAGATGGCCGACAAGAGCCGCGTCGGCATCACGCTCGACGAGCGCGCGGTGCCGGTGCGCGACGAGGTCCGCGCCGCCGCCGAGCTGCTCGGGATCGATCCGCTGATCGTCGCCAACGAGGGCAAGGCGGTGATCGGCGTGCGCGCCGCCGCCGCCGACGCCGTGCTCGATGCGCTGCGCGCGCACCCGCTCGGGCGCGCCGCCGCGGTGGTCGGCGTCTGCACCGACGAGCGCATCGGCCAGGTGATCGTCGACACCGGTTTCGGGCGGCGCCTGCTCGGCGAGGCCGACGGCGAGCTCTTGCCGAGGATCTGCTGACGGAGGGAGCCATGGGAGCCATGCCGCACATCACGATCGATCGCGACGGCGCCGTCGGCATCCTCACGATCGCGCGGCGCGAGCGCTTCAACTCGCTCGACGTCGACACCGCGCGCGATCTGCGCAAGGCCGGCCTCCAGCTCGCGCGCGATCGCGACGTGCGCGCGGTGATCCTGCGCGGCGACGGCGGCATCTTCTGCAGCGGCGCCGATCTCAAGTACATCGCGGCCGGCGGCGATCGCGACGTCGCGTATCTCTCACCCGAGGCGCGCCCGCCGCGCACCGGCTACGGCGCGGTCTTCAAGCAGATCCTCGAGTACATCCACTCGACGATCTCGGAGATCCGCCGCGCGCCCAAGCCGTGGATCGCGTGCGTCGACGGTCCCGCCGCCGCCGGCGGCCTCGGCCTCGCGATGGCGTGCGATCTCGTGATCGCGTCCGAGCGCGCCGCGTTCGAGTGGGCGTACTTCAAGACCGGGCTGACCGGCGCCGAGTCGACGACGTTCTTCCTGCCGCGGCTGGTCGGCCTCCGCAAGGCGATGGAGCTCGTGCTGCTCGGCCCGCGGCTGACCGCGCACCAGGCGCTCGAGCTCGGCTTGATCAACGAGGTCGCGACCGACGCCGATCATCGCGCGCGCGAGCTCGCCGCGCGGCTCGCCGACGCGCCGACCACCGCGGTCGGCGTCGCCAAGTCGCTGCTCAACCGCGCCGCCGGGATGGATCGGCTCGACACCCACCTCGACGCCGAGCTCAGCGAGCTCGCGCGCATCGCCGACGGCCCGAACTTCGCCGAGGGCCTCGCGGCGTTCTTCGCCAAGCGCGAGCCGCGCTTCGGAGTCGAGTGATGCACGAGTACTCGATCGTCGCGTCGCTGGTCGAGCGCGTCGAGCTCGAGCTCGCCGCGCACCCGGGCGCGCACGCGACGCGCCTGACCGTGCGCATCGGCGAGCAGAGCGGCGTCGAGCCGTCGCTCCTGCGCACCGCGTTCGAGACGTTCCGCGTGCGCAGCGCGTGCGCGCGCGCCGAGCTGGTGCTCGAGCCGGTCCCGGCGAGCTGGCGGTGCGCGCGCTGCGAGCTCGAGCTCGCCCCCGACGCGCCGCTCCGCTGCCCGCGTTGTCACCGGCCGGCCGTGCTCGCCGCCGGCGACGATCTGATCCTCGAGCGCATCGAGCTGGAGGTCCCCGATGTGTGAAGACTGCGGCTGCGGCGATCCCGACATCCTCCCGATCGACGTCCACCACAAGCTGCTCACCGACAACGATCTGCGCGCCGCGCACCTGCGCGAGCACTTCGTCGAGGCCGGCGTGCTCGCGATCAACCTGATGGGCTCGCCGGGCTCGGGCAAGACCGCGCTGCTCGAGGCGACCGCGACCCGGCTCGGCGACGCGCACCGCATCGGCGCGGTGTCGGGCGATCTCGCGACCGATCACGACGCGCAGCGGCTGCGGCGCGCCGGCATCCTGGCGGCGCCGATCACCACCGGCACCGCGTGTCACCTCGACGCCAAGCTCGTCCACGACGCGCTCCACCACATGCCGTGGCGCGAGGTCGAGCTGTTCTTCATCGAGAACGTCGGCAACCTCGTGTGCCCCGCGATCTACGATCTCGGCCAGGCCGCGAACGTGGTCGCCTTGTCGGTGACCGAGGGCGAGGACAAGCCGCTCAAGTATCCGGTGATGTTCCGCAAGGCCGATCTGGTCGTGCTCACCAAGATCGATCTCCTGCCGCACCTCGACGTCGACGTGCGCGCGATCCGCGACGGCCTCGCGCGCGTGATGCCCGACCCGCGCGTGATCGCGCTGTCGGCGAAGACCGGCCAGGGCGTCGACGAGTGGATCGCCTGGCTCAACGGTTCGCGCGCCGATTCTTGTCGACGATCCCCGCGATGATCAGGAGGAACGCGAGCAGGCGCGGCAGGAACGCGGCGGCGCTGTGATCCCCGGACGCGGCGCCGACGCCGAGCAGCGTCCAGTTGGCCGCGAGCAGGACGAACGCGATCGCGAACGCGTAGTAGAGGCGATCCGCGGAGCGGCGGCCCAGGCGCAGGAAGCCGAGCGCGACGACCAAGCACAACCCGATGCGCGCGCCGTCGAGCATCGCGCCCAAGAGGACGATGTTCATGACTCCTCCCAGATCAGGCCGAACGCGAGCAGCGCGACCGAGACGAACGAGACGCCGCTGCGCAGCCAGCGCAGATCGACGTCGGGGACGAGCACGAGATCGATGATCGTGATCACGTTGTTGAGGAAGAGCCCGACGAAGCACAGGGTGCTCCACACGAGCAGCTTCTGCCGCGACCGCGCGTAGCCGCGCGCGAGCAGGATCGCGCACAGGAGCGACGTGAGCGCGCACAAGACGTAGACGAGCTCAGCCATCGTCGGGCCCTCCCTTCTTCCTGATGATGAACGCATCCGCGAACGCGCGGTTGGCGGCCGCGCGCATTCGCTCGAGCGCGGCGCGCGACATCAGCGCGACGACCTGCATGCGATCGCTGCGCTGGAGCTGCGCGAGCGCGTCGACGTGCGTGCGCCACGCGCCCTCGGCGGTCAGCCGATGCCCGCCGGCCACGGCCTCGCACACGCCGCTGGCCGCCAGCTCGCCGAGGGCGTCGGCGACCTGCTCGTCGTCGAGCCGCAGCTCCGCCGCGATCGCCGCGACCTCGCGCGACGTGCCGGCCCGCTCGAGGGCGAGCACGATCTCGAGCTTCTCGAACGAGTCGAGGACCTCCACCATCAAGGCGGAGACGAGCTCATGGATCGGTTCGGCCAAACGGCGCCCCCCTGCGCGGCTCCACGTGCATGCGAGCGTCGTGCCCCGCGAGGCGATCTGCCCCGGCGGGTAACCGCCCCGAATCGCACGCTTCGCTCGGGGAATCGGTAGGCGCGCTGCGTGGCGGGCGCGCACGGTGAGCGCCTGCGCACGCCCGCGGCGAGTCGTCACGCAGAAATAGTTTGACCTCAAACGATTGCGGAGGGAGGCGAATCGACGCGACGGCACCGAAGACGCCGGCCGGCAACTCCATCGCCGCGTCGATTCTCGAGATCCGCTACCCTCGAGCGGATGGTCGAAGCACCGCCGGTCCCGCGCCTCAAGGGCGACACCCTGGAGCTCATGCAGCGCGTGTGGAAGCTCGCGCACGCGCTCGAGGTCGCCTCGAAACGGATGGCGCGCACGCTCGGCGTCACCGGGCCGCAGCGCCTGGTCGTCCGCATGATCGGGCTGCACCCGACGATCACCGCGCAGGCGATCGCCTCGACGCTCGGCATGCACCCGAGCACGCTGACCGGCGTCCTCGCGCGCCTCGAAGCGCGCCGCCTGATCGTGCGCGTGGCCGATCCCGCCGATCGCCGGCGCGCGCGCTTCACGCTCTCCGCCGCGGGCCGGCGCGTCGATCGCGAGCGCAAGGGCACCGTCGAGGCCGCGGTGCGCCGCGCCCTCGCGCGCAAGCCGAGCGACGTCGCCAGCGCCCTCGCGCTCCTCGACACGATGATCGAGGAGATCGATCGCGAGGTGCACGTCTAGTTCGAGTTGCCGGTGTTGCCGGCGCCCTGGCCGCTCTGGTTGCGGTACGCGTTGCCGCCGCCGGTGTAGTAGATGAGCTCGGTCACCTCGCGCGGCGTCTCCGGATAGCGCGTGCACTTCGAGATCACGAAGACGCGCATGTCGTTGTCCTTGGTCAGATCGTTCGGCGAGCCGGTCGGCTCGTCGTCGTTGTCTCGGATCGTCACCGAGAAGTCGTTCACGTTGTCGGCCGGCACGTCGATGTCTCCGGTGACCGGGTACCAGCTCGGGATGTTCGCGGTGTCGTTGCTGAGGATCGCGGCCCACGACGCGTAGTTCGCGCCGATCAGCGGCCGCGCCTTGGCGAGGCCCGCCTCCGCGCAGTACAGCGCCGACTTCGAATCGACCGCGTACGCGGTCGACTTGGTCTCGCCCAGCGTCAGGTAGATCGCGAGCAGGCCGACCGTCATCAGCGACGACACGACGAGCAGGACGATGAACATCGCGACGCCGCGCTGATCGCGAGGGCGAGAGATCATGGATTGGTCTCGAGGTTGCGGATCTCGATCACCGATGCGAGCACGCGGCGGCGGTAGATGTCCATCGATCCGGCCGGGCGATCTTCGAGCGCGGGCCGTTGCGACTGCGGCTGCGTGCCCTTGTCGGTGGTCGTGCGGGCGACCAGGCTGATGCGGATCGCGGTCCACTTGGTCACCGTGGGATCGGGCGGCGCGGCGTCGCCGGGCGCGTTGTAGAACCACTCGTCGGCGTCCGACGCGCCGTCGGTGATCACGCCGTCGCCGTTGAGGTCGATGCCGACCGCGATCTGCATGTCCTCGATGCCCTCGGCGAGCGGCTCGGCGGGCGCGGGGCCGTCGGCGTCGGGATCCATCCACAGCATCGGCGTGCCGTCGGTCGCGTTGGCGACGTAGAAGCGCGCCGCGCGCCCGCGCACGACGATCGATCCGCTCGCGAAGCCCGAGCCCGGCATCGACACGCCGCTGCACGCCGACGACACCGAGGTCGTCGTGATCGTCGCGGGGCCGGTCGTCGCCGACATCGTCTTGACCGGCACCAAGCGGCCCATCGACCCGTCGGTGATGATCACGCCGTCGCCGGGCTGGAGGCCGGTCGCGTCCTGCACGTCGAAGCTGCTCGAGTTGCCGTCGAAGGTCGAGCGCAGCGAGGTGATCACGCCGCCCGAGCCGTACACGACCGTCAGCTTGTCGGGCTGATCGGCGTGGTTCTCGACGGCGACCGAGGGCGCGACCGTGCAGTTGGTCGCGTCCCGCACGTCGGCGGTCGGCGAGCCCGTCGAGGCCGCGCGCACGACGTCGGACAGGTACTCGATCGACGTGCGCGCGCCGCGCTCCGCGCCTTGCGCCTCGCGCGCCGCCCGCGCCGCGTTGACGAACGTCAGGCCGACCTGCAGCGCGAAGCCGATCACGATCGAGACGAGCACGACCGCGATCATCATCTCGATCAGCGTGAAGCCCGCCTGCGCGCGGGAATGCCGGCGCGAAGAGGGGCAGCGCCGAGGAGCGGAGCGACGAGCCGAGCGCACTGCGCGCAGCGCAGGCGCGAGGACGCGGGGAAGCACCCCGAGCGCCGGCTGGGATCGACCGCTCACGAGTTGCTCCGCATCGTGCGATAGGTGATCGCGTGGTTCTGGCCGTCCTCGCTCCACGAGACCGAGACGGTCAAGGTCGCGAGCGTGCCGTTCCATGTCACGGTCCACGTGCGCGTGTACGCGCCCGTGTTGGTGACGAACGCCTTCGCGTCGGTGTGATCGGTGCCGCTCGCGAGGTTCGCGGGCGCCATGATGCGCAGCTGCTCGAGCTTGTCCTCGGCGCACACCGACGCCTCGGCGGCGTGGCGCGCGTACGCGGTCGCGTGCATGCCGGTCGCGGTCATGCCGATCAGCCCGGCGAGCGAGATCGTCATGATGAACAAGGCGACCAGCACCTCGACCATCGTGAAGCCGGCCTGCGCATGCCGGCGCGAAGAGGGGCAGCGCCGAGGAGCGGAGCGACGAGCTGAGCGCGGTGCGCGAAGCGCACGCGCGAAGACGCGGGGTAGCACCCCGAGCGCCGGCTGGGATCGATGCGCTCTCTTCTTCATTGCGTCCTCAGCCACAGCGAGCGGATGACCCTCGGGATGTTCGAGAGCTCGGTCGCTCGCCCGTTCGCGTCGTACGAGCTCGAGTAGTTCGCCGTCTGCGTGCCGGCGCCGTTGCCGGTGTAGACGACGCCCTGCGCGACGTCGACGGCGGCGGCGCCCGTCGCGGTCGACTGCGTCGCGACGATCAAGCCGCTCGACAGGTTCACGCGCGTGACCTGGCCGGTGCCGATCTCGTTCACGCCGTACAGCGGGTTGTTGATGTCCGCGGTGTCGCTCGTCACGTAGATCTCGTTGCCGCTGACGACCGCCTGCCCGTACGCGCGCGTGCCGACGCCGAGATCGATCACGAAGTAGCGGAACGCGTTCACGCCGGTGTCGCTGACCGGCAGCGCGATGCCGGTCGCCTTGGTCGAGAAGCCGACCAGGTACTGGTGCTCGGGCGCCGGCGCCCACGAGGTGTCGAGCGGATCGACGTAGCCGCCCGACGCGATCGCCACGCTCAGGTTGCCGTCGGCGCGGTTGTAATAGATCGTCGGCGGCGCGCCGATCGGGTGGTAGTCGCTCGAGAACGTGAACAGTGGCGTGTTGCCGAGCGGGCTGGTGCCGTCGGAGGCGTTGAGGATCCAGACCTCACCGAAGAGGCTCGGCACGACGACCGACGTCAGGTTGCCGCCGCCGGTGGTGTCGATCGCGGCGACGCCGCCGGGGATCGCGGTCGCGGGGACCTGCGGGTGACCGCTGGTGCGCGGCGTCGGATACGCCTCGGTCCAGGTCCAGATCGGCGTGCCGGTCTCGGTGTCGAGCGCGGCGACGTAGAGGCCCGTCGGGCCGGTGCCGCCGTTGGTGGTCTCCGCGATCGTGACGTTGCGGCGCTGGCCCGACATCAGCACCGGACCCATCGCGAGGTTGAGGCCGATGCCGAGCTCGAACGAGCCGCGGTTCGCCGGCGGCGTGTACTCCCAGAGGATCGACGGATTCGCCGGGTTGGTGATGTCCATCGCGTAGACCGCGGGCGAGTAGCCGCTGACGCCGGGCGAGCCGCTGCCGACCTGGAACGTCAGCACGGTGCGCCACTGGCGGAAGCCGTTGCCCGAGAAGTCGCCGAAGACGTCGGCGACTTTCGGCGAGCCGTCGACCGAGCCGTTGTTCAAGCGCAGCTGCTGGAGGATCGTCCGCGGCGCGAACGCCCACAGCTCCTGGCCCTTCTGCGTGCACGCGCCGAGGACGCTCAAGCAGATCGCGTGGAGCATGCCGTCGGTCGCGCCGACGTACGCCATCGTCGGGCGCGCGGCGCCGACCGTCGTGCTCGTCTCGACGATCGCGGCGGTCGAACGATCGACGCCGCCGAGCGCGGGCACCCACGAGCCGTTGCTCTTGTGCCCCGCGAGCAGGTGCGAGATGAGCTGGTTGAGCGAGACCGTGTCCATGCCGGGCGCCATCAGGGGCCCGAGCGTGGTCGCGTTGCCGGTCGAGAAGAACACGCGGCCCGGGTTGCGGCCGGTCGCGGCGTTGGTGAAGACGGTGCGGCAGTTCGCCGTGAAGTACGTGCCGCAGCCCGACGGATTGGCGCCGGGGATCTTGGTCGCGGCGTCGAACACGACGTTGGTCGTGCCCGCGGTGAGGCCGCGGTAGTGACCCTTCTGGTACGGGAACTCGAAGACGCCCGCGTCGGCCGACGTGCTGTACACGGGGATCGACGGCGGCGGCGAGACGACCACGTAGCTGCCCTGGAACTGGGTCGCGCTGGTGTCGCCGGTGATCGTCGCGACGACCGGCGACGAGCGCGTGACCTCCGTGATCTGCGTCGACGGCGGCTGCGGCACCGTCGCGAGCGGCATCGCGATCAGCGTGTCGAGAATCATGCGGAGCTGCGACGGGCCGTTGTTGACCTGGTTGCCCGGCATGTAGAACGCGATGCCGTTCTCGGGATCGTCGTTGTAGCGGAGGTACGCGGAGACGTCGTAGACGTCGGCGGTGTCGGCCTTCGCGAACACGTCGCACGCGGGCGTGCCGATGTGGAACGCGCACAGCGTGTTGCCGGCGGCGGCGGCGTCCTGCGTGACGAGGCGGATCAGCGTGCCGGTCGCCGACGTGTGGCCCCCGGCGTAGCCCTGCGCGCCCGAGCCCCAGTACTTCCAGCGCGTGACCGAGCCCTGCGCGAACGAGGTCGGCAGGTCACCCCACTGCATGAAGATGTTGGCCGGGTTGCGCAGGATCAGCGGCTCGGTCGGCGCGTTGTTGTCGGCGTAGAGGCCGACGTTCTGCACGCCCATCAGCTCGTGGCCGCGGCAGCCCTCCATCACGCCGATCAGGCCGTCCATGAAGACGACGTGACCGCCCGCGCGCACGTTGGGCACGTGCGTCATGAACGTCTCGATCGCGGCGACGGTCGCGAGCTCCGACGGCGTGCTGCACGGCGACTGATCGCCCCAGTTGTCGAGCCACGCCCACTGGAAGCCGCCGTTGACCAGCGCGCCGTTCTGGATGTCGGTGAGCGACGTCGGGCAGAAGACCGCGTCCGACGGCGTGAAGGTGCCCGAGAGGCACGCCGGATAGTCCGCGGCTTGATCGAGGTTGGCGAGGCCGAGCCAGATCGCGGAGACGCCCGCCGGTGATTCACGCGCGAGGCGCGGCGGTGCGTAGTCGATGCGCACCGTGACGGGCGCGCCGTTGCCCGCGGCGCCGAGGCCGTAGTTCGGACCGACGGTGCGGAAGTCCTGGTAGACGAGCTTCGCGCCGACTTGCAGCTCGTACATGTCGACGTCGGAGAAGTCGTAGAACGAGTTGCCGGCGAGCCCGGCGTACACGCCCTGGTGCAGATAGAACGCGTTGAACGCGGCGCGATCCTCGGGCGCGATCACGAACGCGGAGCCGCGCACCGGGAACTGCTTGTACGTGTACGAGCCGGCGACCGGCACGAGCGTCGACGGGTTCAAGCGTTGGATCGGCGGCACGCACGTGCCGCTGCACGACGCGAGCGCGGTGGTGCCGGTCGGCACGGTCGCGCCGGCCGCCAGCGCCCAGAAGTCGATGTCGCGCGCGATGTACGTCTGCGTGCTGCGGTTCTGGTTGACGTTGAGCGCGGGCGGATCCTTCGTCGGGTTGATCAACCAGTAGACGTGGATGCCCCGCTGCATGAGGCGATAGACCAGGCCGTACGCGTGGTACATGCCGTTGTCGTTCGCGGTGTAGGGACCGGCGTTGCCGCACCACGACGGCGCGGCGGTGCCGCCCGACGGCGGCGCGTACTTGCCCGAGCTCGCGACGACCTGGTGGCAGCGATCGAGCGGGATGATGATCGCGCGATCGTTCGCGACCGGATCGAACGGGCGATAGCAGCAGTTCGTCGTCGTCTGGTCGCACTGCGCGAGGTCCTTGTTGCACGACGCGAAGTCTTGCGACTGCGCGTGCGCGGACGGCGCGGCGACCGCGACGATGATCGCGGCGGCGAGGCTGAGGATGCCGACGCGAAGAGGGGCCGGGCCGAGGCCGAAGGCCGAACCGAGCGAACCGCGCGAAGCGCGGACGCGAGGACCCGGGGAAGCGCCCCGAGCGTTGGCTGAGATCGATAGTTTCATCACCAGCCGCTCCTCGTCATGATGCTGCCCGTGGTGGCGAACACGACGACGCGGGTGGGGCTCTGCCCGCGGCGATCGGCGAGATAGACGGTGCGCGCGACCGACGAGCCGTCGGGCGCGAAGGTGACGCCGGTCGAGAGGCCGGTGCCGCTCGGCGGCGACGCGCCGAGCGGGTCGATCGCGCTGGTCGAGCCGATCGCGACGACCTGGACGTTCGACGGGATCGTGATCGCATGATCGAGCGTCCACGTCGTCGGCGGCAACATTCCGATCGTGTTGCCCGCCTGGAACGTCACCGTCGTGCCGGAGACGATCATGCGCTGCCACTTGTGGTTCGCCATCGAGCGCAGGCGCGCTTGATCGAGCTCGCTCGTCACCGTCGAAGCGACGCCGTCGACGGTGGCGTCGTCCTCCTCCGGCGTCTGGACCGCGAGCATGGTCACCACGCCGATGATGGCGACCACCACCATCATCTCGATGAGCGTGAAGCCACGCTGCAGAGGTCGTACGCGCACGGAGCCCATGTTCCCTTCGTGCCTAGTCTGAGGCAGAAGGTCGCCGGAATCGTGCAGGACTACCCGAGGCATCACCGACGAGCTGCCCTCCGGTTTTCGGTGACCGACGACCCACGCAGACGCACTCACTCGGCATGCGTTGGGTGCCTGTCCTGCTCGTGCTCGCGATGGCGTCGTGCGGCGACAACCTCCATCCGCCCGAGGCGCCCCCGCCCGACGCGCCGTCGGCGTGCGGCGGGATCGATACGTCATCGGATCCCGCGAACTGCGGTGCGTGCGGGAACGCGTGCCTCGCCGGCCAGGCTTGTGTCGGCGGCACTTGCACCTCGACCTGTCCGCCCGGCACCGACTTCTGCGACGGCACCTGCGTTCACTTCGACTCGGATCGAGATCATTGCGGCTCATGCGGTCACGCGTGCTCGCCGACGCAGGCCTGCGCGGGCGGACAGTGCGGGTGCCCGACCGGCCAGACGGCGTGTGGCGATCAGTGCGTCGACCGGAACGAAGATCCGTTGAATTGCGGCGCGTGTGGGACGGTGTGCACCGACGGCACCCCGGTGTGCGCGAACGGCGTCTGCGCCGCCGGCTGTCCGCTCGGCGAGGTCGACTGCGGCGGCGCGTGCGTGGATCTCGCAACCGATCCGTTCCACTGCGGCGCGTGCGCGACCGCGTGCTCGCCCGGCGAGATGTGCGGCAGCGGCGTGTGCGGGTGCGGCGCCGACTTGATGGTGTGCATGGACACCTGCGTCGACACGACGACCGATCCGCTCGACTGCGGATCGTGCGGGACCGTGTGCAACGGCGGCACCGCGTGCGCGAGCTCGACCTGCGCGTGCCCGAGCGGCTCGATCGAGTGCGGCGGCGTGTGCACCGACCCACTGATCGACGAGCAGAACTGCGGCGCGTGCGGGACGACCTGCGCGTCGCCGAAACAGTGCGTGACCGGGCACTGCGCGTGCGCGCCCGGCCTGACCGACTGCAACGGCGCGTGCGTCGACCTGAACTCGAGCGGCGCGAACTGCGGCGCGTGCGGGAACATGTGCACGGCGGGCACCGTCTGCTCGGGCGCGGTGTGCGTCATCGGCGCGAGCTGCACCGGCGGCCGGAAGCTGTGCGGCGGCGGCTGCGTCGATACGCGTGACGATCCGCAGAACTGCGGCGGCTGCGGCGTGATCTGCGGCGGCGGCCAGACGTGCAACACGGGCGTGTGCGCCTGCCCGGCGGGCAAGACCTCGTGCGGCGACACCTGCGTCGACGTCGAATCGGATCCGCTCCACTGCGGCGCGTGCGGGACCCCGTGCCACGTCGGCCAGGTGTGTGCCTCGGGGACCTGCGCGACCCAGTGCGGCGCGGGACAGAGCTTGTGCAGCGGCGCGTGCATCGATCCGCTGACCGACGCCGCGAACTGCGGCGGGTGCGGGACCGTCTGCGCGGCGGACCAGACGTGCACGAACGGCGTGTGCGTCGATGCGTGCACGAACGACACGTACTGCTTCGGCACCTGCGTCAACACCGACGTGAACCACAACAACTGCGGGGTGTGCGGTCGCGCATGCACGACCGCGCAGGACTGCGTCGGCGGCGACTGCGTCTGCAACGCGGCCCATCCCGACACCTGCAACGGCGCGTGCGTGAACAAGGACAACGATCCCGCGAACTGCGGGACGTGCGGCCACCAATGCCCGGGCGCGAGCCCGATGTGTGTCGGCGGTGTCTGCAAATAACGAGGGCCGCCGTTTCGGCGGGCACGCCTACGATCGGCAATCGCGGCGATCGAGGTGCGGGCGATCGGCGCCGCGTTTGATAGAATTCGAGCCGTGGCCCAGCCGCTGAGGAAGCTCGGGAGGTACGAGCTCGTGGCTCGTATCGGCGAGGGCGGGATGGCCGAGGTCTATCTCGCCCGCCAGCGCGGCCCACGTCAGTTCGAGAAGCTGGTCGTCGTCAAGCTGGTCCATCCCCACGTCGCGACCAACCCGCAGATGGCGTCGATGCTCCTCGACGAGGCGCGCATCGCGGCGATGATCAAGCACCCGAACGTCGTCGACGTCTACGACCTCGGCGAGGACGACGGCAACTTCTTCATCGCGATGGAGTACCTCGAGGGCGAGTCGCTGGCGGCGATCCTGCGCGCGTCGCAGCAGGGCCCGCGGCTCGATCCGTTCACGACCGCGAAGATCATCTCCGACTGCGCGGCCGGCCTGCACGGCGCGCACGAGCTGAAGAGCCTGTCGGGCGATGCGCTCGAGCTCGTCCATCAAGACGTGACGCCGGGCAACGTGTTCGTCCTCTACGCGGGGCAGGTCAAGCTGGTCGACTTCGGCGTCGCGACGATCCGCACGATGGGCGAGAGCGATCTCGTGCGCGGCAAGGCCGGCTACCTCGCGCCCGAGCTCCTCGACGGCGCGCGCGCGAACCGGCGCACCGACGTGTTCGCGCTCGGCGTCGTCTTGTGGGAGGCGCTGACCCTGCGCCGCTTGTTCTGGGCGCCCGAGGAAGAGACGGTCTTCAAGCGGATCCGCACGCTGAACGTGCCGCCGCCGTCGCAGCTCGAGCCGAGCGTGGTGCGCGATCTCGACGAGGTCTGCCTGCGCGCGCTCGATCGCGATCCCGAGAAGCGCTACCCGACCGCCGAGGCGATGCGCGACGAGCTCTCGCAGATCCTCCGGCACGCGAGCTGGGCCGGCGGCGACGGACCGCTGTCGCGCTTCATGCAGTCGACCTTCGCGGGCCGCATCAAGGCGCGCCAGCACCTGCTGCGCGAGCTCGCGGCGATGAAGCCGGTGCGCAGCGGCACGCTCGAGCGCATCCAGGCGATCCACGAGGAGCCGACGCCGCCGAAGGCGCCGCCCCCCGCCCCGGTCGCGGTCGGCTCGCACGGCTCGGTCGCGCGCCCCACCCCGGCGGCCGGCACCCCCGAGGCACTGCTCGCGATCGAGGTGACGCCGACACCCGTGCCCGCGCCGAAGCGGAAGCGCGCAGCGATCGCCGCAGCAGTGGTCGGCGTGCTCGCGATCGCCGCGGTGATCGCCTTCGCGGGCGGCTCGTCGGCGGGACCCAAGTCTCCTCCGATCGCATCGGCATCGGGTTCGGCATCGGCATCGGGTTCGGCTTCGGCTTCGGCTTCGGGTTCGGCTTCGGCTTCGGCTTCGGCTTCGGCTTCGGCTTCGGCTTCGGTTGCGGCTTCGGCTTCGGATTCGGATTCGGTTGCGGCTTCGGCTTCGGATTCGGTTGCGGCTTCGGGTTC
>DATJIA010000324.1:0-5743 GCA_035493675.1 Kofleriaceae bacterium | reverse complement strand
CTCCAGTGGCCCGACACGCTGCGCGTGCTGATCACCGGCAACGCCGATGTGAGCGTCGCGATCCGCGCGGTCAACGGAGGTGCGGTGGACCGCTACATCCTGAAGCCGTGGAACTCGGACACGCTCCGCGCCTCGATCGAGATCGCGCTGCACGGTCGGTCGCAACGGCTTGCGGCGGGGTAACTCCTCGGGGTCGCGCGCGACCCACCCCGGGTCAACCGATACCCTGGGTCTCTCGGAAATCTTCCGCGGTGATGCCGTGGCGATGGAGCAGGCGGCGGAAGTTCGAGCGGTCGACGCCGGTGCGTCGCGCCGCCTCCGCGACGTTGCCCTTGGTCTGATCGAGCACGCGCGTGAGGTATGCGCGCTCGAAGTCGATCATCGCGCGACGCTTGGCTTCGGCGAGCACCTGGTCGGTGTCGATCGAAGGCGCGGCGCCGGGTTGCGCGGCGGGCCGCGCCGCCTCGAGGATGCGCGCGGGCAGCGCGCTGGTCTCGATGCTGTCGCCGGCGCGCAGCGCGAGCGCGCCCATGATGGTGTTCTCGAGCTCGCGGACGTTGCCGGGCCAGTTGTAGGCGACCAGCGCCTCGAACGCGGCGGCCGAGAGACGCGGCGGCGGATCACCGCCGTGCTTGCGGAGGAAGTGCGCGGCGAGCAACGGGAGATCGTCCTTGCGCTCGCGCAGCGCGGGGAGCGTGAGGGTCACGACATTCAAGCGGTAGTAGAGGTCGGTGCGGAAGCGACCCTCGTCGACGGCGTGCTGCAGATCGACGTGGGTCGCGGCGATGACCCTCACGTCGATCGCGCGGACCCCCTGTCCGCCGACCGGACGGACCTCGTGATCTTGCAGCACGCGCAGGAGGCGCGCTTGGACGCCGAGCGGCATGTCGCCGATCTCGTCGAGGAACAGGGTGCCGCCGTCGGCCTCGACGAAGACGCCGGGCCGCGCAGTGGCTGCGCCGGTGAACGCACCTTTCGCGTGCCCGAACAGCTCGCTGTCGATCAATGATTCCGGGATCGCGCCGCAGTTGAGCGCAACGAACGGCTTGGCGCGACGCGGAGATGCGCGATGGATCGACCGCGCGACGACCTCTTTCCCGGTGCCTGACTCACCGAGGACGAGGATGCCGACGTCGGTCTGCGCGAGCTTCTCGACGGCGGCGAGCACGCGCCGCATCTCGACGGCGCGCCCGACCAGCTCGACGCCGCCGCCCGTGCTCTCGGCGACCTGCTTCTCGAGGCGCCGTGAACGCCGCGAGAGCTCCGTGAAGCGCGCCGCCGCCTCGACGACGGCGGACAGCTCGAGCGGTCTCACGGGCTTGGTGAGGTAGTGGAACGCGCCGGCGCGCAACGCCGTGGCCGCGGTCGCGGCGGCGTTGTCGGCGGTCAACATGATCACCGCCGGTGAGCGCGCGTCCTCACGCAGGCGCGCGAGCACGTCGAGGCCGCTCATCTTCGGCATGTTGACGTCGAGCAAGATCACGTCGAACTGGTCGGGATCCGCGGCGACGGTGGCGAGCGCCTCGAACGGATCGGTGATCGCCGTCGAGCTGAACTGACCCGAGAGCACGCGACCGAGCGCGCGCGCGAGCTCGGCGTCGTCGTCGATGATCAGGACCGGAGCCCGAGGCTCTTCCGACACGTAGCGATCATAGGGCCGCTGGCACGCTTCCCGCTATGGGGTCGGGTATGAGCATCGCCCGCACCTCCCAGGATCTCACGCTCATCCTCGCCGACGTCCGCGCTCGTCGCGATCGGTTGATCCAGGAGCACGTCGGGATGGCGAAGCGCATCTCGATGAAGATGGTGCGTGGAAGTGGGCCGCGTGTGTCGCGCGACGACGCCGTCGCCGCGGCGATGCTCGGGCTCACGGAGGCTGCGGATCGTTTCGACCCGACCCGCGGCGAGCCGTTCGTCGCGTTCGCCGAGAAGCGGATCCGCGGCGCGGTGCTCGACGAGCTGCGCCGCGGCGACTTCCTGCCGCGCCGCGTGCGCCGCATGGCGCGCCGCGCGGCTCAGGTGCGCACCGAGCTCGAGGCGAACGGCATCGAGGTCACCGACGAGCGCGTCGCCGCTGCGCTCGGCATCACCGCCGACGAATACCGCGACGACATCGCGCCGCTCGCCGACGCCGCCGTCACCGCGCTCGAGACCAACGCCGAGGTCACCTGCGCGTGGCCCTCGCCCGCGACCCAAGCGGAGCAGAACCAAGCCCTCGACAAGATCACCGACGCCGTCGAGGATCTGCCCTCGCGCGAAGCCAAGATCCTCTCCATGCACTACGGCGACGATCTTCCCTACCGCGCGATCGCCGCCGAGCTCGGCCTGACCGCCTCGCGCGTCTGTCAGCTGCACACGCGGGCGATCGAGAAGATTCGCGCGGCGGTCTGAGGTCCGTCGTCCGTCTTCCGTCTCCCGTCTCCCGTTTCCGGAAACGACGAAAGGCGCGCTGTGATAGCGCGCCTCTTGGTTTTCCGGACGACGGGAGACGGGAGACGGACGACGGCTTCAGCTCTGCGGGCCGGGCAAGCGAATCTTGAACGCAGGCCCCGTCGCCGACGGCTCGAGCGCGATGGTTCCAGCGTGGCTCTCGCACGCGAGCTTGCAGAAGTAGAGGCCCATGCCGCGCTTGCCGTTGGCGCCGCGCGCGTACTTGGAGAAGAGGTTCGCGGCGACCTCCGGGGGTACCTGAGGACCCGTGTTCGCGACCGTGATCTCGATGCCGGTCGCGTGATCGGGCGAGTCCCACGGGCGCGCGGCGACGGTGACGGTGCCGCCCGACTGGCAGTAGCGGGTCGCGTTGCCGACGAGGTTGTGCAACACGCGCAGGATCAGCGCGTAGTCGAAGTGACCGCGCAAGGAAGCTTCGCAGTCGAGGTTCATGTGGATGCCGCGCGAGGCCGGCGGTGTGTGCATGCCGACCACTTCCGTGAGGAGCTCGCGCGTGCTGCGCTCCTCGACCTTCGGCTTGAGCGCTTCGTCCTCGAACCGCGCGATGTCGACGAAGTTCGCGACCAGGCCCGACATGCGTGAGAGCGCGCGCAGCGTGGACTCGAGGGCTTGGCGCTGATCGTCGTCGAGCGTGAGGACCTCGCTGAGGTACGAGAGGTTCGACACGCCGATCGCGAGGCCGTTGTTGAGATCGTGCGCGAGCAGCGCCGCGGCCTCGGCGGAGTACGCGCGCAGGCGATCCGCGTGCTCGCGCGCTTTGCGGGCTTCGACGAACGCCTGCTGCTTGCGCGCGGCCGCGATCATGCGGCGTTGCAGCTCGAGCGTCGACATCGGCTTGACCAGGTAGTCGTCGGCGCCGGCGTCGAACGAGAAGACGCGCGCGGACTCCTCCGCGTGTCCCGACAGGACGCACACGTGCATCTGCGCGCCGTGCTCGAGCTTGAGCTGGCGGATGAGATCGAGCCCCGACGACGGCATCCCGAGATCGATGATCGCGATATCGGGCGGCTTCGCGGCGCAGAGCGCGAGCGCCGGCGCGGCGTCCTCGGCGGTGTCGACGGAGAAGCCGATCTTGGTCAGCGCGCGGCGGACCAGGCGTCGCACCGTCGCGTTGTCGTCGACCACGAGCACGCGCACACCGTCGGGGGCGAGCGCATACATGCCCGACACCGAGGTCAGCGCGGGCGCAGATCCCGTCCCGTCCGCGACGACCGCAGCTTTCTCCGGGTCGAACAAGCGCAAGGCAGGGTTCATGCGCGATCTCCCTTGCCACGAGCGTGCCAAGCGCATCTCCCGCTCGCGGTGCGCTTCATGCACAGCGGTTTCGGTCGAGGAGGAGAGTGATGAGCCAAGCTGCCACCAAGCTCGCGCCCGAGACGCGCTGCACCGCGGTCGACGTCGCCGATGCACTGCTCGACGCCGCACAGCAGGCGCAGGCGGAGGCGATGTGGATCGAGCCCGCACCGCTCGCGGAGGAGCGCCACATCATCACGCTCGAGCGCGACGGCCGCGTGCTCGCGACCACCACGATCGACGGGCAGCTCGCCGCCGCGGTGATCGCCCGCCTCGCGCTGCTCGCCGGCCTCGATCTGATCGCGGGCCGTTCGCAGACCGGCACGCTCGCGATCAGCGGGCGCGGCGGCGTGAACGAGGCGGTGATCACGCTGCGCACCGGCGCGTCGTTGCGCTGCGACGTCCTCTTCCTGCGACCGCGCGTGGCGCGCGAGCTCGCCGTCGACGCGCTCGATCCCGAGGCGCTGATCGCCGCCGGCACGATGGTCGATCACTATCGCGCGCTCGCGTACCTCGGACGCGGCGGCATGGGCGCGGTCTACGAGGTCGAGCACGTCGCGCTCGGACGCAAGCTCGCGCTCAAGGTCCTCCACGCGAACGTCTTGCAGCGCGATCCCGACAGCGCGGTGCGCTTCCTCCGCGAGGCGCGCGCGGCCGCGCGCGTCGAGCACCCGAACATCGTGCAGGTCTTCGACTTCGGCCACCTGCCCGATCGCCGCCCGTACATCGTGATGGAGCTCCTGCACGGCATGTCGCTCGCGGATCTGATCGCGCGCGGTCCGCTCGAGCTGCGCACCGCGGTCGGCATCGGTCATCAAGTCGCCGCCGCGCTCGCCGCCGCGCACGAGCACGGCGTCGTCCATGCGGACGTCTCGCCTTCGAACGTCCTGATCGTCGACGGCAAGGGCGGCCAGCAGGTGAAGCTCGTCGACTTCGGCCTCGCGCACCTGATCGAGGAGCGCGTCGCCGAGACGAGCGAGATCGTGTTCGGCACGCCGCACTACATCTCGCCCGAGCAGATCCACGGCGATCCCGCGAGCGAGCGCAGCGACATGTACTCGTTCGGCGCGGTCTTGTACGAAGCCGTGACCGGCCAGCCGCCGTACGACGCCGACAACGTCCGCGATCTGTGCATGAAGCACATCGACGCGAAGGTGCCCGAGCCCGTCGTCGAAGGCGCGACCGAGCCGCTGCCCAAGCCGCTCTCGGATCTGATCGTGAAGTGCCTCGCGAAGAAGGCGACCGATCGGTTCGCGTCCTTGCGCGAGGTCGCCGAGCAGCTCGCCGACGTGGAACGCAACCTCGACCGCCGCGGCTGGCGCCGCTGGCTCCCGCGCTGAAGGAGGACGACATGACCGAATCGACCGAACCGCCGCGCCCGATCGTCCTCTGCGTCGACGACGATCCCAACATGCTCGCCGCCAACGCGCGCGTGCTCCGCCTCGAGCCGGTGCAGGTCGTGACCACGACGTCGCCGCGCGAGGGCCTGCAGATCCTCGCCGCGACCAAGATCGCCGTGTTGGTCTCCGACTTCGAGATGCCCGAGATGTCGGGCGTCGAGCTGTGCGCCTCCGCGCGCGCGGTCTCGCCCGACACGATCCGCATCTTGCTCACCGGTCGCGGCACGTTCGACACCGCGGTCAGCGGCATCAACGAGGGCGAGATCTTCCGCTTCCTCTCGAAGCCCGCGATGCCCGACGTGCTGCGCGCGCAGGTCCGCGCCGCGATCGAGCGCCACAAGGAGCTCCTCTCCTCGCACGCCGATCGCGACGGCGAGCGCCGCCGCATCGAGCTCTTGCGCGAGCTCGAAGCCGAGTACCCCGGCATCACCGAGCGCGATCTCGACGAAGACGGCCGCTACGCGATCGATTCGCACGCGTGGGACCGCGTTACTGGTCTTGGCTTGGAGCCACTGGCCGCGCTCTGCGCGGCACGTTGAAGAGTGGGCCTCGGGCCTCGGGCCTCGGGCCTCGGCCCTGCAAGGCGCTCGCAGTCTCTT
>DATJIA010000323.1:0-42617 GCA_035493675.1 Kofleriaceae bacterium | reverse complement strand
AGTGCTTCGGGCGGAGCTCGTCGACGAGGCGATCGGCCTTGTAGATCTTCGACAGCGCGTGGATCAGGCCCTCGCTCGACACGGCGACCGCACGGTTGACGCTCTCGTCGTACCAGAAGTCGCCGGCGAGCGATTCGATGTTGCCGTCGAAGATCAGACCGACGATCTGGAGGTCCTTGTTGAAGACCGGCGAGCCGGAGTTGCCGCCGATGATGTCGTTGGTCGTCACGAAGTCGAGCGTGATCTTGCCGTCGATCGCCTTCTGCGCGGCGAGCCACGACGCCGGCAGCTCGAACGGGAACGCGCCGGTCGCGCGCGCGAACGCGCCCGCGAAGGTCGTGAACGGCGTGACCTTGGTGCCGTGCGCCGACGACGTGTAGCCCTTCACCGCGCCGTACGACAACCGCAAGGTGAACGTCGCGTCGGGGTACGACGACCGGCCGTTGATCGCGAACTTCGCCTTCGCGATCTTCTCGGTCTGCGCGCGGACGACGCCCTGCACGTTGTCGTCCCACATCTTGCGGACCTTGCGCGCCGCGGGGTCGAGCGCGCGCGCGGCGACGATCAGCGGATCCTTCGACGCGGCGATCGCCTGCTTCCCACCTTTCCACAAGCGAAGGCGCTCGGCCGGATCGCCGAGCTTGGTGCCGTCGACCCAGCGCGCGGCGACGGTCTCGGGCGTGTCCTTGCCGAGCAGCGCCTTGACGGTCGGATCGTCGGCGCCGAGCTCCTCGCGCAGCTTGCCGAGCCAGAACGCGAGCGCGAGCTTCTCGCGCGACGCGTACGCGGGCGCCGGCGACTTGAGCTCGTCTTCGATCTCGGGCAGCGCGGCGTCGCGGTACTCGTCGAGGCGCTTGCCGTTCGCGACGCCGCGCTCGTTGGCGCCGCGCACGAGGTGGAGCGCGTGATCGAAGAGGTCGCCGCGGTGGTGGGTCGCCTCGAGCCACCAGTAGCGGTGATAGAACGGGCGGAAGTCGGCGTACGCCTTCTCGATGATGTCGTACGCGTTGCCGACGTCGGCCGAGACCTTGGCGTCGGCCTTGATCTTCGCGCGCAGCGCGGCCTCGTCGTCGGCCTTCTTCTCGACCTGCTTCTCGTCGGAGAGCGCGGTCGACCAGCCCTTGTACGCCTTCAGGCTGTTCTCGACGCCGAACAGCCAGTCCTCGGCGACGCGGTGGTTCTCGTCGCTCTCGCGCATGAACTGCGTGAGCTGACCGCGCCACTCCGCGTACGACGCGAGGCGCAGCGCCATCGAGACGTCGCGCTGGAACTCGAGCTGCGCCATCGTCAGCTCGCGGAGGGTCGTGCCCGGGTTGCCGCTGACGAAGGTCAGCTCGCCGTCCTTGGGACCCGCGGGCGACCACGAGAAGTGATCCGGCGTCGCGGCCGGCTTGCCGTTCTCGTAGACGCGCAGGAACGAGACGTCGAGATCGAAGCGCGGGAACTCGAAGTTGTCCGGATCGCCGCCGAAGAACGCGCTCGCGATCTCGGGCGCGAACACGACGCGCACGTCGGTGTAGCGCTTGTACTTGTGCAGCACGAACTGCCCGCCGTGGAAGAGATCCACCACCTGGCAGTGGAATTCGGGCGCGGTCGCGCACTCCTTCTCGATCGTCGCCGACACGTCGCGGAGCGCGGTCGTGTACGCGGCGCCGGTCTTGCCCGCGGTCGCCTTGCCCACGCGCTCGGTGATGTCGGTGATCGCCTCGAGGCGCTCGACGTGGAGGTCGGGGCACTTCTTCTCGTCGTCGAGCTTCGCCGCCCAGAAGCCGTTCTTCACGTAGTCGTGATCCGCGGACGACAGGCCCGCGAGGCACTCGTGCGCGCAGTGGTGGTTCGTCATCACGAGCCCCTGCTCGCTGACGAACGACGCCGAGCAATTGTTCGTGCGCGCCGACGACATGCGCGCCTTGTCGAGCCACGCCTGATCGGGATTGAACTTGTACCGATCCTTCACCTTGGCGGCGGGGAAGTCGTGGAAGGTCCACATGCCTTCGTCCGCAAACGCGGATGAAGGCATGCCCAGCAGGATGGCAGCGAGCAGGATGCGTCTCATCCGGGACGCAATAACTCAGCGCCGAGGGGGAGGCAAGGCGCGCACGACGCGCGCTTCTGGCAGCCCGCGCGCGTGCTCGCGGAGGAACTGCGCGCGCGCGACGCCGTCGACGAGGCCGGTCATGCCCGCGGCCGCCATGACGCCGACGGTGGTCGACACCGCCGCGACCACGAGCGCGCCGATGAACGCGGGCAGGATCGCGACGATCGGCAGGAGCGCGCCGAACGCGGCGCCGCCGGCCAAGACGAACGACGCCGGCGCGAACATCTGCTTCACCGCGCGGCGCGTGCTGACGCCTTCGGTCCACTCCGCTTCGCACGATCGACAGCGCAGGCCGCGCGTCGGGATGTGCTCGAGGCAGACAGACGCTCCGCAGCGCGCGCAGTGCGCGACCGGCTCGACGTCACAGCGCTCGCAGCGGCGCATGCTTCAAGCATGGCACCGCGCGCGCGCGTGGCGACATCATTCCTTGATGCCGTGCTTGGCTTTGATCTGCTCGAGCACGCGCTGGTACTCGACGTCCCACGCGCTCGTACCTTCTTGCAGGTTCTTGATGCGCTGGCGCACTTCCTGATCGAGCTCGTCCTCGACCGCCATGTGCTTGCGCACGATCTCTTTGATCTTGCGGCGCAAGGTGGCGTCGTCGGCGTAGACCTCGTCGACGTGCGACGACTGCATGAAGGTCTCGACCAGCTGGTTGCAGATCCAGGTCACGCCTTCCTCGCCGAGACCGAAGTCACGCTGCTCGGCGAGCTGGCGCTTCGTACGACCCATCTGCGAGTAGGGCAGGCCACGAATCTCGAGCACGTCCTTCGCGCGCTCGGTCAGCTCTTTGTCGACCCGGATGTACTCCTTCAACACGGCCGCTGCGTCGAGTTGCGCCTCGTTGGCGTTCGACACCTCGAGATCGCCGTCGGCACTCAGCTTGGCGATGATCTCGCCAGCGATCGTGTCGATCTTTCCGGGATAGAGCTTCACGACGGCACTGTATGGGCCGAGGTGTTACAAGGCAAGCGCGGACGCCCGCTTACGCGCTAAAAACGACGCGTGTGCACCATCGCCGTGGCGTTCCGCGTTCACCCGGATCACCCCGTCGTCCTGGCCGCGAACCGCGACGAGTTCTACGCGCGGCCGGCGACCGGACCGGGTGAGCTCGCCCCGGGCATTTTCGGAGGACGCGACACGATCGCCGGCGGCACGTGGCTCGCGCTGCGCGAGGACGGCGCGTTCGCCGCCGTCACCAACCAGCGCAACTTCATGCCGCGCTACGGCGATCGCAAATCGCGCGGCGAGGTGCCCGTCCAGATCCTCGCGCACCGCGGCGAGGAGATGGCCGCGTTCGTGCGCGCGCTCGATCCCGCGCAGTACAACGACGGCAACTTCGTCTTCGGCGACCGCGACGGCGTGTGGGTCGCGTACCTGCGCGCCGAGCCGGCGACGCTCGAGGTCGTCGCGCTCGATCGCGGGTTGCACGTCCTCACCAACGACAAGCTCGGCTCTCCCGACTTCCCGCGCGCGGATCGCGCGGCGGCGCTGATGCTGCCCGCGATGCACGCGCCGTGGCGCGACGCCGTGCCGATCCTCGCGCGCGCGCTCGGCGATCACGAGCAGCCGCGCGCCGATCAAGTCGGCGATCCGCCGCCGTGCGCGCCGTACGGCAAGGACTTCCTCGCGCAGCTGCAAGCGATCTGCATCCACACGCCCGCGTACGGCACGCGCAGCTCGTCGATCGTCGCCCTGTCGACGAAGATCGACGCGTACCTGCACGCCGAAGGACATCCGTGCACGAACCCGTTCCACGAGGTCTCGCTGTGAGACAACGAAAGCTCGTCGTCGCCGGCCTGTGCACGCGCGCGGGGCGCGTCTTGATCACGCAGCGCCGCGCCGATCAGGCGCTGCCGCTCCAATGGGAGCTCCCCGGCGGGAAGATCGAAGCCGGCGAGTCGCCCGAGATCGCGCTCGCGCGAGAGCTGCGCGAGGAGATCGGCGTCGACGTCACGGTCGAAAAAGTCTGGGACGTCCTCTTCCATGCGTACCCCGACTACGACGTCTTGATGCTCGTCTATCGATGCACGATCTCCGACGGAGACGAGCCCCGCTGCGTCGAGGTCGCCGACCTCGCCTGGTGCACGCCCGCCGAGCTCGATCGCTACGACATCCTCCCTGCGGACGCCCCGTTGATTGCGCGCCTGCGCGTGGAAGGTGTTTAATCCAGAGTGATGGAAGGCCGCGCCAAGGTCACCAAGGAGGTCCTGTGCGAGGAAGCACGCTTCATCCTCGCCAACGTCATGGCGGAGGCGCGCTACGGCCGCCAGAACCGCTACGACGACATCCGCCGGGTGTGTGAAGGCGCGGTCTCGATCCCGTTCCAGGAGTACATCGGCTTCCTCGAGAAGTCGGGGTACCTGCAGCAGAACAACGGATCGCTCGAGGTCACCGGCGACGGCGAGCAGGTCGTCAACGGCGCCGAGCTCGCCGAGTTCACCGAGCGAGCGGTCGCGCACTTCAAGAAGCTCCGCCAGACCCGGACCCAGGGGGCGACGGGTTCCGTCGAGCGCGCCTCCGTCACCACCAACTCTGGCGTCGTCGCGTCGACGCTGGGCCGCGAGACGTCGGGCGCGGCCGGTCGCGCGAGGGAGAACGCCAAGGTGCAGCACTCGGGAGGCCAACAATCCGCGTCGGCGCGCGGCGAGATCCACACGAGCGCCGAGATCGTCGACAGCCGCTACGAGAAGCTGGCGTCGATGGGCTCGGGCGGCATCGGCACGGTCTATCGCGCGCGCCAGGTGCCGCTGAATCGCGAGGTCGCGCTCAAGGAGATCCGCGAGCTGTTCGGCTTCTTCAGCGAGGATCAGCGCGGCGAGATCACGCGGCGCTTCACCGACGTCGTGCGCGCGTGGGCGCAGCTCGCGCACCCGAACATCCTGCCGATCCACGACGTCAACCTCGACCGCGACTTCCCGTACGTGGTGACCGAGCTGTCGCCGAACGGATCGGCGCGGCGCTTGGTCTCGGACGCCGAGGACATCCCGGTCGAGCTGGTCTTCAAGTATCTCTTGCAGACCTTGCACGCGCTCCGCGCGGCGCACGCGCAGCGCGTGTTCCACCGCGGCTTGAAGCCCGAGCAGCTGCTCATCGACGGCTTCGGCAACGTGAAGGTCTCCGACTTCGGCTTCCAGCGGATCGTCGAGCGCGATCACGCGGTGATCCGCCAGGTCTACGTCGGCATGGGCAACGTCGCGTACATGGCGCCGGAGCTCTACACCGATCCGATGAGCGCGGGCCCGCAGGCCGACATCTACGCGCTCGGCATCATCTTCTACGAGCTGCTCACGCGGAAGTTGCCGGGCCGCCGGTCGCCGATGCCGTCGCAGATCAATAGCCACTTACCGAAGGGCATCGACGACATCTTCGATCGCATGACGCGCGACTCGCGCGGCGAGCGCTACGCGTCGATCGACGACATCCTCGACGACATCGACAAGCTCGAAGGCCTCGGCGAGCTGATCGACAAGCAGACCCAGGTGCTGGTCGGCGAGAACCCGCTCGATCACATCAAGTTCCGCGACGGCGCCGAAGCGCCGATGGGCACGCCGCTCGAAGACGGCCCCGAGGCGGGCAAGCCGCCGATGCACCGGCCGTACAGCTTCCAGCAGCGCGCGAAGAAGAAGATCTGACGTCGCGCGCTTGGGCTAAAGCCCGAAGCCCGAACCAGCGGTAGTCTTCTTCGCATGCGGATCGCAGCGGTCGCAATCGCGCTCATCGCGTGCGGGAAGGCGGAGGCGAACGTGAAGGACGTCGAGCCGAAGGCGCCGGGCGGCAAGGCCGCGGCGAATACGATCACCGTGAAGTCGAGCGCGTTCGAGGCGAACGGATCGATCCCGAGCGAGCACACGTGCGAGGGCGCGGATCGATCGCCGCCGATCGCGTGGGAAGGCGCGCCGGCGGAGGCGAAGTCGGTCGCGCTGATCGTCGACGATCCGGACGCGCCGGATCCGGCGGCGCCGAAACGGATCTGGGTGCACTGGGTCGTCGGCGGGTTGCCGGTCGCGGGCGCGATCGAGGCCGGATCGCTGCCCGCGGGCGCGAAGGTCGGCAAGAACGACTGGGGCAAGGCCGCGTGGGGCGGACCGTGCCCGCCGATCGGTCGGCACCGCTACTTCTTCAAGGTCTACGCGCTCGACGCGGCGATCGACGCGACCGGCCTCGACAAGGCCGCGCTCGTGAAGGCGATGGACGGCCACGTCCTCGCGCGCGGCGAGCTCATCGGGACGTATCAGAAGAAGAAGTGAAGACCTCGCCGTCGGGCAGCGCGATCGCGGTGAGCGGTCCGCCGCGCCCGGCGCCGGTGTCGAGGCCGACGAGCGGGCCGCGGCGCCAGATCGTGCGGCGCGTCTCGTCGGCGGGCGGGAGATCCGCGGTCGGCGTGTGACCGAAGACGAGCGCCTTGCCTTCGTACTGCGCCCAGAAGTCGGGCTCGCGCATCCACAAGAGCGCGGCGGTCGCGGAGTCGCGCGGGTGTCTCCAGGCGGCGCCTTCGCCCTCGAGCCCGGCGTGCACGTAGATCGCGTGGTCGTCCTCGTACCAGGTCGGTAGCTGGCGCATCCACGCGGCGTGCGGCGCCGGCATCCACGTGCGCGGCTCGAACAGCGCGCTCATCTGATCGGCGGTGAGCTCGAGCTCGCGATCGATCCCGAGGTACGAGCGATACGTCGACGCGCAGCCGTTGCCCTGCGGCAAGAGGAAGCCGACCTTCGGCTCGTCGAGCGATTCGATCCACGCGTCCTCGTGGTTGCCGCGCAGGCACACGACCTTGCCCGCGGTCTCCTCGGGCAGCCGGCGCAGCCGCTCGACCACGCCGCGCGAATCGGGCCCGCGATCGAGGTAATCGCCGAGGAAGACGATCGTGTCCTCGGGCGCGATCCACGGCAGCTTCGCGAGCAGCTGCTCGAGCAGCTCGCGCTCGCCGTGGACGTCACCGACGACGAACGTGCGGCTCACGGATGCGCTCCGGTGACGCCGAGCGCGGCGAGCGCGACCGCGAGCCCCTCGATCTGATCGAGCGAGTTGTAGAGGTGCGTCGAGATCCGCACCATCGAGATGCCGCGCGGGCCGTCGATCACCGGGACCTCCCAGCCCGCGTGCAGGAGCCGGCGCTCGAGCTCGATGCCGCGCAGCGGCAGCTCGACGGGGACGCACGCCATCGAGCCGATGCACGCCTCGGGCGCGAGCGTGCCCGCGCGCAGGCGATCGGCGAGCAGCGCGCGGCCGGCGAGCGCGAGCGCGCGGTTGCGCGCGCGGATCTTGTCCCAACCGCCGGCGAGGTTGTCGAGGTACGAGATCGCGAACGGCAGCGAGAGGTACGCGGTCGGATCGTGCGTGCCGGTCCAGTCGTGCTCGGCGTGGAAGCGATTGGGCGGGCCGTAGTCGGCGGAGAAGCCGTGCGAGGTGACGAGCGGATGCGTGGTCGCGCGCAGATCCTCGCGGACGTGCAGGAACGCGCAGCCCTTGGGCCCGCACAGCCACTTGTGCCCGTTCGCGACGTAGTAGGCGGCGTCGATCGCGTCGAGATCGACGGCGACCTGGCCGGGCGCGTGCGCGCCGTCGACGAGCGTGTCGACGCCGCGGGCCGCGAGCTCGCGCACGATCGCCGCGAGATCGAAGACGATCGCGGTCGCGCTCGAGATGTGATCGACGAGCGCGAGCTTCGTGCGTGCGGTCGTCTTCGAGAGGATCGCGGCGGTCGCGTCGGCGGGGTCGCGCAGCGGCCACGGCAGCTCGGCGACGACGATCGTCGCGCCGGTGCGATCGAGCGCGTTCTTGCACGCGCGATACGTGTGATCGGTCGCGACGATCTCGTCGTCGCGCGTGAAGGTGCGCGAGCGGAGGACCGTCGAGACGCCGGTGGTCGTGTTCGGGAGGAAGACGAGCCCCTCGGGATCGGCGCCGACGAAGCGCGCGACGTCCTCGCGCGCGCGATCGACGTCGGTCTGCCAGTCGCGCACGAAGTAGCGCATCGTCGCGCCCTCGAGCTTCGCGCGCAGCGCGCCCTGGTGATCGAGCACCGCGCGCGGGCACGCGCCGAACGACCCGTGGTTGAGGTGCACGACCGCGGGGTCGAGGACGAACGCGTCGGCGTGATCCACGTTCGGAGCGTAGACGATCCCGGGGCGCGCGGCCGTCGGTGGCGGTGTGTATGGTCGGGGGTATGGAACCGACCCTCCGGCTGGAGCGATGGAAGCGGTCGTTGTTGGACCTGACGCTGCGCAACCGGCTCCTCGACGCGAAGGACGGCATGCGATGCCTGTCGATCGCGGGCGTCGATCCGCTCGCGCTCGCGCAGGCGATCGACGGCGGCGCGGCCCTGGAGGTGACGGCGATCGGTCCGGAAGCGGCCGGCGCGCCCGCGGGCGTGGCGTTGGGAGAAGGCCGGGTGTTGGTCGCGCTCGCCGCCGACGAGCTCGCGAAGCGGCTCGCGATCATGGCGCGCGCGCTGCGCGACGGCTTGAGCGACGGCGGCACGCACACGCTGTGGCTCGGGCTCGGCCTCCTGCGCTGGATCGACGACGAGGGCGCAGCGCATCGCGCGCCGATCGCGCTCTATCCGGTGTCGCTCGTGCGCGCGAGCGCGGGCGCGGGCTGGAAGCTCGTCGCCGCGGGCGACGACGCGCGCCAGAACGACTCGCTGCTCGAGAAGCTGCGGCTCGATTTCCAGATCACGGTCGCGCCGCCGTCGGAGGAGGAGGACGAGCTCGACATCACGCGCGCGATCGCTCGGTTCACGTCGGCGATCGAGGGGCGCGAAGGGTGGGGCGTCGAGCACGCCGCGTGCCTCGGCGTGTTCTCGTTCGCGAAGCTCGTGATGTGGACCGATCTCGAGGAGCGCAGCGAGCGCCTCTTGGAAGGGCCGATCGTGCAGCACCTCGCGAACGGCGCCGGGCGTCCGTTCGTCGATCAGGGCAGCTTTCCCGACAAGCTCGACGATCTCCCGGTCGCCGACACGATCATGCCGCTCGACTGCGACGCGTCGCAGCTCGCGGCGGTGCTCGCCGGCGCCGACGGCAAGACGTTCGTCCTGCAAGGACCGCCGGGCACCGGCAAGTCGCAGACGATCGCGAACCTGATCGCCGCGGCGATCGCGCGCGGCAAGACGGTCTTGTTCGTGTCGGAGAAGATGGCCGCGCTCGAGGTCGTCGAGCGGCGGCTCGCGCAGGTGGGCTTGGCCGGCGCGTGCCTGGAGCTGCACTCGCAGAAGGCGCGGCGACGCGAGGTCGTCGATCAGCTCGCGAAGGTCTTGCGCGGCGCGTGGCGTCCGGCGGGCAGCGCGAGCGGCGACGACGCGCGGCTCGCGGCGTTGCGCGCGGCGCTCGACGAGCACGTCGGCGCGATGCACGACGTCGGGCCGCTCGGCGTGTCGCTCTACGGCGCGCTCGCGCGCTTGGTCGAGCTGCGCGGCGCGGCGCGGGTCGCCTTCGAAGCTTCGGCGATGGATGCGGACGCGTTCGCGGCGGCGAAGCAGGCGATCGCGGACTACGCGCGCGCCGCGGAGAGCGTGATGCCCGTCTCCGAGCATCCGTGGCGGCAGTCGACGCTCGCGACCTGGAAGCTCGACGGCGCCGACGAGATCGCGGACGCGGTGAAGGACGTCGCGGCGGCGACCGACGAGATGATCGCGGTCTTGAAGGCGTGGGGCGAGGCGGTGCCGGGTTTCGGCGGCAAGGGCGTGACCGCTTCCGAGATCGACGCGGCCGGCGCGATGTGGACGCTCGCGGCAAAGACGATGCGCCCGGGCGCGGAGCTGATCACCGCGGCGCCGTCCGCAGAACGCGGTCCCGAAGTTCCCGAGCGGTTGGCGCTCGCGAAGGCGCGCGCGCAGACCAAGGCGCTCGCGAAGTCGGGGCCGCCGCGCGACGTGATCGCGTGGCTCGCCGCCGCGCGCCTGCAGGGCGAGCTCGCGGATCGGCTCGCGCAGCGCTGGGCGGACGATGGCGGCGCGCTCGACGAGCTCGACCTCGAGGCGATGGCCGCGAAGTTCCGGAAGTGGGCCGGGCGGTTCTCGCTGTTCCGCTGGCTCGCGCTCCGGTCGTCGCGGCGCGTGCTGCGCCGCGCGCTGGCGAGCGGATCGCTTCCGGACGACGCGACGATCGCGACCGATCTCGAGGCGGCGATCGAGGAGCGGCGCGTGCGGCGCGCGCTCGACGATGCGCGCCCGCAGGCCGCGCGCTGGCTCGGTACGCTCGCGCCCGCCGAAGGCGACGCGGTCGATCTCGAAGCGGTCGATCGCGCGATCACGTGGGCGACCGAATTGCGCGCGGCGTTCGACGCCGCGCCGGTGCGTGGCGATCGCGTCGCGCGCGAGGCGGCGTGGAAGGCGCTGGTCGCGCAGGTCGCGGCGCAGCCGCGCGGCGGCGACGTCGACGTGCTCTTGACGCGATCGGCGACCGCGTTCGCGACGTGGAAGACCGCGCTCGAGGGGCTCGCGGCGCACGCGGGCGTGGTCGCGACCGCGTTCGATCGCGAAGCCGACGGCGTCGCGCCGGCGCTCGCGCGCGCGGCCGCGGTGTGGCGCGATCGCGTGCCGTCGTTGCGCGACTGGTCGGCGTACGTGCGCGCGCGGATCGCCGCGGAGGCGCGCGGGCTCGCGCCGGCGTGCACGGCGTGCGAGGGCGGCGCGGTCGCGCCGTCGGAGCTCGCCGCGGCGTGGGAGCGCGCGACCCTGCTCGCGTGGGCGGAGTCGGCGGCGGCGGCGCGCGGCATGAGCGACTGGCACGGCGCCGCGCATCACGCGCGCGTCGTCGATTTCGGCGATCTCGATCGATCGAGCCTCGCGGTCGCGCGCGCGCGCATGGCCGCGCGCGTCGCCGAGCGCGTGCCCAGGAGCGATCAGGATCCGTCGGGAGAGATCGCGGTGCTCCTGCGCGAGGCCAAGAAGCAGCGCGGGCATCGTCCATTGCGGCGGCTCTTCCGCGAGATCGGCGCGCTCCTGCCGAAGCTGAAGCCGTGCCTGCTCATGAGCCCGCTGTCGGTCGCGCAGTTCCTCGATCCGGCGCTGCCGCGGTTTGATCTCGTGATCTTCGACGAGGCCTCGCAGATCCCGACCGCGGACGCGATCGGCGCCCTCGCGCGCGGCGCCGCGGCGGTGGTCGTCGGCGACTCGCGGCAGCTGCCCCCGACCCGGTTCTTCGAATCGGGGGGCGCCGACGACTCCGACGAGGAGACGGACCTGGTCGAGCTCGAGAGCGTGCTCGACGAGTGCGTCGCCGCGCGCCTGCCCGAGCTCCACCTGCGCTGGCACTACCGCAGCCGCCACGAGGATCTGATCGCGTTCTCGAACGCGCGCTACTACGAAGACGCGCTGCACGTCTTCCCCGCCGCCGCGCGAGGGGACCTCGGGATCGAGCTGCGGCAGATCGAAGGCGCGGTCTACGATCGCGCGGGCACGCGGACCAATCGCGCCGAGGCGGAGGCGGTCGTCGCGGAGATCATCGCGCGCGTGCGCGCCGACGCGAAGCGATCGATCGGCGTCGTGACGATGAGCCGGCCGCAGCAGGCGCTCGTCGAGGATCTGCTCGACGTCGAGCGCGCGCGCGACGCGGCGCTCGACGAAGCGATGACGGCGATGGCCGAGCCGCTCTTCGTCAAGAACCTGGAGACGGTGCAGGGCGACGAGCGCGACGTCGTGATCGTCTCGATCGGCTACGGCCCCGACGCGGGCGGCGCGATGACGATGAGCTTCGGGCCGCTCAACCAGAACGGCGGCGAGCGGCGCTTGAACGTCGCGGTGACGCGCGCGCGGGAGAAGCTCGTCGTGTTCTCGTCGATCACGCCCGAGATGATCGAGAGCGAGGGCGCGCCGCAGGGCGTGCGGCACCTGCGCGAGCTGCTCGAGTACGCGCGCGCGCACGCCGCCGCGACGATCGCGGAGATGCCGGCGGCGTCGGCGGTGACCGACGCCATCGCGCGCGCGCTCGGCGAGCGCGGCTGGGCCGTGCGGCACCAGGTCGGTTGTGCCGGCTATCGGATCGATCTCGCGGTCGTCGATCCGGACGATCCGACGCGGTACGTGCTCGCGATCGAGAGCGACGGCGCGGCGTACGCGGCGGCGCCGACCGCGCGCGATCGCGATCGCTTGCGCGCGTTGGTCCTGGGCGGGCTCGGGTGGCGCATGCATCGCGTGTGGGCGATGGATTGGTGGGCGGATCCCGAGAAGGAGACGCAGCGCGCGCACACGGCGATCGTCGCGGCGGTCGCGGCGGCGAGGCAGGCGAGGGCGCCGCGGCCGGCGCCGAAGGTCGCGTCGGCTCCGAAGGTGGTGGCGAAGGCGAAGTCGAAGCCGATGCCGATCGTCGTCGAGCCGGCGCCGGAGCCCGAGAAGGTTCCGGAGACGACCACGCCTACGACCACGACCACGTCCCAGAGCGATCCGTTGGCGCTGGCGCCCGAGTCGGTCGCGACGCCGCTCGCGGTCGGATCGACGCCGACGCCCGCGCCGATGCCGGCGTTGCCGCTACCGCTCGCGATGCCGACGATCGCGCGGTACGTCGCGGCGTCGGTGCCGGCGGGGCGCCGGCCCGCCGATCAGATGTACGAAGCGCGCTACGCGGACGAGGTCGCGAAGATCATCTCGGTCGTGCTCGCCAAGGAAGCGCCGGTCCACCTCGATCTGCTCGCGCGCCGCGTCGGCGCGTACTTCGGCATCGGTCGCCTCACCGAGAAGCTCACGCATCGCGTGAAGGAGCTGATCGGTGATCAGGGCGTGCTCGGCAAGGGCGTCGACAAGGACGTCGTGTGGCGCGCCGATCAGGATCGCGAGGCGCTGCCCGGCGTGCGCGTCGCCGGCGACGCGGCCGAGACCAAGCGCGACATCGAGGAGGTCCCGGTCGCCGAGCTCGCGTCGGCGGCGGCGATCGTCTTGCATCGCACCGCCGGCGGCGCCGTCGACGATCTGATCCGCGACACCGCGCGCCTGCTCGGCTTCGCGCGCGTCACCGATCGGATCTCGAAGCGCGTGAAGGTCGGCCTCGACACGCTCGCGAAGCGGGGTGGCTGCACGATCGAGAAGGGCAAGGTCGCGCTGCCCGCTTAGACGACGCGCAGCTTCGCGCGGCGATCGTCGGGCGAGTCGAGGCGCTCGACGGCGGTCCAGTCGGGGCGGCGCAGATACCGCCAGAGCCCGGTCGCGAAGCCGGCGCCGTGCGACGCGTGCAAGACGGGGAACACGCCCCACGTCGTGAGGATCCCGCGCAGGCCGCCGGCGCGGCCGACGCGCACCGCCTCGGCGCCGGTCGCGAGCGCGTAGGCCGCGAACCACGCGGGCGCGATCGGCCAGAGCGGCGGCACGACGAGCATCGACGCCGAAGCGGTCACCATCAAGAACGGGATCGCGGGGCGCAAGGTCAGGAAGCGGCCGTGCTTGATCAGCGTGCGCGCGCGGCCGACGCCGTACTTGAAGTACTGCCGCGCGAGCGTCTTGAACGAGTCGCGCGGGTAGTAATAGACCTCGATGTCCTTCGACAGATAGATCTGGCCGCCGCTGTCGACGAGCCGCTGGTTGAGCTCGGCGTCCTCGTTGGTGATCGCGTTCGGATCCCACATGCCGACCGCCTCGAACACGCGGCGGCGGAACGCGCCCAGGAAGACCGTGTCGACGAAGCCTTCGGCCTCCGACGAGCGGTACTTCGCGCCGCCGACGCCGAGCGGCGAGGTGAGCGCCGCGCACAGCGCGCGCTGGAAGGTCGTCTTCGCGCGCGCGCGCTGCGCGCCGCCGACGTTGTCCGCGCCGGTGCGCTGGAGCGTCTCGACGCACTTGCGCACGTAGTCGGGCGCGTACTCGCAGTGGACGTCCATGCGCACGATGATCTCGCCGCGCGCCTCGCGCACGAGCCGGTTCAAGCCCGGCGCCTGGATGCGATCGGGGTTGTCGATCATGCGGATGCGCGGATCCTCGGCCGACAGGCGCGCGAGGATCTCGCGCGTGCGATCGGTCGAGCGGCCGTCGGCGATGAGGATCTCGATCTGCTCTTTCGGATAATCCTGCGCCTGCACGCTCGCGATACACGCCTCGATGAAGTGCTCCTCGTTGAAGGCGGGCATCGCGATCGTGACCAGCGGCTGAGTCATCCCGACATTCTAGCGCGAGAAACGCCGACGCCCGCCGCGACGATCAACGCGCCGCCGAGCGCGGCGATCGGGTGTAGCGATTCGCCCCAGGCGAGCCATCCGACCACGACGGCGACGATCGGCTCGGCGAAGGTGAGCACCGCCGCGCGCGAGCTCCCGATCCGCGCGAGCCCGCGCACGAACATCGCGCCGGCGAGCGAGCCCAAGAAGAGCGAGCCGATCGCGAGGCGGCCGAGATCGATCGCGTGGACGTCGGACGCGTGGGCGAGCCCGAGCGGCGCGATCAGCGCCGCGCCGATCAGCGCGTGATACGAGACGCAGCGCTCGGCGCCGATGCGCGGCACCAGGCGGCGCACGACGAACACGTTGCCCGCGTACGCGACCGCGCTGATCGCGCCGAGCGTCGCGCCGATCGCGACGTCGCCGCCCGCGCGCCACGGCTCGAGCACGAGCGCGAGCCCGGCGGTCGCGACCAGCGCCCACCCGCGCGCGTACGGGACGTGCTCGCGATCGATCGCGGGCGCGCCGAGCGCGACCAGGATCGGCGCGAGGTAGTGGGTGAGCGTCGCGACCGCGACCGTCGTGCGCGCGAGCGCCTCGAAGAACGTCACGACGTTCACCGCGTCGAAGACCGCGTTCATCGCGAGCAGCTCGATCGCGCGCCGATCCCAGCGCGCCGGCGCCGCGCGCGCGATCGCGGGGAGGAGCAGGACGCCCATCATCGCGAAGACGAGCGGACCGGTGACCGCGCCGGGCAGGTGGCTCGGGCGCAGGAACAAGCTCCACGTGCCCCAGAGCGACGCCGCGCCCGCGACGAGCAAGACCCCGCGGCGATCGGTCATCGATCGGCAGCCTATCGCTTGGCGAGCCCGGCCTTCTCGCCGAGCTCGCGCAGCCGCTGCTTGACCCGCTCGAACCGCTTGCGCAAGGCCGCCGCCTCGCGCTCGAGCGCCGCGCCGGTCAGCTCGCCTTCGCCTTCGTGCATCACGCTCGCGATGTCGCGCCACGCGAGATCGCGATCGACGCGCAAGACGAGCAGGGTCTGCTCGTCGGCGGGCAGCTGCGCGCGCAGCGCCGCGAAGCCGTCCTTGACCTCGGTGCGCAGGTGCGGGGTCGTCGACTCGCGCACCTCGGCGGCGATCTTCTCGAGCACGCCCGCCTGCGAGAGCGGCACGTTGCGCTCGGCGCGCCGGCGCGGATCGTTCATCACGCGCCACAGCGCGCGGCGCGCGATCGTGTACGCCCACGTCCTGAGCGAGGAGCTCGCCTGGAACTTCGGGAGCCCGTTCCAGAGATCCTCGCTGAACTCGCTGAAGGCGTCGCGCGCGTCGGCCTCGTTCTTCGAGACCGCGGCGAGGAAGCCGAGCACCTCGGGGCCGTAGCCGCGCAAGGCGACGGTGGTCGCGGCGTCGATGTCGCCGCCGCGCAGGAGGCGCAGCACCTCGTCTTCGATCTGGGCGTTCGTCACGGTAAGGGGCCGACGCGTTCGAACCACCACGGGCCGAAGCTCTGCACGTAGTGGCCGGGCTGGTCGCCCCAGTATGCGACGACTTGGTGCAGGCGATCCGGACCGCCGACCTCGTATTCGACGTGGCCGAACCGGCTGCAGCACCAGCCGGCGACGTCCTGGGTGTCGCCGGCGAGCCTCCACGCGTGATCGTCGTAGCGCAGCTCGAAGACGCCCTCGTTGCGCGCGGTGCCCGTGCTCGGCGGCTCGGTCCACGCGCCGTTGGTCCACGTCACGCGATAGTGACGATCGTCGAGCTTGTGGATCCGGCCGTGCCAGCTCGACGGCTCCCACCCGGGACCGGTCTCGCCGCGCCACTCGCCTTCGTCGATCACCGGCGGCGCGCCGGGGCCGCCGGTCGCGGCGCGCGCGAGCAGGTAGACGCCGGCGACGGCGGTCGCGACGCCGAGCGACGCGGCGATGCGGCGCGTGCGCTTGCGGCGGACTCGCGCGTCGGGGAGCTCCGCGACGGGGACGCTGATCGCGTCGATCGCGCGCAGCATCTCGTCGGCGGTCGCGTAGCGATCGTCGGGCTTCCACGCCATCGCGCGCAGCGCGATCGCGTACGCGTCGCGATCACCGTCCGCGGGCGCGCTCACCGGCAGCGCGCGCTCGAGCTCCTCGCCGCTCTTCGGCGCGAACGGCAGCGCGCCGCGCAGGAGCTGATAGAGGAGCACGCCGGCGGCCCACACGTCGGTGCGCGCGTCCTGCGGCGCGCCGCTCCACTGCTCGGGCGCCATGTACGCCGGCGTGCCCGCGCGGCTCATCGCGACCGCGGACGCATCTTCGCTCAACGCGACGTCGAGCGACGCGAGCCCGAAGTCGAGCAGCTTGATGCGGCCGTCGTCGGTGACGAACACGTTCTGCGGCTTGAGATCGCGGTGCAAGATGCCCTGCGCGTGCGCGTGCGCGAGCGCTTGCACGACCTCGCGCGTGATCCGCAGCGCCTCGCGCGCGCCCGCCGGCCCGCGCTCGAGCGTGCGCACCAAGCTCTGTCCGCGCAGGAGCTCGAGCACGAGGTAGAGCGCGCCGTCGTCCTTGCCGGCGCCGTACAGCGTGACGATGCCCGGATGATTCAGGCGCGCGGTCGCCTTCGCTTCGCGCTCGAAGATCGCGGCGAGGCGCGGGCGCGCGTCGAGCGGCCAGCGATCGGCGCGCATCACCTTGATCGCGACGTCGCGATCGAGCTGCGTGTCGCGGGCCTGGAACACGACGCCCATGCCGCCGCGCCCGATCTCGCGATCGATCCGGAACTGCCCGGCGAGCACCTCGCCGATCGCGAGCTCGTCGCGCATCGCCTCGAGCGGGATCTCGGGCGCGCGACCGACCGCGCGCACGAAGCTGTCGATCGACGTATCGGTCCCGGGACGGGTCGGCTGGGAAGGCTCGGCCGCCATGCGCTCGTACTAAGGTATCGAATCCCACGGGGCGACGGCGGGAGAACTCGTGGCAAGCCCTGGCGGGAAGCCGAAATGAGCGAGATCGCTGCGAGCGAAGCGTTCGTCCGCGCGTACCACGCGCGCTGGCCCGGCGTCACCGGCGCGGCGTATGCGCGCGGGCGGGACCCGGGTGGGAGATCGAGCTACGACTTGCTCGCAGCGGCGGTTCGCGGGCGGGTGCGTGTGCTCGACCTGGGCTGCGGCGCGAGCCCCCTCGCGGGAGCGATCGGGATCGATCTCTCGATCGAGGAGCTGCGCCTCGCGGGGCCGCGCGTCGTGCAGGCGCGCATGGAGACGCTGCCGTTCGCCGACGCGACCTTCGACGCGTGCGCGTCGCACCTCGCGTTCTCGATCCTGCGCGATCCGGAGCCGGCCGCGCGGGAGATCGCGCGCGTGCTCGTGCCCGGCGGCGTCTTCGCGATCGTCACCGGCGGCGCGCCGGCGCCCGACGACGAGACGTTCGATCTCGTGCTGCGCCTCGCGCGCGCGTCCGCGAGCGCGCCGACGCCGCGCCTCGGGGATCGCCGCACGCGATCGCGCGAGGGGCTCGACGCGATCCTCGCGCCGCGCTTCGCGCCGTGCGCGTGGACCTCGCACACGATCGATCTCGGCGGCGCGGCCGAGGACGTCTGGATCACGCTCTCCACGCTGTACGAGCTGTCGCCGCTCGACGACGATCAACGCGCGAGGCTGCGCGACGATTTCCTCACGCACGCGGGGCGCGGCCGCGTCCCGTGCGCGATGCGGATCGCCGTGGCGACGGCGGCGCGGACGGCGGCGGTCGGTTAGGATCGACGCGTGCGTCGGGAGCGGATCACGCACTACCGGATCGAGCGCCTGCTCGGGGCCGGCGGCATGGGCGAGGTCTGGGCGGCGTTCGACGAGAAGCTCGAGCGCCGCGTCGCGATCAAGACGCTGCCCGAGGAGCGCGCCTCCGACGACGCGCGCGCCCGCATGCTGCGCGAGGCGCGCGCGGCCGGCGCGCTGCACCACCCGGGCATCGTCCCGGTGTTCGACATCGGCGAGGACGACGGGCTCACGTACATCGTGATGGAGTGGGTCGAGGGCGAGACGATCGCCGAGCGGCTCGCGGCGAACGGGCCGATGAAGCCGGCCGACGCGATCGCGCTGGTCGCGCAGGCGGCCGACGCGCTCGGCGCCGCGCACGCCGCCGGCATCGTGCACCGCGACGTGAAGGCCGCGAACCTGATGATCGACGCGCGCGGGCAGGTGCGCGTGCTCGATTTCGGGCTGTCGAAGCGGCTCGGCCTCTCGCACGCGCCGACCGGCCAGATGGACGCGGTCGACGCGGTCGATCCCGACGCCGCGACGATCGCGCCGGATTCGGAAGACAGCGACGTCTCGATGGACAAGACCTTGCCGGCGACGCCGACGCCGAGCGCCCCGGGCTCTCGCTCCGGCTCGCGCGATCCGGTGACCGCGTTCGGCTCGCGCATGGGCACGCCCGGCTACGCCGCGCCGGAGCTGATCGCGGGCGGCGACGCCGACGCGCGCAGCGACGTCTTCTCGCTCGCGGTCGTGCTCTACGAGCTCGTCACCGGCGAGCGGCCGTTCACCGGCGAGACCTGGGGCGAGCTCGAGCGGCAGATGCGGGTCGGGCCGATGCCGCCGTCGGCGGCGTCGAACGGCGCGGTCGGGCCCGCGTTCGATGCCGTCATCGCGCGCGCGTTCGCGCCGCGCCGCAAGGATCGGTTCGCGACGGTCGGCGAGCTGGTCGAGGCCGCGCGCGCCGCGATCGACGCGCCGCGCCCGCGATCGCGTCGCACGACCTGGCTCCTGGCCGGCGGCGCGGCGGTCGCGATCGCCGGCGGCGCCGCGGTCGTGCTCGCCGGCGGATCGTCATCGAGCTCGGGCTCGAGCACGCGCGCGCCGACGCCTTCCCCACCGAAGCGCGCGATCGGCGCGCCGCGCCCGCTGACCTCGCTGCGCGGCTGCGCCGAGGGCCCGATCTTCGCCGACGATCACACGGTCGTCTTCGATCTCTCGCGCGACGGCGCGGTCGATCTGTGGGCGGTCGATCGCGACGGCAAGCACCCGCGCGCGATCGCGACCTCGTCGTCGTGGGAGTGGCGCGCGGCGCCGGGGCGCACGCCGGGCGAGGTCCTCTACCTCGTCACCGACATGAGCGACGACAGCAAGGACGCGATCGTCGCGATGGAGCTCGCCACCGGCCGGGAGACCGCGCGCATCGACGGCTTCGCGTCGGGCGCGGCCGCCGCCGACGGTGCGATCTACTACTCGATCCACGACGGCACCGACATCCGCCGCCGCGTCGGCGGCCACGACGAGTCGTGGCTCACGCTGCCGCCCGACATCGCCGCGCAGCAGATCGTCGTCGATCGCGGCGGCGAGCGGATCCTCTACACGTCGACGCCGTCGGGCGCGCCGATCCGCTTGTGCACGGTCGCGCGCACCGGCACGCCGTCTTGCTTCGAGGGCAAGCCGACCGCGGGTCGCCCCGAGCTCGTGAACGGCGCGATCTACTACGGCGCGCACGACGGCCTCCACCGGCGCGATCCGGCCGGCGCCGACGAGATCGTCTTGCCGGGCGCGCAGGCGCTCTCGGGCGTCGCGGTCGCGCCCGATCGCAAGAGCCTCGCGTACTCCGAGTGCAACGATCACGTGCAGCTCGTCGATCCCGAGCACCCCGAGGTCGCGCTCGTCGACGACAGTCACCCCAGCGCGCCGACCCTCGGCCCGCACGGCGAGCTCGCGTGGGTCCACCAGGATCTGCGCGGCTCGACCTTGGTCGTGCGCCGCACCGACGGCACCACCGTCGAGGTCGTGCCGCCGTCGTTCGGCCGCATCAGCTTCCCCGCGTTCGACGATCGAGGCGATCACCTCGTGTTCCTCGCCGGCGGCAAGCACCCCGGCATCCATATCGCGACCACGATGGTCACCGAAGGCGAGGGCCCCAAGGTCACGCAGCTCACCGACGGCGCCGCCGATTACGATCCGTACTTCTTGCGCGACGGCCGCGTCGTCTTCACGCGCGTCGACGATCGCAACATCCCGCACGTGTTCGTCGTCAGCGCCGACGGCGGCGCGCCGGCGCAGATGGCGGTCACCTCGCGCGCGGCGCAGGCGATCAACCACGCGACCGGCGAGCTGCTCGTCACCGCCGGCGAGCACCTCGTGTGGTGGAACCCGATCACCGATCACATGAGCGCGCCGCTCGCGGGCACCGTCATGCCGCGCAACCTCACGGTCTCGCCCAACGGCAAGTGGATGGTCGTGCAGACCGGCTCGGCGGGCCTCACGTTCTGGCGCGGGCCCACCGACGATCCGACCAAGCTCGTGAAGATCGCCGAGCTGCCCAGCGACGAGACCGTCGACGCCGCCGCGATCGGCGACGACGGGAAGATCATCGCGGCGGTCTCGGTCTGGCGCGGAGAGCTCGAGATCGTCGACGGCAGCTTCTAGTCTGCACACGATCGGTTGCAAGCGGGGAGCGCGCGCCGCGCCGCGCCGTGCGCGATCAAGCGCTTGCGCGTGGCGCGGTTCGTGAAATGCGCGGGCGCATGATCAAGCGAGTCTTGTTGCTCAGTCTCTTGGCAAGTTGCGCAGGCGACGCGTCGATCGGGCCCGACGGTGACGACGCCGATCCGATGGCGCTCAGCTTCGTGTCGCCGTCCGACGACGGCGGGTTCGCCGCCGGCGATCTCGTCCCGATCGCGGTCGCGACGTCGAACCCCGACGCGCGCGTCGTCCACTTCACGATCGACGGCGCCGAGATCGCCGCGTGCGATCCGAGCGCGGCCGGCGAAGACTGCCGCCTCGACGATCTGTGGCGCTGGTCGACGGCGCTGCCGGCCGGCACGCACACGCTCGGCGCGTGGTTCACGGACGCGAGCGGCGCGCGCATCGCGGCGTCGCAAGCGGTGACGGTGGGCCCGTTCGCGCCCGAGCGCGAAGACCTGGCCGATGAGGGCGACGCGACCGCCGACGTCGCGCCCGTCGTGACCGAGCTCGCCGCCTCGCGCGGATATCTCGATCCCGCGCGCGGCTTCCACGACGTCTTCGGCGGCATCCACTGGGCGGTGTCGGGACAGCGCGTCGTCCTGCACGCGAACACGCCGACCGGATCGATCACGGCGACGCGCCGCTGCATGGCGCGCTACGGCGCGTCGATCCGCAAGTGGGCCGACCACTACAAGATCTCGCGCGCGAGCGTGCTCGCGACCGCGATGACCGAGTCGAGCTGCACCAACCCGGCCGGCTCGAGCGACGGCCTGTCGTCGGGACCGATGCAGGTGACCGCGTCCACCTGCGCGGCGCTCATGGGTCTGTCGCGAGGGACGTGCCGCGTGCGCATGCACACGTCGCCGGACTTCTCGTTCCAGGTCGGCGCGAAGTACATGGCGTCGTCGTACCAGCGCGCGCAGCACCACCGCGATCCGCCGAAGATCGCCGCCGCGTACAACGCGGGCTCGGTCCGCTACAGCTCGCGCAACCGCTGGCACATGCTCACGACCGGCAACCACATCGATCGCTGGGTCACCGCGTACAACGGCTATCGCCGGTGGGAGGCGAGCAAGTCGGCGCTCGAGCCGGCGCCGCTCGAGCCGATCTGGGAAGGCGCGCACGTGACCGACGTCGCGCAGCTGCCGGCGACCGCCGCCGAGGGCACCACGATCTTCGTCGGCGACTTCGCGTCGCGCGACGGCGACTTCGTCACGTTCGAGAACGGAGCCTGGCAGCCCTGAGCCTCTACACGTTGAACAGGAAGTGCATGATGTCGCCGTCGGCGACGACGTACTCCTTGCCTTCCATGCGCATCTTGCCGGCCGCCTTGATCGCGGCCTCGCTGCCGTACTGCTCGAGATCCGCGAGCGTGTAGACCTGGGCGCGGATGAAGCCCTTCTCGAAGTCGGTGTGGATCACGCCGGCCGCCTCGGGTCCCTGGGCGCCCTTGCGGATCGTCCACGCGCGGATCTCCTTCTCGCCGGCGGTGAAGTACGACTGCAGGCCGAGCAGGCGATAGCACTCGCGCGCGAGCGTCGCGAGCGCCGGCTCGGTCAGGCCGTAGCTCGCCAACAGCTCCTTGCGATCGTCCTCGCCGAGCTCGGCGAGCTCCGCCTCGACCTTGCCGCACAAGACCACGACGCCGGCGCCTTCGCGCTCGGCGCGCGCGCGCACCGCGTCGGACCACGCGTTGCCCTTCGGCAGATCGCCCTCGCCGACGTTGCAGCAGTAGAGGACCGGCTTCGAGGTCATGAGCCCGTAGGTCGCGACCGCCGCCTTGTCCTCGGCGGAGAGCTCCATCGATCGGACCGCCTTGCCCGCGTTCAGGTGCGCGACCACGCGCTCGGCGAGCGCGGCGTCGGCCTTGGCGACCTTGTCGCCGCTCTTCGACGACGACTGCGCCTTCTTCAGGCGCTTCTCGGCGGTGTCGGAGTCGGCGAGCACGAGCTCGAGATCGATGATGTCGATGTCGCGCATCGGATCGACCGTGCCCGACACGTGGATCACGTTCGGATCGTCGAAGCAGCGCACCATCATCAGGATCGCGTTGGTCTCGCGGATGTTGGCGAGGAACTTGTTGCCGAGGCCTTCGCCCTCGGACGCGCCCTTGACCAGGCCCGCGATGTCGACGATCTCGACGACCGCCGGGATCACCTTCTGCGTCGGGATGCGCTTCTCGATCCGCTTCAGGCGCTCGTCCGGCACCGGCACGATGCCGACGTTGGGATCGATCGTGCAGAACGGGTAGTTCGCCGCCTCCGCCTTGCCCGCGGTGAGGGCGTTGAAGACGGTGCTCTTGCCGACGTTGGGCAGGCCGACGATGCCGACCGAGAGTGCCATAGGGGCATGCGTCTACCGGGAATCGCGCAGCGGTGCAAGCCGTGTATTCTCCATCCGTGGCTCCGGACCCGCATCAGCCGCTACGCACCGACGACGAACGCAAGGTCATGTCGATGGTGAAGTGGCTGCTCTACCTCCTCTTCATCGTGCTCGCCTGGTGGACCGCCAGCTACCTGGCCTCGGTCCTGTCGCTGGTGCTGGTCGCCCTCGGCATCGCCTACATGTTCACGCCGGTGCTCGACGGCATGGTCGCGCGCGGCGTGCCGCGGGCGGTCGGCGCGCTGGTCCTGGTCGTCGGGTTCGTCGCGATCGTGGTCGGCACGATCGTGATCTTCGCGCCGCGCATCGCCGCGCAGATCGCCGGGTTCGCGACCGATCTGCCCCACATGATCGACAACGCGCGCGTGTGGGGCGCGGAGCACGGCATCAACATCCCCGCCGATTGGCGCGACTCGTTCGAGAACACGCTGCAGGAGGCGCGCGGCGAGATCCAGGGCATCGCGCTCGCCGCCGCCGGCGGCGTGCTGTCCGTGCTCGGCTTCGTCACCGAGGCGCTCTTGATCCCGGTCCTGTCCTTCTACTTCTTGATGGACTGGCACCACATGATGGAGCGCCTGAAGAAGATCGTGCCGCCGCGCAGCCGCGCGCGCGTGGTCGCGATCTTCGCCGAGGTCGACGACGTGCTCGCCGGCTGGGTGCGCGGGCAGGCGACCGTCACCGGCATCCTGTCGGTGCTCTACGCGATCGGCTTCGAGATCGTCGGGCTGCGCCTCGCGATCCCGATCGGCATCCTGGTCGGCGTGCTGACGATCGTCCCGTTCCTCGGCACGTTCGTCGGCGCCGCGATCACGCTGACGATCGTCCTGCTCGACTGGCACGGCCCCGGCCTCTTGATCGGCGTCAGCGTCATCTTCGTGATGCTGCACCTGCTCGAGGCCGCGATCCTCACGCCGAAGATCACCGGGCAGAAGGTCGGCCTGTCCGAGAGCGCGGCCTTGCTCGCGGTGATCGCGGGCGGCAAGCTGCTCGGCTTCGTCGGCGTCTTGTTGGCGGTGCCGATCGCGGCGACCGTCGCGGTGCTCCTGCGCCACGCGGTGCGCGCGTACGAGCACAGCCACTTCTTCGGCCAGGAGTCCGACGCCGAGGTCGCGGTGCCCGACGCGATGAAGACGATCCTCCCCGATCCCGCGGCGATCGCTTCGCAGCTCGCGAAGCAGCCGCCGCTCGACGAAGACGCAGGAGAACCGGAATGAGCCACGAAGAAGTGCATGTCGAAGATCAGGACGGCGTCCGCTGGATCGAATTGCGGCGGCCGTCGTCGAAGAACGCGCTCACCGTCGCGGTGAACAAGGCGATCATCGCGGCGATCGAGGGCGCGGGATCGGCGCGCGTGATCGTCCTGGCCGGCGCCGACGGCGCCTTCTGCAGCGGCCTGGATCTGAAGGACGCGATGCGCTCGGGCCCGCGGCCGCCCGCGGATCTCGAAGCGGATCTGCGCGCGTACTTCCACGGCTTGATCCTCGCGGTGCGTCGCGCGCCGCAGCCGACGATCGCCGCGGTCGACGGACCCGCCGCCGGTTTCGGCTGCGACCTCGCGCTCGCGTGCGACGTGCGCCTGCTCTCCGATCGCGCGCGCTTCGGCGAGATCTTCGTGCGCCGCGGCCTCATGCCCGACGGCGGCGCGACCTGGCTCCTGCCGCGCATCGTCGGCACCGGGCGCGCGCTCGAGATGCTCTACACCGGCGACACCGTCTCGGCTGCGCGCGCCCACGAGATCGGGCTCGGCAACACGCTGTGGCCCGCGTCGGAGTTCGTCGCGAACGCGCGCGCGTTCGCGGCGCGCCTCGCCGGCGGACCGCCGAAGGTGCTGCGCCTCGTGAAGCGCTCGGTGCACGCTTCGCTCGAAGGACCGATCGAAGAAGCGCTCGATCGCGAGGCGAAGGGCCAGCTCGAGTGCCTGCAGTCGAAGGACTTCCTCGAGGGCGTCGCCGCGTTCCTCGGCAAGCGAGAACCTCGCTTCACGGGAGAGTGACGTGACGGTTCATCTGAGAGACGTGATGTCGTTCCTCGACACCACGCTCGAGTCGGATCGGTTCAAGGACTACGCGCCCAACGGCCTGCAGGTCGAGGGCGCGCCGGAGATCGACACGATCGTCACCGGCGTGTCCGCGAACCTCGCGCTGCTCGAGGAGGCGGTGAAGCGCGGCGCCGATCTCGTCGTCGTGCATCACGGGCTCGTGTGGGGCGGCGGCCTCACGCGCATCACGGGCCCGACCGCGCAGCGCATGAAGATGTTGCTCGCGAACGACGTCTCGCTCGCCGCGTATCACCTGCCGCTCGACAAGCACGCGCGCCTCGGCAACAACACCGGCCTCGCCGACGCGCTCGGCCTCGGCCTCTCGCGCGACGCGTTCGGTGACGTCAAGGGAGTCGCGCTCGGCCTGTCGGGCTCGTGGTCGGCGCCGCTCACGCGCGCCGAAGCGATCGGCCGCATCGCCGCCGGCGTCTGCGGCGGCAAGGAGCCGCGCTTCGTCTTCCCGCACGGCCCCGACGTCGTGCGCAAGGTCGGCCTCTGCTCCGGCGCCGCGTCGGATCTCCTCGAAGCCGCCGCGCAATCCGGCTGCGATCTGTTCCTCACCGGCGAGCTCGCCGAGCGCGCCGGCGATCTCGCCCGCGAGCTCCAGATCACGCTCGTCGCCGCCGGCCACTACGCGACCGAGGTCTTCGGCCCGCGCCGCGTCGCCGACGAATTGCGCCAGCGCTTCCCGTCGATCACGGTGCAGTTCGTGCCGGTCATGTCGCCACTCTGATGATTCGTCGTCCGTCGTCCGTCTCCCGTCGTCCGTATCGGAGATCTGGGCCGGTAGACGGAAGACGGACGACGGAGGACGGACCATCGAGATCGCCGCGAGTGAAGATCCGTCGACGGACATTCGAGATAGACTCGTCCGCCGTGTCCGACATCCGACTCCCTGCGGGCGTGCGTGACTTCTTGCCGCGAGCGGCGGCGAGGAGGAGGGCGATCGCGGAGCGGCTGCTCGAGACGTTCGAGGCGTGGGGATACCAACGGCTGATCACGCCGGTGTTCGAGTGCGCGGATGTCTTGGAGCGCGGGTTGGGCGCCGATGCGCGAGCGGCGGCGATCCGGTTCGTCGAGCCGGGCAGCGGAGAGGTCGTCGCGCTGAGACCCGACATCACGCCGCAGGTCGCGCGCATCGTCGCGACCAGGCTCGCCGACGTCGATGGGCCGATTCGCTTGTGCTACGAGGGCGCGGTCAATCGCTTGCCGCAGCCCGGGACCGGGCCGCTCGCGCAGCGCGAGCTGCTGCAGGCGGGGATCGAGCTGATCGATGCCGGTTCGCCGGACGGCGATGCCGAAGCGCTCGCGGTCGCGGCGGCGGCGTTGGCGACCACGGGGCTCGAGCACGTGCGGCTCGACGTCGGGCACGTCGCGCCCGCGAAGTGGGTGCTCGGCCAGGCGCCGGACGCGCTCGCGCGCGAGAAGTTGAAGACCGCGCTCTCGCGCAAGGACAAGGCCGCCGTCGCGAAGGCGGCGACCGCGTTGCCGAGCACCGCGCGTGAGGCGGCCGAGGCGCTGCCGCGCTTGTGGGGACCGGCGCGCGACGTCTTGGATCGCGCGCGCCACCTGAAGTGGCCGCACGAGGTCGAGGTCGCGCTCGGCGAGCTCGCCGACGTCCTGGCCGCGGCCGGTCCGCTCGTCGAGCCGACCTTGCACGACGAGGTCACGATCGATCTCGGCGAGGTCCGCGGCTTCGAGTACTACACCGGCATCCGCTTCGCGGGCTGGGCCGACGGCGCCGCCGACGCGATCGTGCGCGGCGGCCGCTACGACGAGCTCGTCGGTCGCTACGGCCGCGCCGCGAAGGCGACCGGCTTCGCGGTCGACATCGAGGCGATCGCGACCGCGCAGCGCGCGAGCGGCATGGCGCCGCCCGCGGGCGCGACCAGCGTGCTCTTCCACGCCGAGGGCAAGCAGCGCCAGGTCGCGCATCGCCTGGCGCGCGCGCTGCGCGGGAAGGGCTTCCGCGCCGCCGTCGATCTCGCGCACCGCGAGCACAAGCAAGGCTTGCCCGCGTACGGCAAGGGCGTCGGCTTCGATGTGATCGTCGAGCTGGGCCGCGCGCCGAAAGCGATCGAGACGACGACCGGCAAGGCGTCGAAGCTCGACGCCGCCGCGATCGAGCGCGCGCTCGCGGGCGACGCCGCCGCGCTCGCACAAGGTTTGAGGAGGATCGCATGTCCGTCGTGATCGTCGTCGGCGCCCAGTGGGGCGACGAGGGCAAGGGCAAGGTCGTCGATCTGTTGACCGAGACCGCGGAGGCCGTCGTGCGCTACGGCGGCGGCGCCAACGCGGGCCACACGCTCGTGATCGGACCGCAGCGCGAGAAGGTCGTGACGCGGCTCATCCCGAGCGGCGTCTTGCATCCGGGCAAGCGCTGCATCCTCGGCGACGGCATGGTGATCGATCCGCACGCGCTGCTCGACGAGATCGCGCAGCTGCGCGAGAAGGGGCTCTTGCAGAAGGGCGAGCTCCTCGTCGGCCACGGCGCCCACGTGATCCTGCCGTACCACAAGCTCATCGAAGGCCTGCGCGAGGAGCACGCGAACAAGCACGGCCGCGCGATCGGCACGACGCGCCGGGGCATCGGCCCGGCGTACGAGGCCAAGGTCGCGCGCCGCGGCGTGCGCATCCGCGATCTCGCCGACGCCGCGCGCGTCCGCGCGCTGGTCGAGCAGAACCTCGACGAGCTGAACCCGCTGATCGCGCACCTCGGCGGCGCCGGCGCGGTGCCGGATCGATCGACGGTCGATCGGTGGATCGACGACGCGCTCGCCGCGGGCGCGCAGCTGCAAGGCCTGTGCGGCGACGCCAGCCGCGAGGTCGCGCGCCACGTCGGCGCCGGTCATCACCTCTTGTTCGAGGGCGCGCAAGGCTCGCTGCTCGACATCGATCACGGCACGTACCCGTACGTCACGTCGTCGGCGACGATCGCGGCGGGCGCGTGTCAGTCGGCCGGGCTCGGGCCGACCAAGGTGCACGCGGTGGTCGGCATCACGAAGGCGTACGCGACGCGCGTCGGCGGCGGTCCGTTCCCGACCGAGCTCGACGACGCGACCGGCGAGGCGATCCGACACGCGGGCGGCGAGTTCGGCGCGGTCACCGGTCGTCCGCGTCGCTGCGGCTGGCTCGATCTCCCGGCGCTGCGCTTCGGCGTGCGGCTGTCGGGCATGGACGGGCTCGCACTGACCAAGCTCGACGTGCTGTCCGAGCTCCCCGAGGTGCACGTCGCGATCAGCTACTCGCTCGACGGCAAGGAGCTCGACGAGCCGCCGATCGATCCCGACGACATGGCGCGCGCGAAGCCGGTGTTCGCGCGCTTCGAGGGCTGGGGCCCGATCCCGCGCGACGCGAAGGACCTCGTCGATCTCCCGACCGCCGCGCGGAAGTACGTCGAGGCGATCGAGCGGTGGGCCGGCGTGCCGTTCCACCTGGTGTCGGTCGGCCCCGAGCGCCAGGAGACGATCGTGCTGCGCGATCCATTCGCCTAAGGGCGCGCCCGATCTGGCTTTTCAGCGCCGACATCGGTACGATCTTTTCGCCAAGGAGTGAGGGCGCCTTGGGTCCTAAGGACCAAGCGCGCCTGTTCGTCTGGCGCCTGCTGAGGAAACCACGATGAAGATCGTCTGCGACGCCTGTTCCGCGAAGTACTCGATTGCCGACGACAAGGTCAAAGGCAAGGTCTTCAAGATCCGCTGCAAGAAGTGCAGCAACATCATCGTCGTCCGCGGCTCGGGCCCGGGCGCGGCCGCCGGCGGCGGCGCCGCCGCGCTCGACGAAGCGCCTCCCGCGGGCTTCGATCAGAAAGAGACGCGCGTCTACGACTACGGCGCCGACGGCGGCGGCGATCCCGGCATGGGCGGCGACGAAGCGGTCTGGCACATCGTCGTCGATCAAGAGCAAGTCGGCCCGGTGACGGTCGCCGAGGTCGGTCGCCGTCTGGCGGCGGGCGAGATCGACAGCGAGACGTTCGTGTGGCGCGAGGGCTTCGCCGATTGGCAGCCGCTCTCGCAGGTCGACGCGTTCGCGGCGCTGGTCTCGGGTTCCGGCGGCGCGGCGCACGCGCCGACCGCGTCGGCGTCGCTCGGCGGCGGCGCCGCGATGGACGACGGCCTCTTCGGCGGCGTCGGCGGCGACGAAGGCGGCACCGTGAAGAGCGATCCCGCGGATCTGTTCGCGGCGGCCGCGGCGCCCGCGGGCCGCGGCATGGGCGACGACGAAGAAGAAGGCGGCGATCTGTTCGGCGCGGCGCGCGGCGGAAGCAAGCGCACCTCCGAGGAGATGGCCGCGGCGTCGCCGCGCGGCGGCGGTGGCGGCGGCGACAAGAAGCTGCGCGGCGAGCGCAACGAGAACAGCGTCTTGTTCTCGCTCGGCAACCTCGCGGCGCTCGCGTCGGAGGCGCCGCGCACGGCGTCCGCGTCGTCGTCCTCGTCGGCGTCGTCGGCGTCCGCGTCGGCCGGTCCCGCGGCGGGCGGCGCGGCGCAGCACGGCGGCGGTGAAGGCTCGGGCCTCATCGACATCCGCTCGATGGCGTCGGCGTACATGGGCGATCAGCGCGGCGCGGTGAAGTCGAAGCCGCAGGTCGGCTCGATCGACGATCTGCCGGTCTTCTCGAGCGCGAGCTTCAGCGAGCCGGTCGTGATCATGCCGACCGCGCGCTCGAGCGGCGGCAACAACAAGCTCCTCTACGCGATGATCGGCGTGGTCGCGTTGCTCGCGCTGGTCGCGATCGTGCTCGTCGTCGTCGTGCTCAGCGGCGGCAAGAAGAACGACACCGCCGGCGCGGCGGGGCAGGTCGCGATGGGCGGATCCGGCGGCGCGAGCGGGACGCAACCGGGTCCGGGCGTCGGCTCGGCGAGCGGCGTCGCGCCGGGCTCGGGCTCCGAGCCGGGCAGCGCGGTCGCGTCGGGCTCGTCGGGCGGCAGCGCGGTCGCGTCCGGCTCGTCGGGCGGTAGCGCGGTCGCGTCGGGCTCCGACAGCGGCTCGTCGGCGGGCGGCGGCAGCGCGTCGGCGGGCTCTGCATCGACAGGTGGCGGCAGCGGCTCGTCGCACAAGCCGAAGGACAAGCACGTCGCCGATGCGGGCGGCACGACTCATCACGACACGCACAGCGGGACGCCTCCCGGCGGCGACACCGGTGGCGGCGCGGCGACTCCGCCGAAGGGCAAGTGCATGGACGAGGTCGGCTGCTTGCTCGCCGAGCATCCGCCCGCGTGCTGCTCCGCGTACAAGGGCGGCGGCGGCGGTGGTGGTGGCGGCGGCTCGAAGCCGCCTCCCGGCGGCGGCGGTGGCGGCGGCGGCAACTCGAACCTGCCCGAGGAGCTCGATCGCGCGGCCGTCTCCGACGGCGTCGGCAAGGTCCGCGGCCGCATCAACTCGTGCGGCGACAAGTCGAGCGCGAAGGGCGAGGTCAAGGTCGGCGTGAAGGTCAGCGCCGACGGCTCGGTCTCGAGCGTCTCGGTCAAGAACACGCCGGACCCGGCGCTCGGCAGCTGCGTCGCCAACGCGATGCAGGGCGCGCACTTCGCGAAGACGCAAAAGGGCGGGTCCTTCTCTTACCCGTTCATCTTCCGCTGACTCGAACGTCAACGTAGACGTTCACGTAGACGTAGACGTGGACGTTGGGCGTTGACGGCGACGGCGACGGCGACTTGGTCGTTGACGTCGACGTCTAAGTCCAAGTCGCCGTCGCCGTCAAAGTAGACGACCACGACCACGACCACGACTACGACTACGATAGACGAGCAGGGCAGAGACCGACGAGAGCGCGAGCGCCGAGCCGAGAACGATCCAGATCCAGAGCCGCGACGAAGTCTTCGCCGCGGCTCGGATCGTTTCGGTGCACCGGCCGTCCTTCGGGATCGGCGCCTTCTCGCCGGCGGTGAAGCCGAGCGTGAAGCCGGTGGTCGCGAGCGGCCCGCCGGCGCCCTGCCAGCGCGCATCGAGATCGATCAGATCGATCATGCCGAGGCGCGCGACGTCGACGTGCACGCCGGGCGTGTCCTCGACCCGCAGCTCGGTCTCGCCCGGCCGCGGCATCGCGAACGCATCCTTGACGACGATCGTGTGCGCGCCGCCGGCCGTCGGCAGGCACAGCCACGCGATCAGATCGACCGAGAACGATCCGGCGCGGGTCGACGGCGTGCCGAGCCCGACGTCGACCGTCGCCCACGCGACCGGCGATGTCGCGCCGTCGACCGTGATCGCGAGCCCGGCGCGCACCTGCTCGCCGAGCTTCGCGCCGAACGCGTGCGCCTCGTCGTCGCCGATCGTGCCGTCGTGGTTCGCGTCGATCTCACGCCTCGCCGCCTCGCCGGGTCGCTCGCCGAGATAGACCGTGTACGCGAGCCGCACGCGATCGCCGAGCGGCGTGAGCTTCAGGTACCGGTTGTTGTCGTCCATCGACGGTGCGACGTGCGCGCGCGCGGTCGCCGACGACGCGATCACGAGCGCCACGATCAGCCTTCGCACGGCGCCATCCTGCCCGATCTGTCTCGATCTGTCGCCGCGTGATTCGGCGCACCCGACGCACACGCTCGTTGACCCGCGCGAGAGGCGGTGTGTATGGTGCCCGCCGAGGAGGAGTCATGAAGTTCCGCGTGCTCGCGGCGCTTGCTGCGCCATTCATTCTCGCTGCCGGTTGCAGCGACCCCGAGAAGAAGCCGCCGCTGTTCCAGCCGAACCCCGAGTGTACGGGCGAGGCCGTGACTCCGTACCAGGGCTCGCACGACACGATCATCTCGTCGCTCGAGATCGGCTCGTCGACCGACGGGTTCGATCTCGATCAAGACGGCAAGCCCGACAACAAGCTCGCCGCCGTCGGCTCGCTCGCGAAGAGCGCGATCGACGACTCGTTCAAGAAGTACGACGTGCTGATCCCGATCGAGTTCTTCGATCTGCAATCGGCCGCGCCCGACACGTGCGTGAAGTTCGCGATCTACCTCGGCATCGATCCGTACCGCACGGACACCGACACCGACGGCAAGGAAGCGACCGTCCCCGAGGGCGACTGCAACGATCACGACGACACGATCCATCCCGGCGCGACCGAGACGGTCAACGGCAAGGACGACGATTGCAACGGCAAGGCCGACGACGTCGGCGGCACCGCGTCGGACGACATCGCCGACACCGACAAGGACGGCGTCACGATCAAGGACGGCGACTGCGACGACACCAACAACATGGTGCACCCGGGGCAGGCCGAGATCTGCGGCGACGGCCTCGACAACGACTGCGACGGCGTCGCCGATCGCACGCAGGACGTCGACGGCACCGCGACCGCGTGCAACCCGTTCGACGACACGCCGGATCCGGTCCAGCTCGATCCGCGCTCGTTCGACGCGAGCAACAAGCCGCTGATCACGTTCGTCGACGGCACGATCGAGAATTCGCCCGACGGCCTCGTGCTGCACGCCGGCCCGTCGATCTTCGAGGTCACCATCCCGGTGACCAACGGCCTCAACCTCGATCTCAAGATCACCGGCGCGACGATCGAAGGGATCATCGCCGCGGACGGCGACGGCGTGAAGGTGACCAAGGGCCGCATCGGCGGCGTGATCGACGCGCGCACCGCCGACACGATCCGCGGCCTCGACGTCTCGCAGATCGGCCTCACCAAGGACAACTCGCTGCTCGACGCGACGTTCGCGAACCTCCTCGGTCCGCTGCTCGCGCTGCCGAAGTCGACCGTGCAGGGTCACACGACCTGCCGCACGCCCGACATCGACGTCGATCGCGACGGCCTCGAGACGTTCTGCGACTCGAACCCGAACGACGACATCAAGATCGTCGATCTCTGCATCGACGGCGACGGCACCGTCGTCATGGACAACGGCACCACGCAGTGCACCGAGGCGGTCGACAACGCGGGCAAGCCGCGCTTCGTCGATGGCATCTCGGTCGAGCTGAACTTCGAGACCCGCCCGACCATCATCATGAAGTAGCATCGGGGCCATGCGAGCCCTGCTGTTCGTGACGTTGTTGGGCGCGTGCGGCTCGTCGGTCGGCAGCAAGCTCGCCGGCGAGGCGTGCCACGCGTCGTCGGAGTGCGGGGCGGACCTGGTGTGCGACTTCTCGAAGTCGCCGCCGGTCTGCGCGTCGATGGGACAGCTCCCACCGGACGCGTCGGGTCCCGACGCCAAGCCGGGCACCCCCGACGCCAAGCCGCCGCCCGACGCCAAGCTCGGGACCCCCGACGCCAAGCCGACCCCGGACGCCAGCGTCCCCGACGCGTCGGTGCCTGACGCGGCGCTGCCTGACGCAGCGTGACGATGGTGTAGGCTCCCCCAGATGCGCGAACGCGGCCTGGAGCTCAAGGTCGGGATCCTGATCCTGATCGCCGCGGCGATCCTCGTCGGCTTCGTCTACGTGCTCGGCAACTTCTCGCTGTCGTCGGGCTTCACGGTCTACGTCGACTACAACTACAGCGGCTCGCTGCAGGCGGGCGCGCCGGTCAAGGTCGCGGGCATCAAGGTCGGCAAGGTCCGCTCGGTCGAGTTCCTCGGCGGGCAGATCGATCCGAAGACCAACCGCCGCGTGCAGGTGCGCGTCGAGGCGTGGGTCGAGAACAAGGCGCACGACGCGATCCGGCAGGACAGCGAGTACTTCATCAACACCGCCGGCGTGCTCGGCGAGCAGTACCTCGAGATCGTGCCGGGCAAGGACTGGGACCATCCGCCGATCGAGGCCGACTCGATCCACGTCGGCATGGATCCGCCGCGCACCGATCTCGTCGTGTCGCGCCTGTACACCGTGCTCGACTCGCTCAGCGAGGTGCTGCGCGACGACAAGGACACGATCAAGCACCTGCTCGAGAACAGCGCGCAGACGGTCGCGACGCTCAACACGATCTTGAAGGAGAACAAGGCCGACGTGCAGAAGCTGATCGTCGGCGCGGGCGCGCTCGCCGATCAGGCGTCGCAGTCGCTCGCGAAGGTCAACGTCGGGCTCGGCGACGGCAAGGTGCTCGCGCAGACGCTGCGCGACGCCGACGGCGTCTTGGTCGCGGCGCGCGGCGCGATCAACGCCGTCACGCCGCCGGCGGTCGCGCTCTTGACCGACGGCGCGCGCGTCACCTCGACGCTCACCGAGGATCGGATCGACAAGGCCTTCTCGCTCGCCGACAAGGGCGCGGCGGCGATCGGCAAGGCCGGTCACCTGGTCGACAACGTCGACGGCATGGTCACCGATCTGCGCGCCGGCAAGGGCACGGCCGGGGCGTTGCTGGTGAAGGAAGACATCTACGCCGACCTCCGCGAGCTGATCCGCGACCTCAAGCGGAATCCGTGGAAGTTCTTCTGGAAGGAGTAGCGTGTCGCTGTTCGCCGGGCAGGAGCGTCGCGCGGAGATCTGGGGCGGCGTCGTGCTCGTCGTGCTCGCGGCCGCGGTCGTGTTCGCGATCTTCTTCGCCGGGCGCATCCACATCGGGCGCCACGTGCGCGCGCAGGTCGTCTTCGATCAGGTCGCGGGGCTGGGCGAGGGCGCGGCGGTGATGGTCGCGGGGCGCAAGGTCGGCTCGGTCGAGTCGATCTCGCTCGAGGGCAAGGACGTGATCGCGTACGTGCGCATCGACGAGGGCAGGCGCGACATGGTGCCGGTCAACGGCGACTTCTTCGTGTCGTCGCGCGGGGTGCTGTCGGAGCGCTATCTCGAGATCGGGCCGCCGCGGGACGGCGGCGCGCCGGGACGGCCGATCGCCGACGGCGATCGCGTGCAGGGCTCGTCACCGCCGACGCTCGATCGCGCGATCCAACGGACCTGGGACAACCTCGAGGTCGCGCGCGCGTTCGCGAGCGACGTCGGGCCGCAGGCGCGCGCGTTCACGACCGAGCTGCGCGCGCTCGCGGCGACGATCGACGAATTGGATCCAGGTGTTCGCGGCTGGGGCGGCCTCGCCGATCAATGGAGCGACGCGTTCGATCAGGCGAAGACCGCATGGGCGACGATCGATCAAGCCGGCGCGGATCCGGCGCGGCTCGAGCAGCTCGCCGACTCGGCGGCAGGGACGATCCTCGCGGCGCGCAAGTCGCTCGCGCTGGTGCGCGCGCGCGCGACGTTGGTCGCCTCCGCCTTCGATCGCATCCGCGCGCACGCGGCGACGGGCGGCGCGGGGCTCGATCGCCTGCGCGCGGCGCTCGCCGACTTCGATCGCACCGCGGCGAAGCTCGATCACGCGCTCGCGCAGGCGCAGGCGCTCGCCGACGCGTTCGCGCGCGGCGAAGGCTCGATCGCGCGCCTCGCCAACGATCCCGAGTTCCCCGAGGACGCGAAGGAGCTGGGGCGCATCCTCAAGAACCAGCCCTGGCGCGTGGTCGGTCACCCCGTCGACAAGCCGTGAAGCCCGCGTCCAACGGTTGGCTCTGGGCGGGCGCGCGATTGCTCGGCGTGCCGTTCGTCGGGCGCGCGCTGGTCGCGGTCGCATCCGGCGGCGTGCAGTTCCCCGTGCGAGGCGCCGGCGCGCTCGCCGCGCGCGAGCCCGAGGGCGAGCAGCCCGACGGATCGCCGTTCGTGCCCGGCACCGAGCGCCCGCTGCCGCTCGCGTCGGTGCCCGAAGAGGGCGCGCCGCCGCTCGCCGCCGATCCCGTCGTCGTCAAGGACTCGATCGACGTGCTCGGCCTGCGCACGTGCATGGGTCTCGCCGACGGCGGCCCGATCCCGTATCGCGACGCGACGATCATCGCGCGCATCCGCGACGCCGGCGGCCACATCCTCGCCAAGACCGTGATGACCGAGCTCGGGCTCGACGGCGTCGGCGTGCTCACGCCGACGCCGCCGCCGCGCAACCCGCGCGCGCCCGGCTACGCGCCCGGCGGATCGTCGACGGGCACCGCGGTCGCGATCGCGCGCGGGCTCGCGCGCTGGGGGCTGGCCGGCGACGGCCTCGGCAGCGTGCGCATCCCCGCCGCGTACTGCGGGCTGGTCGGCCTCAAGCCGGGCATGGGCTCGGTGCCGCTCGACGGCTATCCGTCGCCCGCGCCGTCGCACGACGTGCCCGGCCCGATCGCGCGCACGGTCGCCGACTGCGCGACCCTCTGGCAGATCATCGCGGGCCAAGCGCCGCGCGCGCTCACGGCGCAGACGCCGCCGCGGGTCGCGACGATCCGACAGCTGCCCGCGTCGATCGCCGCGCCGAGCGTGCAGGCGGCGCTGTCGCGCGCGCTCGCGGCCTTGCGCGCCGCCGGCGTCGAGCTCGACGAGGTCGACGTCCCCGGCGCCGATCGCGCGACCATCCTCGGCGCGCTCGGCGCGGCGCACGAGCTGTCGCAGACCGGCTACGCGGCGCGCCGGCTCACGCCCGCGGGCAAGCTCACGGTCGCGCTCGGCCGCGCGATCAGCGCCGACGACGCGCGCCGCCTCGCGACCCAGCGCGCCGCGCTGACCGACGCGCTCGCGCGCGCGTTCGATCGCGCGCCGATCCTCGTCATGCCGACCAGCGCGATCCCCGCGCCCGCGCTGTCGTCCGCGCTCTTGGACGGCGCGCAAGACGGCATCCTCTTGCGCGCGATCGGCGCGTACACGCCGCTCGCCAACGTCACCGGCGCCGCGGCGATCGCGATCCCGAGTGGCGCCGACGACCGCGGCCGCCCGCTCTCGATCATGCTGATGGCGCCCGCCGGCGACGAGCACGCGCTCCTCCGCGCCGCGCTCGTCGTGGAGAGCGCCGCGTGCTGAGCCGCCGCGCCGCCTGGGCGATCACGATCGCCGCGACCGCGACGATGATGATCAGCTACGTCGATCGCGCGACCCTCGCGGTGCTCGCGCCGTCGGTGACGCTCGATCTCGACATCTCCGACGAGCAGTTCGGCTGGCTGCTCTCCGCGTTCTCGATGGCGTACCTGATCGGCACGCCGCTCGCCGGCTGGTGGATCGATCGCGTCGGCGCGCGGCGCGGCTTGGTCGTCTCGCTCGCGCTGTGGTCGACGGTCGCCGCGCTGCAGTCGATCGTCCCCGGCCTGTGGATGCTGTTCGCGCTGCGCCTCGCGCTCGGCATCGCCGAGGGGCCCGGCTTCCCGGGCGCGGCGCAGGCGGTCAACCGCGTCTTGCCGCCCGAGTCGAGCTCGCGCGGCTACGGCGTCTTGTTCACCGGCTCGTCGATCGGCGGGCTGCTCGCGCCGATCGCCGCCGCCGCGCTCTATCGCGCGGCCGGCTGGCGCGTCGCCTTCCTCACCACCGCCGCCGCCGGCCTCGTGTGGATCCCGGCGTGGATCCTCGTCACCCGCAGCGCGCCCGCGAAGGCCGCGCTCGATCGCCGCGCGACCGCCGACGCCGGGCCGCGCCCGAAGCTCGTCGAGCTGCTGCGCGATCCGCGGATGATCCGCGCGCTCGTCGCGGTGTTCGCCGCCGCGCCGCTGGTCGGCTTCGCGCAGGGCTTCGGCGCGAAGTACCTGAAGCTCACGTTCGGCGTCGCGCAGGGCGACGTCGGCGGCTACCTGTGGCTGCCGCCGCTCTTCTTCGATCTCGGCGCGATCGGTTTCGGCGATCTCGCCGCGCGCTACCGCCGCATGACGGCGCCGTTCTACGCGATCTCGCTCGTGCTCGCGACCGCGATGGCGCTCCTGCCCGTCGCCGCGACGCCGTGGCAGTCGATGCTCTTCGCGAGCCTCTCGCTCGCCGGCGCCGGCGGCCTCTACACGCTGACCACGAGCGAGCTGCTCTCGCGCATGCCACCCGGCTCGGTCGCGTTCGCGGGCGGCGTGCTCGCGGGCGCGCAATCGCTGTCGCTGATCATCATGAGCCCGATCGTCGGCGCGCAGGTCGAAGCGACGCAGTCGTACACGCAGTCCGCGCTGATGCTCGGCCTCTGGGTCATCCCGGGCGCCCTTGCGTGGTTGCTCTGGCCGCGTGCTATGAAGCCCGCGTGACGTGCAGCCTGTGCGAAGAGAAGGCGCGCGGTGAGTGTCCGCGCTGTCGCGCGCCCGTGTGTGGCTTCCACGGTCCGTGGAAGGAGGGCTTCGCGTGCCGGCGCTGCGAGGACGCGTGGGACGCCGCCAAGAAGCAGCGCCGCCTCGCGATCCTGCCCGTGACCCTCATGGCCGCCGGCCTCGGCGCCGTGCTGTCCGCCGCCGCGATGTTCCTGCTCATGCGTCAAGCCGATCTCGGCCTCGGCGCCGGCGGCGCGCTCGTGATGCTCGCGGTCCCGATCCTGATCGCGGTCGTCGCGAAGCGTCGCGCAGATCGTGCGATGCGGCGCCGATTCCTCGCGACGCCGCCGCCCGCGTGAGCTGTCCCGAACCTGCACAGCGACCGCGATCACACGAGCAACCCGCGCGCGTCTCGTACGCTCCAAGGCACATGCGCACGTTCGCCGTCGTCGTCGCGCTCGCGCTCGCGCTCAGTTGCAGCCACGTGAGGCCGTCGCAGCGCGAACGCCTCGCCGGTCCCGCGATGCAGTTCCAGATGAGCCCGGTCGCCGAGGGGCAGCGCGACTCGGTCCTCGAGATCACGGAGGGGAGCACGTTCCAGAGCGCGGGGCCGGGCAACGCCGGCGCCGGCTGCGGTTGCAATTGAGCGCGCGCGCGATCGGCCTCGCGATCGCGATCGCGATCGCGATCGTGCTCTGCGGCGGCGGCCGCGGCGCCGCGGATCCCGCGCCCGATCCGATCGATCCGATCGACGCCGACTACAACGCGCGCTCGACTGGCGTCGCCCCGCCGGGCGAGACGCCCCCGACGCACGACAAAGACGCCGAGGCCGACGCCGACGCCGATCCGCCGTCGACCGGCGCGGTGCAGGGCGGCGTCTACGCCGACAGCGATCGCACGACCGTGTGGCGCACGCTCGGGCAGCTCGCGTCGTCGTGGGGCAACTGGGCCTTGAACGGCCGCGTCGGCATCGACGTGGTGTCGAGCGCGTCGATCGACGTGCGCACGTCGCCGCAGCTCGGCGCCGTCGACGTCGTCACCAGCGCGTCGGGTCGCAGCATGTCGTCGGGCGGGCAGATGACCGACACGCGCTACGAGGTCACCGGCGGCGGGACGTGGAACGACTCGCACGGACACACCGCGGCGATCACCGCGTCCGCGGCGCACGAGCGCGACTACGACAGCGTGTCGGGCGGATGGAACGGATCGATCGACGTCCTCGATCGCACGGCGACGATCCTCGCCGGCCTGACGCTCACCGACAACCGCGTGTCGAGCGTCCTCGACGACGCGTATCACGGCAAGATGTTCGCCGCGGGGTGGTCGGGCGGCGTCGCGCGCGTGCTCACGCGCGACGACGCGCTCCGGCTGCGCTACGACGGGCGCGGCGCGTGGGGCGATCAGGCGTCGCCGTATCGCTACGTGCGCTTCGGCGACTGGAACGCGACGACCAAGTCGACCGGGCAGATCGTCTTCTCGAACACGATCGGCTCGGCGAGCGGGTTGCCCGAGAAGCTGCCGCAGGAGCGGATCGCGCACGCGGTCGTGCTCGAGTGGGTGCACGCGCTCGGCGATCACGTCGGCCTCCACCCGTCGGTGCGCCTCGGCCACGACTCGTGGGGCGTCGACAGCGTCACCGGCGCGCTCGACCTCCGCGTCGTCACGTCGACCGCGCGCCTCGAGCTCGGCTATCGCTACTACCGGCAGGGCGGCGCGAGCTTCTTCGCCGACAAGTACACGATGGATCCGAGCGCGTACACCTCGTGGACCTCCGACAAGGAGCTCGGCCCGCAGGAGGGCCACCTCGGCGAGCTCGGGCTCGGCGTCGTGCTGCACGAGCCCGAGGGGCCGGGCGAGGCGCGGCTCCTCCTCGAGCTGCACGGCGACGTGTTCCGCTACGCGTACCCGGGCTTCGCGCTCCTGCCGAGCCGGCTGAGCGCGTTCGTCTCCGCCGGGCTGACCTGGGAGCTCTAGAGATCCGCTAGAAGCCCGGCGTCTCCATCGGGCCCGAAGACAGGCCGCGGATGAACTGCTGCACGACCTCGTCCGAGGACGCGCGCAGCTCCGCGGGCGTGCCGATCGCGCGCACCGCGCCTTGATAGAGGAACGCGATCCGATCCGCGATCGTGAAGATCGAGGTGAGATCGTGCGAGACGACGATCACCGTGACGCCGCGGTGATCGGCGAGCTCGCGGGTCAGGCGATCGATGCGGCGGGCGTTGACCGGATCGAGGCCGGTGGTCGGCTCGTCGAACAAGACGACCTCGGGATCGAGCGCGAGCGTGCGCGCGATCGCGGCGCGCTTGCGCATGCCGTCGGAGAGCTCGGCGGGGAAACGATCGGCGAAGTCGGTCATGTAGACCTCGCCGAGCCGGCGGCGGGCCTCGTCGCACGCCGCGCCCATCCGCATCTTCTTGTGCTTGCGGAGGGGCAGGGCGACGTTCTCGGTCAAGGTCATCGAGTCGAAGAGCGTCGACGACTGGAAGACCATGCCGATGCGTCGGCGCACCGGCCAGAACGCCTTCTCGTCGAGCTGATCGATGCGCTGGCCGTCGAACCAGATCTCGCCGGCGTCGACGCGCAACAGGCCGATCAGGTGCTTGATCGTCACCGACTTGCCGACGCCGGACGTGCCGATGATGAAGAGCACCTCGCCCTTCTCGACGGCGAGATCCATCCCGCGCAAGACCGGCTTGCCGCCGAACGCCTTCGCGATCGATCGGAACTCGATCAGGCTCATAGCGACGCGCCGAAGAACAGGAAGCCGAGCATCGACCAGAAGAAGTCGAGCACGATCACCGCGAACGACGAGCCGATCACGGCCGACGTCGTCGCCCAGCCGACGCCCTCGCTCGAGCCCTTCGCGCGCAGGCCGCAGAAGCCCGACACCACCGGGATCGCCATCCCGTACGAGAGCGCCTTCACCAGGCCCATCGCGAGGTGGATCGGGCGCACCAGGCTCATGTCGTAGAAGAGCGCGGGGTTGACGTGGAACGAGTACTGCGCGGTGAGCCCGCCGGCGATCCACATGATCGCGCCGCCGACGACGGAGAGGACGACCGTCATCACGACGCTCGCGAGGAAGCGCGGCACGATCAGGTAGTCGACCGGCAAGACGCCGCTCATGCGGAGCGCGTCGACCTGCTCGGTGACCTTCATCGATCCGATCTCGGCGGCGATGCCGGCGCCGACGCGGGTCGCGAGCATCATCCCGCACAAGGTCGGCGCGAAGTCGGAGACGATCAAGCGGATGAACTGCACGCCGACCTGCGAGAAGTCGCCGGTGACCTTCGTGAACTGCAGGCACGCTTGGTAGATCATCACCATCCCGATGAACCCGAGCGTGACCGCGACGAAGATCAGCGAGCGGTTGCCGATCACGTACATCTGATGGACGACCTCGCCGCGCGGCCGTCCGCCGCGCACCACGCCCGCCATCGTCGAGAAGAACAGGCCGATCAGCTCGAACGTCGCGCGCACGTAGGCGAGCACGCTCTCGCCGAGCCGCTCGATCGGTCCCGTGTAGCGCGCGAGCTTCATATGTTCATGTACGTGAGGAAGAAGTCGAGCAGCATGATCGACACCGCGGCCGCGACGACCGCCGCGTTGACCGCGCGCCCGACGCCGACCGCGCCGCCCTTCACGCTGACGCCGAAGTAGCACGACGACACCGCGATCGCGCCGCCGAACACGAGCGACTTGTAGATGCCCTGCAGGAAGTCGTGCGGCGACAGGTTGTCGGCGAACGAGTGGTACATCGTCGAGTACTCGATGCCGAGGACGATCTTGGCGATCAAGGACGCGCCCAAGAGCGCGACCAGATCGCCGATCGCGGTGAGCGCGACCAGCATGACCATCATCGCGATCACGCGCGGCACCACCAGGTACTTGATCGGATCGATCGAGAGCGCGCGCAGACCGTCGAGCTGCTCGGTGACCGTCATCGTGCCGAGCTCGGCGGTGTTGTTGGCGCCGACGCGGCCGCTGAACATCAACGCGATCAGGATCGGGCCGATCTCGCGCAGCACCGCGTAGCCCGCGGCCCAGCCGGCGAGGCCGGTCGCGCCGAGCCGCTGCACGAACGGCGCCGACTGGAGGACCATCAGCGCGCCGGCGAAGAACGCGGTGAGCACGACGATCGGCACCGATCGATTGCCCATCTTGTGCAGGTTGCGCACGAGCTCGCGCGCGTCCATCGACGGCGGGAACAGCGCGCGGATGACCTTGCCGAGGAGCAGCACCATGCCGCCGGCCTCGCGCGCGATCGCGAGCGCCGCGCCGCCGATCGACTCGATCCCCTCGAGCACGCGCCCGCTGATGCGGCCGCGGCTCATTCCAGCGGCCCCTCCACGTCGCCGCGCACGAACTGGCGCACGATCGGATCGGGCGCGTCGGCGAGCGACGACGCCGGCCCGCGGTAGTGGATCTTGCCCTTGTAGAGGAACGCGATCTCGTCGACGAACGCGGCGAGCGCGGCGACGTCCGAGCTGACCGCGATCACGGTGCCGCCGGTCTCCTTCTGATCGGCGGCGAGCAGATCGTAGATCTTCGACGTCGTCACCGGATCGAGGCCCGCGGTCGGCTCGTCGTAGATCACGATGTCGGGGCGCGCGACCGTCGCGCGCGCGATGCCGGCGCGCTTCTTCATGCCGCCCGAGAGCTCCGACGGCAGCTTGGTCTCGGTGCCGGCGAGGCCGACCGCGCGCAGGCGATCCGCGACGCGCTG
>DATJIA010000322.1:0-60730 GCA_035493675.1 Kofleriaceae bacterium | reverse complement strand
GCGATCGCCGCGCTCGGAGAGATCGGGATGTGGACGCCGTCGACCGACGGCGCGAACGCCGCGAGCCCGCCCTTCGCCGCGATCCGATCCTGCAGCTTCAGGATCGCGTCGATCGACGCCGCGTCCGGATCGCCGAGCGCCTCGGTCGCCTCGCGCGTCATCGCGTCGGTGTCGTCGCGCGTGAGCGGCGACAAGCGCGCGCCGCCGCTCTCGAGGATCGCGCGCTGGAACAAGCCGCGCGCCGCCGGCATCGCGAGCAGGTTCGCGATCGACACCGCGCCCGCCGACTCGCCCATCACGGTCACGCGATCCGGATCGCCGCCGAAGCCGGCGATGTTGTCCTTCACCCAGCGCAAGGCGGCGATCTGATCGAGCAGCGCGACGTTGGTCTCGTGCACGGCCAAGAAGCCGAGCAGCCCGAGCCGATAGTTGATCGTCACGACCACGACGCCGTGGTTCGCGGCGAACGACGTGCCGTCGTAGATCGGCGTCGAGCCCGAGCCCATCACGAACGCGCCGCCGTGGATCCAGACCACGACCGGGCGAGCGCGCCCGTCGGGGATCGGCGCGACCACGTTCAGGACCAGCGCCTCCTCGCTCATCGCGATCTGCTCGCCGACGCCGCTCATCACCGCGACGCGCGGATCGCGCGACTGCACCGCGACCGGCCCGAACTTCACGCAGTCGCGCTCGCCGCTCCACGACGGCGCAGGCCCCGGCGCGCGGAACCGCGGCGCGGTCGCGTACGGGATGCCGCGCCACATCGCGACGCCGCGCTTGATCATCCCCGTCACGATTCCGGACGACGTCGAGACCTTCACGACGCGACTCCGTACGCGCGCTCGAGCTCGGTCATCGCCTCGCCGCAATACACCGCGAGCCGCTGCAAGTGGGGCACGGTGTCGCGACATCCCGTGAAGCCGAAGCACATGCTGCCCGCGTAGCTGTTGCACGTGATGTTGAGCGCCTGCCCGTGGGTCGGGATCGACATCGGATAGCTCGCCTCCAGCTGCGCGCCGCGGAAGTAGAGCGGCTCCTCGGGTCCCGGCACGTTCGAGATCACCACGTTGAAGACCGGCGGCACGTGGCCCGCCGCGCCGGGCACCAGCTGCAGCATCGTCGGCGCGGTGAGCAGCGCGCTGTACTGGAGGATCGCCGCCTTCGACATGCCCGACAGCTGCTCCTTCGCGCGGCGCGTGCCGTCGATGATCTCGGCGAGCCGCTCGCCCGCGTCGAGGACGTCGGTCGCGAGCGACGCGAGCATCGCGCCGACCGCGTTGCCGCCGCCGAGCTCGTCCTTCGCGCGCAACGCGACCGGCACCATCGCGACCAGCGGCGCGTCGGGCAGCGCGTTCTCGCCGACGAGGTAGCGTCGCAAGGACGACGACGACAGCGCGAGCACGACGTCGTTGACCGTCCCGCCCGACGCCTTCGCCACCGCACGCAAGCGGGCCGTCGCGATCTGCTGGGTCGCGAAGCGCCGGCTGCGCGAGATGCGCCGGTTCAAGATGGAGGTCGGCGCCGACAGCGGCGAGATCAGCTCGCGGTTGCGCGCGACCTCGAGCAGCGCGCGCACGACCGACTTCGACGCGCCGTACTGCGCGCGCACCGCGGCGAGCAGCTCCGGGAAGTGGACGCCGCCTTCGCCGTCGGGTGAAGGCGCGCGCCCCGGCGGCTCGATCCCGTAGAAGAGCGGCCGATCGCGATCGCTCGGATCGCGCGACAACGCGTTGGACAGCACGCGCATCGCCGTGAACCCGTCGACGAGCGAGTGGTGCACCTTGACGTAGATCGCGAAGCGGCCGCGCTCGAGCCCTTCGATCAGGTGCAGCTCCCACGGCGGCCGGTGCAGATCGATCGGGTTGCCGTGCAGGCGCGACACGACGATGCCGAGCTCGCGCTCGTCGCCGGGCGACGGCAAGGCCGATCGCCGCACGTGGTACTCGAGATCGATCTCGTCGGCCTCGACCCACGCCTGCAGCGGGTTCCACAAGATGTCGGGCGTGCGCAGGCGCAGGTTCCACGGCCGGTGCACGGGAGCGCTCCCGCTCTTCACCTCGTGCATCAAGCGTCGGAGATGATCGGGCGGCGTATCCGGCGGCGGCGTGAACGGCATCAGCCCCGCGACGTGCATCATCATCTCGCGCGACTCGCCGTACAGGAACAGCGCGTCGCTCGGCGTCAGGCGCTTGCTCACGCGGCGAGCGTAGCCTGCTTCGTCGCGCCGAAGTGGTACGCCGAGATGGCGACGCCCATGAACCTGCCACGGTATCCGAGCACACCGCGATCACTGCCCGCGGCGCCGGCGACGACCATGAGCGGCAGGAGATGCTCTTCGCGCGGGTGCGCGGCGCGCGCGGCGGGCGCATCGGCCCACTGCTCGAGGAGCGCGTCGCGCTGCGCGGGCGCCGCGGTCGCCGCGCCTTCGAGCCACTCGTCGAACTGCTGCGCGATCGCCGGCGCGCGCGGATCGCGGAACGCGCGCAGGTTGTGGAACGACATCCCGCTGCCGACGATCAGCACGCCCTCGTCGCGCAGCGGCGCGAGCGCGCGGCCGATCGCGACGTGCCGCGCCGGATCCAGGTTCCGCTCGAGCGACAGCTGGATCGTCGGGATGTCGGCGCCCGGATAGCTGAGCTTGAGCGGGATGAAGGTGCCGTGATCGTAGCCGCGCGTCGCGTCCTCGCCGGTCGCGAAGCCCGCGCCCTCGAGGAGCGATCGCACGCGCGCGGCCAGCGCGGGCTCGCCCGGCGCGGGCCAGGTGATCTCGTACGACTCGGGCGGGAAGCCGTAGTAGTCGTAGAAGATCGTCGGGCGCGCCGCCGTCATCACGGTCGGCACCGCCTCTTCCCAGTGCGCGCTGACGACCAGGAGCGCGCGCGGCTTCTCGGGCAGCGCGTTCGGCAGCGCGCGCAGATAACCGGCGAGCGCGTCGACGTCCTCGCGATCGAACCCGAGCTCGACGAACGGCCAGGGACCACCGCCGTGCGGGAGGAAGATCACCGGTTGACGCATCCAGAGAGGATGGGGCGCGCGCGGCCGGTCCGGAACGACGGCGGGTGGAACAGTGTATCTTCGGACGCATGGGGATGCGCCGGATCGCGGCCAGCGTGCTGATCATTCTGGGGCTCGTCTCGTCGGGCGCCTGCGGCAAGAAGGGAAGCAACGGCGGCAAGCCGCGCGTCGCGGTCTCGATCTTCCCGCTCTGGGACATCACGCATCGCATCGCGGGCGATCGCCTCGACGTCGTCCTGATCCTTCCGCCGGGAAAATCCGAGCATGGCTATGACCCGACGCCGAAGGAGATCGCGAAGCTCGAGGGCTGCCAGCTCGGCATCACGGTCGGCCTCGACATGGATCTCTGGGCCGATCAGATCCTGAAGAGCTCGGGCGGCGCGAAGATCGTGCACCTCGGCGACAAGGTGAAGACGATGCCCGTCGCCCTCGAGCACGTCGGCGACGAAGAGGCGCACAAGGGCGAGGCGCCGGGCGAAGACAACGATCCCGAGGTCGGCGCGCCCGATCCGCACTACTGGCTCGATCCGACCAAGATGAGCGGCGTCGCCGATCAGATCGCCGCCGAGCTCACGACGCTCGATCCCGCGGGCAAGGACACCTACGCCAAGAACCTCGACGACGTGAAGAAGTCGCTCGCGGAGCTCGACGGCAAGATCGACGCGCGCGCCAAGGCGTGGACCAAGCGCACGATCGTCACGTTCCACGGCTCGATGTCGTACTACGCCGCGCGCTACAAGCTGAACGTCGCGGCGGTGATCGAGCCGCTCGCCGGCAAGGAGCCGACGCCCGCGTACATCGGCCAGGTGCTCTCGGCGATCAAGGCGACCTCGGCGGTCGCGCTGTTCAGCGAGCCGCAGTTCGATCGCGCGCCGGCCGAGACGATCGCGCGCGAGGCGAACATCCCGCTCGGCGAGCTCGATCCGGTCGGCGGCATCGAGGGCCGCGACAGCTACGAGAAGCTGCTCACCTGGAACACCGATCACCTCGAGCAGCTCCTCAAGTGAGCGCCTCGTGACCGACGACATCCATCCGCCCGCGGGCGTGCAATCGCTCGAGCGCCGCCGCGCCGCGACGTCGCTCGAGCAGACGCGTCCGGATCCCTCGCTCGGCCGCGTGCTCGACGTCGATCACGTGTCGATCACGATCCGCGGCCGGCAGATCGTCGAAGATGTCTCGTTCTGGATCCCGAAGGGCGAGTTCGTGTGCCTGTGCGGGCCCAACGGCGCCGGCAAGAGCACGCTGCTCAAGGCGATCATGGGCCTCCTGCCCGTCTCGCAGGGATCGATCCAGATCGGCGGGGAGGGCGTCGCCGCCGGGCACCACAAGGTCGGCTACGTCCCGCAGCGCAAGGCGTTCGATCGCGACTTCCCCGCGCGCGCGGTCGATCTGATCGTCGCGGCCTTGCGCCGCAAGTGGCCCGCGAAGGTCACGCCCGAGGAGCGCGAGCGCGCGCGCAAGGTGCTCGCGAAGATGGGCGGCGAGCGCCTGCTCGATCGTCCGCTCGCCGGACTGTCGGGCGGCGAGACCCAGCGCGTGTTCCTCGCGCGCGCGATGATCACCGACCCGTCGCTGATCATCCTCGACGAGCCGACCGCCGGCGTCGACGCCAAGGGCCGCGCCGAGCTGCTCGAGCTGATGAAGGACATCTCGCGCTCCGACGAGCTCGCCGCGATCCTCGTGACCCACAACCTCGCGGTGGTCGGGCACACCGCGGAGCGCATCGTCTATCTCGAAGCGGGCAAGCTCTTGTGCTGGGGCCTGCCGCACGAGCTGCTCGGCCAGCAATCGCTCACCGCGATCGCGTTCCAAGCGCGCGATCACGCCGCCTCCTCGATCCCGGACGAAGAATGATCGACTTCTTCACCGCACCGCTCGGCTACGAGTTCATGCAGCGCGCGTTGATCGCGGGCCTCGCCGTCTCGGCGGTGTGCGCGGTGATCGGCGTGTTCGTCGTGCAGCGCGGCCTCGCGTTCCTGGGCGACGGCCTCGCGCACGCCTGCTTCGGCGGCATCGCGCTCGGGCTCTACCTCGGCGCGTCCGTCGAAGATGCGCTCTGGATCGCGATCCCGTTCACCGCGGCGATCGCGATCGGGATCGGGTTCGTCCTGCGGCGGACGCAGCTGCGCGGCGACGTCGCGACCGGCGTGTTCTTCTCGTTCAGCTTCGCGCTCGGCGTCTTGTTGTTGTCGCTGCGCACCGCGCACGATCGCCAGGTCGACGTCGAGAGCATCTTGTTCGGCAGCATCTTGGCGGTCACGCCGAAAGTCTTGACGGTCGTGCTCGTGGTCGCGGCGGCCGCGCTGCTCACGACGATCGCGATGTGGTCGCGGCTCGCGTACGCGATCTTCGATCCCGAGCTCGCCGCGATCTCGGGCGTGCCGGTCGCGATCTTGGAGTATTTGCTGCTCGCGCAGACCGCGGTCGTGATCGTCGTGTCGGTGAAGACCGTCGGCGTCGTGCTGGTGTCGAGCTTCGTCGTGATCCCCGCCGCGTCGGCGCGCTTGCTCGGGCACACGCTCGCCGGTGCGACCGCGCTGGCGTTACTGATCGGTACGTTGGGCGCGTCGGTGGGCTTGATCCTCAGCTACCACCTCGACGCACCTTCGGGCGCCACCATCATCTTGGTGCACTGCGCCTGCTTCGCGATCGCGTTGCTGATCAACCGGTTACGGCGCTGATCACGGCGGCGGAAATCTTTTCGGCTGCCCCATGCGTTGACACTTTCAGAATCATGGAAATGATAAAGTCAGCCGAGCCGATGCCGACACGATCGAAGCGCCACACGCAGCCGCACGAAGCCCCCAAGCGCCGCACGCCGCCGCCCCGCGCGGCCGCGATCGACGCCGCCGCGCGCGTGTTCCGCGCCGCCGGCGATCCGGCGCGCCTGAAGCTGCTCGAGCACCTCGCCGACGGCTCGTGCTGCGTCGGCGAGCTGGCCGAGGCGTTCGACACGCCGATGCCGACGATCTCGCAGCAGCTGCGCATCCTCCACGAGGCGGGGCTGGTCACGCGTCGCCGCGAGGGCAAGCACATCCACTACGCGCTCGCCGACGATCACGTCGCCGAGCTGATCGAGAACGCGCTCGCCCACGCGAGCGAGCACTAACGGATCAACGGACTCACGGAGCCAACCACGATGATGAAGATGCACACCGTCCATACCCAGCACGCCCATACCCACGGTCCTCGCTGCGGCCACACCGCGATCGCGCACGAGGGCCACGTCGACTACCTCCACGACGGCTGCCTCCACTCGGCGCACCTGGGGCACACCGACGAGCACGCGATCGCGATCTCGAAGATCAACACCGACGCCTGCACGCCGGCCCACGCCTGCGCCGGCCACGACGCCGCGCACGTCCACGGCCCGTCGTGCGGCCACGAAGCCGTCCCGCACGGCGATCACGTCGACTACCTGGTCGGCTCGCACCTCCACCGCGCGTGCGAGGGTCACTGCGACGATCACGGCCCGATCACGCTGGCCTGATCGCGGCGCCGTGATCACGCCGCGCGGTCGAGCACCTCGCGGACCTTGCGCACCAAGACCGCGGGCGTGAAGGGCTTCTGCACGAACGCGACCTCCTTGCGCGCGACGCCGTGGCGGAGGATCGCGTCGTCGGTGTAGCCGCTGGTGAACACGATCGAGAGCGACGGCGCGAGGCGCGCGGCCTCCTCGGCGAGCTCGCGGCCGTCCATGCCCGGCATGACGACGTCGGTGATCAGCACGCGGATCTCGGGATGGCGCGCGAGCAGCGCGAGGCCGTCGGCGGCGCAGCTCGCGGCGAGCACGCGGAAGCCGCACGCCTCGAGCGCGCGGGCGGTCGCCTTGCGGACGTCGTCGGCGTCCTCGACGACGAGCGCGGTGTCGCCGCCGCCGAGCTCGATCGCGGGATGATCGGTCGAGCTCTCGCCGCTGGCGTCGGCGACGCACGGGAGACAGATCGTGAAGGTCGTGCCGGCGCCGACCGCGCTCTCGAGCCCGATCGTGCCGCCGGCTTGATGGACGATGCCGTGGGTGACCGAGAGGCCCATGCCGGTGCCGCGGCCCGGCGCCTTGGTCGTATAGAACGGCTCGAACACGCGCGCCTGGACCTCGGGCGACATGCCCTCGCCGGTGTCGGTCACGCGGATCACGGCACACCGGTGATCGTCCTCGATGACGTCCGACGTCGAGATCGTGAGGTTGCCGCCGCGAGGCATCGCGTCGCGCGCGTTGACGACCAGGTTCATGAGCGCCTGCATGAGCTGGTTCGGATCGATCCGCACGCGGCCGAGCACCGGCGCGAGCGCGGTCGCGAGCACGACGTCCTCGCCGATCAAGCGACGCAGCATCTTCTCGGCGTCGACGACCTGCGCGTTGAGATCGAGGACGCGCGGCTCGACGACGTCGCGGCGGCTGAAGACGAGCAGCTGGCGCGTGAGCGAGGTCGCGCGCGTGACCGCTTGCAGGATGTCGTCGACCAGCTCGCGCTGCGCGTCGCCGGCTTCGCGGCGCAGGAGCTCCGCGCACGTCAAGACGATCGTCAGGACGTTGTTGAAGTCGTGCGCGACGCCGCCGGCGAGCAGGCCGACCGATTCGAGCTTCTGGCCTTGCGCGAGCTGATCCTCGAGCCGGCGGCGCTCGGTGACGTCGTCGGCGATGCCGGCGACGCGCACGACCTTGCCGTCGGGATCGTGGACCGGGAAGTGACGCGCCTCGATCCAGCGCACGCCGCCGTCGGGCGCGAGGATGCGATAGCTGCCGGCGTACGGCTGCGCCGGATCGTGGGCCCACATCGCGCGCGCCCTGTCGCGATCGTCGGGGTGCACGGAGTCGATCCACGAGGTCGGACGTTCGTAGAGCTCGGCGAGCGGCTGGCCCCAGATCTGCTCGTAGGCGTGGTTGCAGTAGAGGAGCTCCTCGGTCTCGCGGTCGTAGAGATAGAAGACCTCGCGCACGCTCTCGGCGAGCTGACAGAAGCGCGCGTCGCGTTCGCGAGCTTTGGCCTCGGCGACGAGGCGCTCGGTGATGTCGACGGAGGCGACCAGCATGTGCTCGACGCCGCCGATCCGGATCAGCTCGGCGTTGGTGAGCAGGCGGCGGGTCTCGCCGCCCTTGGTGCGGACGTCGATGTCGAGCGCGCGCACGGTGCGCGCGTCGACGAGCATGCGGACCAGCTCCTCGCGCACGCCGGGGCGCAGGATGCCGAGCTCGCGCGAGCTGTGGCCGACCAGCTCGTCGCGGTCGTAGCCGACCAGGCGTTCGTACGCCTCGTTGACCGCGACGTACTCGCCGGTCGCGACGTTGGTGATGCACTTCGCGACCGGGCTCGCGTTGAACGCGAGCTCGAAGAGGACCTCGGAGCTGCGGCGCGTCGCCTCGACATGGCGCTCGCGCGACGCGATCTCGCCCTCGAGCGCCTGCTCCGCGCGATCGCGCGCTTCGCGCTGCCGCGCGGCGTGTGCGTGTAGTCGGCCGCTCGCCCACGACACCGCGAGGCCGCCGCCGATCGCGGCGAGCCAGTGGCCGACCGCGTCCGGTGCTTGGCTGACGTGGAATACGAACCACGCGCTGCCGACGGCCGTGAAGATCACCGCGAGCAGGCCGGCGCCCTGCCCGCCCGCGTACGCGCTCGCGACCACCGCGAGCAGCCCGAGCGACATCGGCGGATCGGAGCCCGTCAGCTTGGCGTACGCGGCGGCGGCCGTGAGCGCCAGGCCGCTCGCCACCATCGCCATCGCCGCCGGCGGCCACCCACCGACCCCCACATACGTCGACGCCCTCCGCACCCCCACTGATCTCCGCATGCGGTGGTCGTAATGCAGCCGACGTACCGGTGCTTCTCACGCTTTTCGTGCGCGAAGCGCGCAAGGTGAACCGCGCGACCGGGTGCGACCGCGCAAATCCTACGCGTTCGGCGGCGCCGCGCTGATCTCGGCGAGCGCGCTGCGCGGATCGCCTTCCCGCGCGAGGTCGCCGATCGAGACGATGCCGATCGGCTCGCCGTTCTCGACGATCGGGACCCGCCGGATCGCGTGCTCGCGCATGATCGCGACGGCGTCGGCGAAGTCGGCGTCGAGCGCGAGCGTGATCGTCTTGCCGCTGCACAGATCGCCGATCGGCGTCTCGTCGAGATCGCGGCCCTCGGCGAGGCCGCGCACGACGATGTCGCGGTCGGTGACGATGCCGCACAGGCGGCCGTCCTCGTCGACGACCAGGACGTCGCCGATGTCGCGCTCCTTCATGATCACCGCGGCCTCGCGCACCGTGCGATGGCGCGCGATGGTCTCGGGGTCCTTGCACATGATGTCGCTGATCTTCCGCATGGCTCCTCCTAGAAGTGGGACGACGCCGGGCCGAGATCCGGACGCGTGTCGGCGGCGTCGGCGAGGTGGCGCGTGAACCATTCGAGCGCGAGGCGCGCGACGTGCTCGTCGGAGCCCGGCTCGACGATCTCGAAGGCCTTGGTCGCGTGGATCCGGTGATACGCGTCGCGGTTGCGCTCGAGCAGCGCGTCGTCGTGACCACCGACGACGAGCAGGGTCGGCGCGCGCACGTGCTCGAGCGCGGCGCCGGCGAGGTCGGGTCGGCCGCTGCGCGCGACGATCGCGCCGATCGCGTACGGCTCGCGCGCGGCCGCGACCAGCGCCGCCGCCGCGCCGGTCGACGCGCCGAGGTAGCCGAGCGGCACGCCGGGCGCGCCGTACAGGCGCATCCAGTGGGTCACGGCGATCACGCGATCGGCGAGCCACTCGATGTCGAAGCGCAGCGCGCGCGTGTGACGATCGAGGCGCTCCTCGTGCGGCGTCATGAGATCGACGAGCAGCGTGGCGAGGCCGGCGTCGCCGAGCGCGCGCGCGATCAGCTGGCTGCGCGGCGAGTGGCGCGCGCTGCCGCTGCCGTGCGCGAAGACCACCGCGCCTTCGGCGCCGTCGGGCACGGCGAGCAGGCCGTGCAGCTCGACGCCGTGCGCTTGGATGCGGAGCTCTCGCGTCATCACCTGGAAGGCTGATCCGCGCGCGCCGCTCGGTCAACGCGAGCCGATTTCGGAGCGCGCGATCGCTCTCGGGCGATCACGCAATCTTCATCCGCAGCGCGGCGTGGATCACGCGCATGATCGCGGCGTGCGGCGGCGCGGGGCGGCGATGGAGGATCGCGACCAGCTCCCAGAACCGCTCGGCGCGCGGATCGTGCTCGGCCGCGCGCGCGAGGATCCAGGAGATCGTCTTCTTGGTCGGGCGGCGGCCGGTGGCGCGCGCGATCATCATGAGGTAGCGATCGGCGAGCGCGACCGCGCGCGGATCGACGGGCTCGACGCCCGCCGCCACCAGCGGCGTGCCGGCGCGGAGGATCTCGACCCAGCGGCGCTGCCAGCGTTTCGGATCGAAGCGCCGGGCGCGGACCCAGAACGGCCGCGACTGCTTCGCGAGCGCATCGCCGAAGCTCGGATCGGTCACCAGCGCGACCAGCTCGACGAGCGCCGCCCATTGATCGTCGTCGAGATCGTCGGGGATGCGATCGAACGCGGCGCCGAGCAGCTGATCGAGCCAGGTCGGATCGACCTTGGTATCGCGCAGCGGCGCCGCGAGCTGCTGGCGCAGCGCGGACGCCCGCTGCAGCGCGGACAGCTTGAGGATCGCGCCGACGCGCAGCGCGGCGTCGGCCGGATCGGCGCCGGCGAGCGCGGCGCGCAGCACGGCGCCGGCGCGCGCGAGGTGGCTGCGCTCGCGCTCGATCGCGGCGAGCTGCGCCGCGACCAGAGCGTGCGGATCGGCGCGCCGCTGCAGCAGGCCCGCGATCGCGCCGAGCCCGAAGCCGAGCTCGCGCAGGGTCCGGATCTGCTCGAGGCGGACGCGATGCGCGCCGCCGTACAGGCGGTACCGCGTCGACGTCCGCGCGGCCGGCGGCAGGAGGCCGATGTCCGAGTAGAAGCGGATCGTCTTGACGGGGACGCCGGTGAGCCGCGCGAGGACGCCGATCTGGACCCCGACGCTTGACTCTCCAGTTACTGGAGACTTCATGGTCTCGGCATCATGTCGTTCAACGGCGAAGACGTCTATCCCATGCCGATGTTCGCGACCCTCGAGGAGCCCGACCTCGAGGCCGCGATCGCCTGGTACGAGCGGGCGCTCGGCTTCCACGCGATGTTCGTCGCACGCGACGCCGACGGCCGTGCCACGCTCGCGCACATGCGGCGCGCCCGCTACCAGGACCTCCTGCTCGTGCCCGGCGCCGCCGCGAGCGGCGAGCGGCTCGAGATCTCGCTCGCGGCGAACGGCGATCCGGCGGAGCTCGCGCGCGTCGCGCGCGACGCGCCCGCGGCCGGCGCGGCCGCCGTCGAGGGGCCGCTCGACACGCCATGGAATTCGACCGACGTGCGCCTGGTCGATCCGGGCGGGCACGCGATCGTGCTCACCGCGCCGCGATCGGTCCCCGATCCCGAGCTCGACGCGAAGATCCGCGCGTGGCTCGAACGCGGGCGACGGACGTGAAGATCACGTTCGTCAGGACCGTCGGCGCGCGCGACCGGATCTACGTCGAGCGCGACGACGGCACCACGGCCTCGTGGTCGTTCCCGACCTACGGCGACGCGCCGCCGCACGACCTCGTGCACTTGATCGCCGAGCAGGAGCTCGCGATCGCCGACGGGCTGTGGGCGCGCATCGCCGCGGGCGCTGATCTCGCGTCGATCAACGCCGCCGCCGACCGCGCCGGCGGCGCGATGGCCGTGAAGTACGCCGCGCTCGGCGACCTCGACGGCGTGCTGCGCTCGGAACAAGCGGCGGCGGCGGTCGGCACGGAGCACGGCGAGATCGCGGCCTGGATCGATCGCGATCGGCTCGCGCGTGCGCGGGAGAGATTGGCGGAGGTGGCGGCGCGCTGGCGCGCGCTGGCGCCGAAGGGCGCGCTGGTGCTCAGCTGGCCGTGAAGGTCACGTCGCGCGCGCCAGCCGCACGATGATCGTCGCGCCGCCGTCGTTCTCCGCGCGGATCGTCCCGCCCATCGCCTCCGCGATCCCGCGCGCGATCGTCAAGCCGAGGCCCGCGCCGGCGCGGTTGTGCTGGCGCGCCTGCCAGTAGCGATCGAAGACGCGCGGCAGGATCGAGGGATCGATGCCGGGACCTCGATCCGCGACGAAGATCTCGACCGAGTCGGCGCCGGCGCGCGCGCCGAGCGTGATCGGCGTCTTCGGCGCGAACTTGGTCGCGTTGCCGATCAAGTTGCCGAGGAGCTGCAGCATGCGATCCTTGTCGCACATCGCCGACGCGGCGGCGGCGGAGTCGTCGAGCGCGATCGCGAGCTCGACGCCGTCGACGACGTGATCGCTCTTCGCCTGTTGCAGGATCGACGCGACCGGCACCGCGCGCGTGTGGACCTCGAGCGTGCCCGATTCGATCTGCGAGACGTCGAGCAGATCGCGCAGCAGCTTCTCGGCGCGGGCGGCCGCGCGCCGGATCGCGGCGACGTAGCGCTGCCGCTGCTCGGTGGTGACCTCGTCGGACAGCGCCTCGCACGCGAGCGAGATCGCGTTGAGCGGCGATCGCAGATCGTGCGCGACGACCGAGAGGATCTCGCCGCGCGCGGCCTCGCTCGCCTGCGATCGCGCGAGCACCGCCTCCGCCTGCGCCTCGGCGCGCCCCGAGCGGATCACGAAGCGCACGCGACGCGCGAGGCGCACCGGCGAGAGATCCTCGCGCGGGATCGTATCGGTCGCATCGGACGCGAACACGCGCGCCTCCGACGCCGGATCGCTCGGCCCGATCAAGAGCACCGGCACCGTCGGCGCCGCGTCGCGCACCGCCGCGACCATCGCGAGCGCCTCGTCGAGCGACGCGTGATCGATGATCGCGCAGTCGAACGGCGAAGCCTCGAGCTTCGCGATCGCGTCCGCGGTCGAGCGCGCCTCGTCGCAGCGCGCGGGCATCTGGACCTCGTCGAGGCCGCGGCAGATCGCGGCCGCATCGACCCGATCACCGATCAACAAGAGGACCGCGGCATCGTCGCTCACGGTCGACCTCGCTACGTCGGGCCGAGCGGCCCGCCCGGGTTGGTGGTCTCCTTCGGCTGATCCTTCGTCGCGTCCTTCGCCTCGCCCTCGAGACGGCGGTACAGCGATCGACGATCGATGCCGAGCACCTTCGCGGCCTGCGTCTTGTTGCCGCCGCACGCCGCCAGCACGCGGCGCACGTAGCGCTTCTCCATCTCGTCGAGGGTGATCAGCTCCGACGGATCGTCGGCGTCGATCACGAGCCGCGAGCTGCGGTGGTTGCGGACCTTGTCGGGCAGCGAGTCGACCGCGACCTCGCTCGTCCGCGTCAGCGCGACCGCGCGCTCCATGCAGTTCTCGAGCTCGCGCACGTTGCCGGGCCAGTCGTAGTCGACGAGCCGCTGCGCCGCCTCGGGCGTGAGGCCCTCGACCGCCTTGTTGGTGCGCTCCGCGATGCGGCGCAGGAACACCTGCGCGAGCTCGAGCACGTCGCCCTGGCGCGCGCGCAAGGGCGGCACCGACACGTGGACGACGTTGATGCGATAGAAGAGATCCTCGCGGAACCGCTTCTCCTCGATCTCGACCTCGAGCTCGCGGTTGGTCGCGGTCACGAGCCGCGCCTCGAACGGCACCTCGGTGTCGCCGCCGACCGGCCGCACCATGCGCTCCTGCAGCACGCGGAGCAGCTTGGCCTGCATCTCGAGCGGCATCTCGCCGATCTCGTCGAGGAAGAGCGTGCCGCCCGCGGCCTGCAGGAACAGGCCCGGCCGCGAGCGCTTCGCGTCGGTGAACGCGCCCTTGACGTGGCCGAACAGCTCGCTCTCGAGCAACGACGCCGGCATCGCGGCGCAGTTGATCGCGACGAACGGCTGATCCTTGCGCGCGCTGCGCTCGTGGATCGCGCGCGCGACCAGCTCCTTGCCGGTGCCGCTCTCGCCGGTGATGAGCACCGTCGCGTCGTTCTCGGCGACCTGATCGATCAGCTGCTTGAGCTCGCGCACCCCCGGCGAGCTGCCGACGATCGACTCGATGCCGCCGTTCTGCGCTCGCTTGCGCAGGCGGCGCACCTCGAGGCGCAGGCCGCGATACTCGAGCGCGCGCGACACCGCGACCGCGACCGCGTCGATCGAGATCGGCTTCAGGACGAAGTCGTAGGCGCCGGCGCGGATCGCGCCGACCGCGACGTCGACCGACGAGTGCCCCGTGATGAGGATCGTCAAGACATCGGGGTGCATCTCGCGGATGCGCGCGCACAGCTCGATGCCGCTGATGCCGTCCATCTGGATGTCGGCGACGACGACGTCGACATCGTCTTGTCGAAGTCGGTCGAGCGCCTCGGTCGCGTTGTGGCACGCGGAGACTTCGTACCCACGCTTGCGCAGCAGCGTTTTGAGGAGGTCCGCTGCATCGACATCATCGTCTACGACGAGCAGATTTCCGTGCACGCAACCTGATTAGCACGGGGACTCACGCGTCGGAATGAGTTGATCCACACGCGTGCGTGAGTTGTGAGGGCTCGCGATCGCGCGCGCGGAGGCGAGGCGTGCGGTTTTGCCACACCGTGCGAGAAAGACTCGCGGGAGTTCGAGAATCTCGTGCAACCCGCGGGATTCGTGTGAGCGCCGTCGTGGCCCGACGCCTGCAATATGCGTCGACATGCTCGAGGACGAGTTGAAGGACCGCGTCGAGGCCAAGCGCCACGAGCTGCGGCAGAAGCTCGTCGCGCTCACGACCGACACACGCTACGAGGCGGTCGCCGCGCGCACGCGGATCCGCCGCGGGCTCGCCGAGGTCGAGGGCTACCTCTACGACGGTTGGAACAACGTGTCTGAATCCGTGCAGGCCAAGCTGCGCGAGTGGGTGAGGCACTACTGATCATCGATTAAGGCGCGCAGCGTGGCGGTGACGGCCCTCCGAAGCCATTCGCACCTCATCGCCCGGCGTGCCCACCAGCCGCTCCCCCCCTGGAGCGGCTGGTGTTTTTTTCGGCGAACGATCAGCCGGCGCGCGCGCGCTCGACCGCGGTGCGCACCGAGCTCGGCGTGCCGTGACGCGCCGGCGACGGGTGGATCCGCGCCTCGGTCCAGAACTGGTGCGCGTCGGCGTTCGTCCACGGCTCGACCTCGGTGACCTCGTCGAGCGCGCGGGCCAGCGCCGCGCAATCCGGGTAGCGATCGACGGGGTTCTTGGCGAGGCAGCGCGCGACGACCGCCTCGAGCGCGACCGGCACCGGCTGGCCGCGGCGCAGCGACGGCGGCACGACCGGCTGCGTCGAGTGCGCGCGCCAGAGCTTGGCGTCGCCCTCGACCTGGAACGGCACGCTCGCGGTGAGCAGGTAGTACAAGGTCGCGCCGAGCGCGTAGACGTCGGCCGCCGGCGTGATGTCGCCGCCGACGAACTGCTCGGGCGCCATGAACGCGGGCGTGCCGACCATCTTGCCCTCGCGCGTCACGTCGGCGGCCGGCACGCCGAGCTCGCGCACGACGCCGAAGTCGAGCACCTTCAAGAAGTCCTCGCTGCCCGCGCTCGACAGCGCGAACAGGTTGCCCGGCTTGACGTCGCGGTGGACGAGGCCGCGCTCGTGCGCCTCGGCGAGCGAGTGACACGCCTGCTTCACGAAGTGCGCCGCGCGGCGGACGTCGAGCGGGCCCCAGCCGTCGACGATCGCGTCGAGATCGAGGCCGCGCAGGTGCTCCATCGCGATGTACGCGACGCCGTCGTCGGTCGCGCCGTAGTCGAAGATCTTGATCGTGTGCGGCGACGCCAGCGTGCTCGCGACCTGCGCCTCGCGCTCGAAGCGCACCCAACGATCGTCGTCGATGCCGGGCGCGTCGCGCAAGAGCTTCAGCGCGACCTCGCGGCGCAGCTGCGAGTCGCGCGCGAGCCAGACCTCGTTCATGCCGCCCTCGCCGAGCGGCGTCGTCAGGCGATAGCGGCCGAGGCGGCGCGCCTCGTAGAGCTGGCGTCGCGACGCCCACAAGAGATGTCCGGACACCGCCGAGAACGCGAGCAGCGCGATCGTGATCATGAAGCCGACCGAGAGCTCCATGACCTCGGCGTGATCGCTCCACTGCGCCTTGCTGGCGATCGCGAGCACCGCGAAGAACACGACGTGCGCGGGCACGAGATAGCGCAGCGTGCGCCGCCACGGAGACGGGACGATCGCCGCGGTGCCGCCGTAGTAGAACGCGAGCCCGTAGACGTAGTCGCTCGCGAACCCGCCCAGCTCCGACGAGAGCAGCGCGATCATCGCGCACGACAGCGAGAACGCGATCGGGATCGAGGCGTGGAGCGCGCGCGCGCTGCGCTCGCCGCCGGACCACACGACCCACGCGCCGAGGACCAGGATCCCCGCGGCGCGGTACGCGAGCAGGTGCGCGTAGCTCGCGCGCGTGAACAAGAGCTCCGCCAGGTAGAGATCGAACAGCGCGAACGCGGTGAAGCCGCACAGCGCGACGATCGCGGCGCGACGCACCATCACGCGGAGCTCCGCGAGCTCCGCGATCGTGCGGCTCTTGGTGCCGCGCGATCCGTGGGTCGTACGCGCCCCGCTCACGCGAGGAGGATATCACCCGACAGGGGTGAAGCATCCCGTAGCTTGCCGCCCTGCCCCGCGCGGCACCGTGAGAGCATCGCCGCTATGCGGCATGTGGTCTGGTCGATCCTCCTCGTCGCATCCGGCGCATGCGGCGGCGGCTCGTCGGCGCCCGACGCGACGCCCGGCACGGCCGACGCGCGGCCCGTCGACGCGATGTACCCGGACCCGGCGGGCACGGTGTCCCCGGATCTGCGGATCGATCACGTCGGCTGGCGCGCGGCGGATGTGAAGCACGCGATCGTGGTCGATCATCCGGGCGCGCAGCTCGAGGTGCGGCGCGCGTCCGACGGCGCCGCGGTCGCGACGATCACCGCGGTCGCCGGCGGCACCGACGAAGACTCGGGCGACGCGGTCGCGATCGCCGACTTCTCGTCGGTGACGGCGCCGGGCGATTACTACCTCTATCTCCCGGCCGCGAACGTGCGGAGCTATCTCTTCACGATCGGCGACGACGTCTTCGACATCATCGGCGCGGTCGCGATGAAGTCGTTCTATTACCAGCGGTGCAACCACGACAAGGCGACGCCGTTCGCGACCGATGCGCTCGGGCAGTTCGCGGGGCGCGGGGCGCAATGGGTCGACGGCGCGTGTCACGCGTCTGATTCGGCCGCGCCCGCGGGTCCCGGCTCCGCCGACGACGGCGTGCTCGATCTGCACGGCGGCTGGCACGACGCGGGCGATTACCAGAAGACGCTGTGGGGCCGCGGCGTGCCGGAGATCTTGTTCGCGTACGAGGTCAACCCGGGCGCGTGGACCGACGGACAGCTGCACATCCCCGAAAGCGGCAACGGCGTGCCCGACCTCCTCGACGAGGTCCGCTGGGAGCTCGACTTCTACGTGCGCATGCAGCGGCCCGACGGTCACTTCTTGTCGTCGATCAAAGGGCACGACGGCACCAAGACGTCACCGCCGTCGCAGTCCGACGAGATGCGCGTGTACTTCGACACGACGTCGCCCGACGGCAACGGCTGGTCGGGCGGCGGCGTGACGCTCGCGGAGGCGACCGCCGACGCGACGATGTCGCTCGCGCACGCGGCGATCGTCTTCGCGCCGATCGACGCGCCGACGTCGGCGACCTATCGCGCGGCCGCGACCAAGGGCTGGACGTGGCTGGTCGCGCAGCCCGCCGGCGACGACGCGCAGCGCCGGCGCGTGATCGCGGCGGCCGCGGCGGTGTACCGGATGGATCCGTCGATCGCGTCGGCGAAGACCGCCGTCGAAGCGTTCAAGTGGGCGACATGGGACGATCTGCGCGGCGGCGGCGCGACGCCGGGCGAATCGCAGATCACGATCGCCGCGTGGCACGTGCTGGCGACGCCGGGCGCGAAGGCCTCCGTCGTCACCGCGATCAAGGACGCGGTCGCGGACGTGATCGTCGGCGGCGCGTTCAGCGAAGCGGGCGCGTACGGCGGCATGTTCGGCGGGCCGGGCAACGGCTGGGACTGGAGCTGGGGCTCGAACCGATCGCAGAGCTACTACGGCGCGAACCTGATGATGGCCGTGAAGTACGGCGCGACCGGCACGCACTCCGCGGCCGACACGACCGAGCTGGCCGAAAGACACCTGCACTTCATGCTCGGGGCCAATCCACTGAACATGGTCTATCTGACCAACGTGGATGCCTATGGCGCAGAGCACTCCTCATTCCAGCTCTATCACGGCTGGTTCTCGTACGCGCCCGGGACCGCGGACGGCGACCACGGCAATCCCATGTACAACGGCAAGCCCGCCGGCGTCGACGAGCCGCTCTACCCGTACTACGCCGACGACACGGCGACCTCGACCTACGGACCGGCGCCCGGGCTGGTGCCGGGCGGACCCAACTTCTATTACAGCGCGCAATACACGATCCCGAATCGCAACTTCCCCGCGTATGCGTATCGAGACTTCTCGGTCGGCTGCGATTGGGACGGTGCCAATTGCAAGGCGTCGTCGTGGGAGATCACGGAGCCGATGGCCGCGTACCAGGGACCGTTCGTGTTCTTGGTGTCGTTCTTCATGAAGGGATCGTGATGAAGCGCTGGTTGATCTTCCTGGCGGCGTGCGGGAGCGGCTCGAAGGCGTCGATCGATGCCCCGATCAATGCGTCGATCGACGCCAAGCCGCAGCCGAGCGCCGACGTGCACCTGATCGGCCGCTTCTCGCAGGACGCGCGCTTCGAGTGGCCGGGCTCGACGATCGCGACGCGCATCGACGGCACGTCGATCACCGTGAAGCTCGACGACACCGGTCAGAACCGCTTCGAGGTCTGGATCGACGGCGCGCTCGCGCCGCCGATCGTCGGGCAGCAAGGTCCGCACGAGTACACGATCGCGAGCGGGCTCGCCGCCGGCCCGCACGACGTCGTGATCGAGCGGCGCACCGAGACGTTCTTCGGCGTGACGCAGTACCTCGGCTTCCCCGGCGCGACGTTCGTCGCGACGCCGGGGCCGTCGCGTTGGATCGAATTCGTCGGCGATTCGATCACGTGCGGCTACGGCGTGCTCGGCCCCGACGAGAGCTCGTGCTTCTCGAACGACACCGAGGCGGAGTCCCGCGGCTGGGCCTCGCTGGCGGCACGGGCGTTGGGCGCCGCGCACTCGACGATCGCGTACTCGGGCAAGGGCGTGATCCGCAACAACGGCGGCGAGCCGGGCGAGCTGATGCCGGCCTTGTACGAGCGCACGATCGTCGAGGAGGACGCGACCTGGGACTTCGCGCAGTACACGCCGGACGTCGTCGTCGTCGATCTCGGGACCAACGACTTCTCGATCGGAGATCCGGGCGCGCCGTTCGTCACCGCGTACGAGGCGTTCCTCGCCGGGATCCGCGCGCGCTATCCGAGCGCGTGGCTGGTCGTCGCGCAGAGCCCGATGCTCAGCGACGGGTATCCGCAGGGCGCGATGCAGCGCACGAAGGCGGCCGCGTACTTCCAGCAGATCGTCGCCGATCGCGCGAACGCGGGCGACGCGCGCGTCGTCTACGCCGACATCGCCGAGCAACAGGCCTCCGATGGATACGGCTGCGACTACCACCCGAGCGCGACCACGCACATGAAGATGGCGGCGGCGCTCGAGACGACGATCAAGAGCGTGACCGGCTGGTGAGCGCGATCGCGATCGCGATCGCGAAGAGCAGCGACGGATCACCGCCGGCGCTGCAGCCGTGCGACGCGAATGCCGGCGTGAAGCACGCGTCCTTGCCGCCGGCGGCGGCTTCGCAGGTGAGCCCGCTCGGGCACAGGCCCGGCAGATCGGGGAAGCAGACGTCGGTGCACATCGACGCGCCGCCGCTCGCGGGCGCGAGGCAGGTCCCGCTCGCGCAGTCGCCTCGCGATCCGCACACCGAGCCGAGCGCGCCCGGGCTCGGCGCCTCGTGACGACAGCGCCCTTCGACGCACATCAGATCTCCGGGGCACGCGCCGGTGCACGCGGGCGCGCAGAACGACAGGCGCGGCTCGTCGAGCGCGGGGACGCACGGGCCTTCGCCGATCGCGCAGTTCGTGTCGTACGCGCAGCGGTCGCCCGCGTGCGCGGCGCCGTCGGCGATCGCCGCCACCGTCGCGACCACGAACGCGCGCGAGGCCGCGAGCCGCGCGTGCGAGGCGCCCATGCTGCACGTGTCCTCGCCCGACGACGCGACGCCGACGATCACGTCGCCGGCCAGCGCGGGGCCGCCGGAGTCGCCCTCGCACGTCTGCGACGGCGCGTTCGCGATCCCGATCCGATCGATCGCGAGCGCGGAGATCGTCGTCGTGCCGCTGCGGCGCGCGGGCGCGGACGTGTCGCCCGGTCCGGTCGAGCCGTAGCCGACGATCCGCAGCGTGCCGCCGATCGCGAGCGCGTCCGGATCGTCGGCGAGCGCGAGCGGCGCGATCGCGAGCGGCGGATCGACGATCGCGATCGCGACGTCGTGATCGAGGGTCGCGCCGTCGAAGTCCGGATCGACGCGCCAGCCGATCACGTGCACCGAAACGCCGTCGGCGACGGCGTCGGTGACGCCGTCGCCCGCGCAGTGCGCCGCGGTGAGGATCGCGCGCGGCGCGATCACCGAGCCGGTGCACACCAGCTCGCCGCCGCGCTGGAGGGCGACGACCGCGGGATCGCTCGCCGCGATCCCGCCGACGATCAGGAGGCTCAGCACCCGAACAGCGCGATCACCGCGGTGATGTTGTAGCAGTAGTACCACTGGCCCTGCCGGCACCAGGTGTCGTGCTTCGCGCAGCCGCTGTGATAGCAACAGTCGCCGCACACCCACGACCAACACGTACAGCCGGGACCGCACATGCCGTAGCACTCGTTCGCGGTCGGCCGCGTGCAGAACGACTCCGCGCTCGAGTCCTGGATCGGCGGCACGTTGATCGCGAGCGCGTCGGCGCTCTGGCGCGCGATCTTGTGCAGCGGCAACGAGGCCGGATACGCCTTGCCGGTGAAGCCCTTCACGCCGAGCGCGCGCGACAGCCACGGCAGGTCTTTCACCTCGGGCAGCGTCAGCATCTCGTCGAGCACGTTGCGATCGCCGTCGAAGTGCATGCCGTCGGTCGACTGCATCGCGGGGCCGTCGTCGCCCTCGGCCTGCACCTCGGCGACCCACGACTTGTCGACGGAGAGCGTCAGGCGGTTGTCCATGTAGTGGAAGACGTACGTGTCCGCCGTCGTCTCGGCGTGGACGAGCACGTGCGTCGCCGTGCGCACGTCCATGTAGAGCGCGTCGCCGGTGCGCGCGACGTCGAACTGGATCTGCGATCCGCTGTCGGCCAGATACGATCCGGTGATCCGCTCGGGCGTGGCGACCGAGAGCGTCAGCCCTTCGGTGCCGTCACTGGTGGTGGGAGTGATGCCGATATCCGCGTTGCAAGCGACGAGGAGTCCGGCCGGGATCAGCGCGAGCGCGATCTTCATGTCTCACCTCCGAATGAGCGGTTGTTCTGGAGGTGGGCTAGTTCACGGAGTGGACCAGATTCGATATTTCCTGATTTCGATGGTTTGAAAGGCCGGACCGACTTTGGTTCGACTCGAAGCGAAGTAGGGATTGAGCGGATTGCCCAACTGCTGTGCTACGGCGCGAAGCTCCGTCGATTTCTCAGCCCGAACTTCGGCTCATCGTGTAATCGTGGATTTCCCGCTGTGATCGGGGGTGATGATCACAGGAATGACGAGGTGGGGAAACCTACGCAGGATGGCGCCGACGTAGTGCGTCACGAGGACGAACCCGTGGATATCGACACCGACGTTCTGGTCGCAGCCGACGACGACGCGGAGCTCTCGCTGCTCGTCACGGTCCAGGGCGCGGTGAGCTCGCACCCGCTCGGCGACGCGCGCGCGGTGATCATCGGTCGATCCCACGCGTGCGACGTCGTGATCGATCACCCGTCGGTCTCGCGCCAGCACGCGGAGCTCTCGCTCATGCCGATGACGCTGCGCGATCTCGGCAGCACCAACGGCACGCGCCTGCACGGCGAGCGCCTCGCCGATCGCATGTCGATGGAGGTCGGGCCCGGCGACGCGTTCCAGATCGGCGACGCCGTCGTCGTCGTGCAGCGCGGCGCGACCAGCGGCGCCGGGCGCACCTGGCGCGGCACGCTGCTCGACGGACGGCTCGCCGAGGAGTGCGCGCGATCGACGCGCAACGGCCAGCCGTTCGCGTTCGCGCGCGTGACCGTCGAGCCCGCCGACGATCCGGACGCGCTGCGCGCCGCGATCGAGACCGCCTTGCGCACGACCGACGTGTTCGCCGACGGCGGCAACGGTCAGCTCCAGCTCTTGCTGCTCGACACGCCGGCGACCGCGGCGCGCACCGTGATCGATCGCGTCGTCAACCGGCTGCGCGCGAACGGCATGACCGCGCGGTGCGGGCTCGCCGCGTGGCCGCGCGACGGCACGACCGCCGAGCAGCTGTCCGCGCACGCGTGGACCGCGCTGCGCGCGCCCGGCGGCGGGCTCGTGATGGATCGCGTGCGCGCGCTGGTCGAGCAGATCGCCGGCTCCGCGCTGTCGGTCCTGATCCGCGGCGAGACCGGCGTCGGCAAGGAGCTGTGCGCCGAGATGATCCATCGGTTGTCGTCGCGCGCGCGCAAGCCGTTCGTGCGGATCAACTGCGCGGCGCTCGGCGAGCAGCTGCTCGAGAGCGAGCTGTTCGGGCACGAGCGCGGCGCGTTCACCGGCGCGGTCGCGGCGAAGCCCGGCCTGATCGAGACCGCCAACGGCGGCACCTTGTTCCTCGACGAGGTCGGCGATCTGCCGATCGCCCTGCAGGCGAAGCTCTTGCGCGTGCTCGAGGATCGCGTGGTCACGCGCGTCGGCGCGATCAGCGGCAACACCGTCGACGTGCGCTTCGTCGCCGCGACCAATCGATCGCTCGAGGCCGACATCGGCGCCGGCCGCTTCCGCCGCGATCTCTACTTCCGCCTCGCCGGCGTCACGATCGAGCTGCCGCCGCTGCGCGAGCGCAAGGACGAGATCGACGGGTTGATCGATGCGTTCGTCGTGCGCGCGGCCGCGTCGGCGTCGCGCCGCCCTCCGGCCGTCACCGAAGCGGCGCGCGCGGTGCTGCGCGCGCACGGCTGGCCCGGCAACGTCCGCGAGCTGAAGAACGCGATCGAGCGCGCGGTGCTGCTGTGCGGCGACGGACCGCTCGGCGTCGAGCACCTCGCGCTGTCGGAGCTCGACGGCACGATCACCGGCCCGTTCGCGAAGGACGACGCGGATCCGGAGACGCAGCGGCGCTCGCGCCCGACGATGCCGATGGCGCCCGTCGCCGCGATCGGCGACGAGACCCTGCGCGGCGAGGTCGCGCGGCTCGAGGCGCGCCGGATCGCGGACGCGCTCGGCGCCTGCGGCGGCAACCAGACCCGCGCCGCGCGCATGCTCGGCATCTCGCGCAACACGCTCCAGACCAAGATGGACGCGTTCGGAATCCCGAGGCCTCGCAAGGGGTAGCGAACCCGGGAATGGTTCGCGCGCGCGGGGCGTGATCTCTCCATGCGCGCGACCACGGTGATCGGGTTCTCGGCGAGCTTCGTCTTCTTCGCATCGGTCGCGTGGCGGGCGACCGAGGCCGACATCCCCGCCGACGGCGCGCTCACGCGACCGGCGCAGCGCACGCTGACGGTCGGCAGCTCGAAGATCACGGTCGATCTCGATCGCGGCATCATGACCGCCGGCGACGAGGTCAAGGTCTCGCTGGTCGGCACCGCCGACATGGAGCGCGACGTCGCGCTCGATCTCACCGCGCTCGAGGACGAAGGCATGGGCGACGAGCGCGTCCCGATCCCGCCGGTCGTCGTCGGGCGGCGCAGCGTGATCGTGCACGCGGTCCCCGGCGGCGGCGCGCCGACGGTCGCGTCGTTCCACCTCGGCCATCGCGGCGATCCCGGCATGATGTCGTGGTTCGACGTGCAGGTGACGCCGTCGAAGCTGCATCCGCCGTCGCGGATCCTCTACGACGACGACGGTCACTCCGCGGTGATCGGCGTCGCGACGTGGACCGGCAATCGCTTCGGGCTCGCGATCGAGCCGCCGGCGGCGCCGCCCGCGCCCGGCGCACCGTTCGTCGTCGCGGTGCGCGTGACCAACACGACCAAGAAGCCGATCGAGAACATCTACGTCGAGCTCGGCTCCAGCCGGAACCTCGACTACGACCCGATGGGCGGCATGTTCGCGGGCGAGAACAACGACTTCACGGTCGAGGCGCAAGGCAACGACGGAGATGAAGACGCGCTCGCGCCCGGCGCGTCGCGCGTGCAGCGCTTCACGATCACGCCGGCCGAGGGCGTCACCAAGGTCGCGATCCTCGCCGACGCGCACGCGTCGGGCGGCGGCGCGATGGACGTGCGCGAGATCGAGCTCGTCGCCGGCGAGCCGACCCCGAGCGTCGCGCGGAACTGAGCGTCGTGATGCGCCGCCTCCTCGCCAGCGTGATCGCGGGCTTCGTCGCGGCGCTCGCGGTCGTGTGGCTCGCGGCGTTCGCCCGCGGCCCTCGTCGCGTGACGACGCGCCTGGTCGCCGAGGACGCGAGCGCGCCGCTGTCGCACATCGCGATCCAGTACGCGCCGGCCTCCGACAAGGTCGCGCTCGGCGTGTGGACGCAGCTGTTCGCGGCCCTGCCCGCGCGCGTCCGGGTCGAGGTCGAGGTCGCGAACGCGCGCGACTTCGATCGCTTCGTCGCGCAGATGAAGCGCGCGCGGATCGATCATCTCGATCGCTTCCACGCCGTCGTCGTCGGCGCGCCCGCGATCAGCACGTGGTCGCGCGATCGCTTCGCGGCGCTGGTCGACGACGACGGCGCGACGCACGTGCTCGCGCCGCCGATGATCGAGACCCACTTCCGCGCGCGCGCCGGCGATCAGCTCGCGCCGCGCGCGATGTCGCGCGCGCTCGACGGCGGCGATCCGCGCACGGCCGAGATCGTCTTCGAGGGCGGCGACCTCGCCGCGACGCCGCGCCTCGTGTTCGCCGACGCGAACCTGATCGGCCGCAACGTCGGCCGCGGCACCGCCGGCGATCGCGCGTCGATCGAGGACGCGCTCGCGCGCCACCTCGCGCAGCGGATCGTCTGGCTCGGCGACGCGGTCGGCGACGTCCCGCGGCACCACATCATGATGTACATGGTGCCGCTCGACGACGAGACGATCGCGGTCGGCGACGAGCGCGCCGGCGCCGCGCTCTACGCGCTCGATCCCGCGCACGCACCGATCGCCCTCGACGACGTCGAGGCCGAGGCGGCGCGCTTCGATCGCGCGGCCGCGCTCCTCACCGCGCAGGGCTTCCACGTCGTGCGCGTGCCCGCGCTGGTGTTGAAAGGCGCCGGCTCGTACGTCACGTACACCAACGCGCTGTTCGATCGCTCCGACCGCGGGCCCGTCGTCTACCTGCCGACCTATCGCCAGCCCGCGCTGGATCGTGCGGCGCGCGCCTTCTACGAAGCGCACGGATTCGAGGTCCGCCCGATCGACGTCGCGCCGATCTACACGCTCAACGGATCGCTCGGCTGCCTCGTGAACGTGCTGGCGCGCTAGACTTCTGCGTGTTCGATCCCGACGCGCTCGATCGCCGCGATCCGAAGCTGATCGCGCGCGCGCTGCCCGGGCTCGAGTGGATCGCCGCGCGGTATCACCGGCTGCGCGTCGACGGCGCCGCGCTCCCCGACGGCCCGGCGCTCCTGGTCGCGAACCACAACGGCGGGATCCTCGGGCCCGATCTCGCGTGCACGGTGTCGATGCTGTGGCGGCGCCTCGGCCCCGACGCGCCGCTGTACGCGCTCGCCCACGACTTCGTCATGCAGCAGGCGACGCCGATCGGATCGGTCCTGCAGCGGTTCGGCGCGATCCGCGCGACCCGCGACAACGCGCGGCGCGCGCTCGCCGCCGGCGCGAAGGTGCTCGTCTATCCCGGCGGCGATCTCGACGCGTATCGGTCGTTCGCGCGGCGCCACGAGGTCGTGATCCGCCCGCGCCGCGGGTTCGCCGCGATCGCGCGCGACGCCGGCGTGCCGATCGTCCCGATCGTCGCGCGCGGCGCGCACACGAGCGGCATGATCCTGACCGAGGGCGCGGCGATCGCGCGCGCGCTCCGCATGCCGCGCTGGGCGCGCCTCGAGCGCTTCCCGATCGCGCTCGCGCTGCCGTGGGGCCTCGCGCTCGGACCGTGGCTGCCGTACCTGCCGCTGCCGTTCGCGATCTCGCTGCGCGTCTTGCCGCCGATCACGATCGCGCCCGACGAGGACGCGGACGACGCCGCCGGGCGCGTCGAGCGCGCGATGCAAGACGCGATGGAGGCGATGTGTTGATCGACGCCGCGGCGCGCGGTGCCGGCTCGCCGCTGCTGCTCGTCGGTCCGCTCGGCGGCACGATGGCCCTGTGGGGCGCATTCGCCGACGATCTGGCGGAGCGCTATCGCGTGATCGTCTTCGATCCGCGCGGCGTCGGGCGTTCGAGCCCGGCGCCGATCACGACGACCACGCGCGCGATGGCGCGCGACGCGCGCGCGGTCCTCGACCGCTTCGCGATCGATCGCGCGCACGTCTACGGCGAGTCGCTCGGCGGCATGGTCGCGTCGTGGCTCGCACACGACGAGCCGGCGCGCGTCGATCGTCTGATCCTCGCGTCGACGGTGCCGTCGCCGCGCGGGCTGTCGCTGCGCGCGATCGCGACGCTCGCGAAGGCCGCGCGCTGCATCGCAGGCCGCGCGCCCGAGCGCTGCATGGCGCAGGCGCTGGTCACGCGCCCGATCGATCCGGACGTCGATCGCGTCTTGCGCGCGACGCCCCCGCGCCGGCGCGAGCTCGCGATCCTCGCGCTCGCCGCCGCGCGCCACCGCGCGCCGCACCTCGATCGCGACGCGCTCCTCTTGTTCGGCGCGCGCGACCCGCTCGCCGAGATCGAGGATCTCGCGCGCGATTGCCCGCGCGGCGTGGTCGAGCGGGTCGAGGACGCCGGTCACGCGCTCACGCTCGATCGCCCGCACGAGCTCGCCGCGCGAGCGCGCGCGTATCTGAGCCAGGCCTGAGCTAGGATCGATCCGTGCGCATCCTGGTCGCCGGCGGCGGCATCTTCGGCGTGACCGCGGCGCTCGCGCTGCGCGCGCGCGGCCACGACGTCACGCTCGTCGATCCCGGCCCGATCCCGCACCCGCTCGCCGAGTCGACGGACATCTCCAAGGTCGTGCGCGCCGATTACGGCGCGGACGTCGACTACACGAGCATGGGCGAGCGCGCGCTCGACGGGTGGCGCGCGTGGAATCGCGCGTGGCCGCGGCCGCCGTTCGTCGAGACCGGCGTGATGTTCGTCGCGCGCGCGCCGATGGCGCCGGGCGGCTTCGAGCACGAGAGCTACCAGCTCCTCGCGCGCCGCGGGCACGCGCTCGCGCGCCTCGATGGCGACGCGATCGCCGATCGCTTCCCCGCGTGGCGCCGCGGCGTGCACGTCGACGGCTACTTCAACCAGAGCGGCGGCTTCGCGCGCGCGTCGTACGTCGTCGCGACGCTCGCGCAGCACGCGCGCGAACAGGGCGTCGTGATCGAACAAGGCCGGATCGACAGCCTGGATCACGATCGCGATCTCTTGCTCGTGTGCAACGGCTCGTGGGCGGCGTCGCTCGTCCCCGAGCTGCGCGGCCACCTGCGCGCCGTCGGTCAGCCGGTGTTCCACCTGCGTCCGCGCGATCCGTCGCGCTTCGAGGCCGCGCGCTTCCCGGTCTTCGGCGCCGACATCTCGCGCACCGGTTGGTACGGTTTCCCGGCCAACGAAGACGGCCTCGTCAAGATCGCGAACCACGGCACCGGCGTCGCGATCGCGAGCGACGACGAGCGCGTCGTCTCGCCCGCGCACGAAGCCGCGCTCCACACGTTCGTCGCGGACGCGTTCCCCGACCTGATCGACGCGCCGATCGTCTTTCGCCGGCTCTGCGTCTACGGCGACACCCGCGACGAGCACTTCTGGATCGCGCGCCACCCGGCGCGCGCGGACGTCGCGGTCGCGACCGGCGGCAGCGGCCACGCGTTCAAGTTCGCGCCGATCCTCGGCGACCTGATCGCCGATCTGATCTTCGAGGAAGGCGATCCGGCGCTCGCCAAGAAGTTCCGCTGGCGCACCGACGACGATCTACGCGGCGAAGAGGCCGCACGCCACCGTTAGCTCGGCAGCGGCACGGCCTTGTCGAGCTTCTTCCACGCCGCGTGCAACCGCTGGTGCAGCGCGTGCGCCTGGTTCGCGAGCTCCTCGAAGTCGGCCTCGCGCGCGCGGTCGGCGAGCTTGGCCGCGCGCTCTTGCAACGCGTTCATGCTCTCGGCCAGCTCGCGCGCCGCCGGGTTGCGCCGCGCCGCCTCGGGGCCGTCCGCCGAGATCACCGACGCGCGATCGTTCAAGCTCGCGGTGTCGCCGCCGATCGCCGCCATCTCGGTGAGCAGCTCGCGCAGGGTCGCGTTGCGCGTCCGGATCTCGGGCAGGCGATCGATCACCTGCTGCGCGAGCACCTCTTGTCGCTTGCGCGCCGCGGTGACCGCCTCGATCAGCTGCTGCCCCGCCGCCGACAGCCGCTCCTCCTGCGCGACGATCTCCTCGATCGCGGTGTTCGCGCGCTCGAGCTGCTTGGTCGTCGACAGGCCGGCGCGCACGAACGTCTCCGCCAGGGTCGCGTAGCGGGCGAGCTCGGCCTCGAACGACGCGGCGGACTCGGCGAGGGGCGATGCCTTCTCCTTCATCCCGTCACTATACTTACCTATGACGATCTTCACGATCGGTCACTCGACCCGCCCGATCGAAGACTTCATCGCGCTGCTCCGCGCCCACGGCGTGAAGCGCCTCGTCGACATCCGCACGATCCCGCGCTCGCGCGCGAACCCGCAGTACGGGCGCGGCGCCCTCGGGCGCGCCCTGCGCAACCGCCGCATCGCCTACACATATCGGAAGGAGCTCGGCGGGCTCCGCCGCGCCGCGAAGGACTCGCCGAACGCCGCCTGGCGCAACCCGAGCTTCCGCGGCTACGCCGACTACATGCAGACGCCCGAGTTCGAGCACGCGCTCGACGACCTGCTGGAGCTCGACGGTCCGATCGCGATCATGTGCGCCGAGGCGGTGCCGTGGCGCTGTCACCGATCGCTGGTCGCCGACGCGCTGGTCGCGCGTGAGGTCCCGGTCGCGCACATCATGAGCGCGACCCGCGCGAACCCGCACGAGCTGACCTCGTTCGCGAAGGTCAGACGACGGCGCGTAACATATCCCGCGGCCGCGGCACCGCCGGGCCCAGCCAGCGCACCAGCGCCTCGAAGGTCTCGAGCGCGCCGGTGACGACGCGATCGCCGATCGCGCGCGACCGCGCGTGATCCTCGACGACGCGCACGAACGCGAGCCAGCGATCCTCGGTCTCGTCGTCGGCGGTGCCGAGGTAGCGCGATGCCTGCGCGAGGGTCGCCGGCAAGAGCGGACGCACCGCCTCCGCCGCGACCGCCGCGACCTCGAGCACGTACAAGCAGCCGAGCGCCGTGGCGAGATCCGCGAGATCCGGCAGGTCACCGCAGCGCGGCAGCTCGTCGAGCGTCTCGCGCTCGACGCCGAGCGCGACCAGATCCGTCGCGATCAGATCCGTCTTCTGACGCTGCGGCAGATCGGGCAACACGTGCGCGAGCTCGGCGCGCAGCAGCAAGCGGCGATCGAGCGGCGCGTGGAAGCCGTACATGCGCGCGAGGAACACGCGGTATCGCTCCATCGCGAGCGCGGGCGTCTCGCGTTCGATCACGCGCTGCACTTCGTCCTCGAGATCGCACGTGGCGGTCCGGAGACGCGACATCACGGGAAGGACGACTCCGCTCACGACCTCTGGTTCTGCAAGCGAGGGCCCTAACAGTTTCCAGTCAATCCGATACGTTCCCGGTCCAAAAGCGAGGCCCGAGCGCACGGTGTGTCACGAGCGCTCGGTGGTCGGGGTGCGACTGCGACGCTGAGGTCAGTCGTTCTCTGTCATCGGGGCAGGACGCTACGATCGCGTAATTCCATTCGTCGTGCGTCTTCCACGCGACGAGATCGCGCGAACCGCAGCGTGTACCTCGCATCACGCGATGCGCGATCGAATTCGAAAGTGACCGCGACGCACCTCGCGCTTCACGGCGCGAATGCCAGACGTCGCCGCACGCTGCCTTCCGGACGACGCGGTCGCGCGATCGCGCGATCCCGACGACGCGGTCCTTGCACTCGCGCGCGCGCGGACCTGAGCCGTCCACTCGAGGAGGGAACTTGTGAAGGCACGAAGCAGTTTGTCGTGGGCCGCGTTCTTCGCCATTGCGGCGAGCGCGTGCTCGAGCGATCCGAGCGGTGAGCCGCCGGATCAACCGCAACCGCAGCAGCCGGCGATCCAGCCCGTCTGGTTCGACCCCGGTCACGGCGGCATGCCAGCCACCAACCAGCGCCCGCGGATCATGTATCCGGTCGCGCGCGGCGAGTCGGCGCCACTCTCGCAGATCCTGAAGCGCGCGCCGAAGCCGTTCGCGAAGGGAGCGCTGCGGCAGATTCCGCTGCACGCGCCACCCTCGCTCGCCCACAAGCTGTCGAACGGGACCAAGCAGGATCCCGTCCGCCAGAAGAAGGCGATCAACGCCGCGCCGTCGCCGACGATCTCGTTCGACGGCACCGGCAACGTCGACTTCGTCGCGCCTCCCGACACCAACGGCGACGTCGGTCCGAACCACTACGTCGAGTGGGTCAACCTGTCGATCGCCGTCTACGACAAGACCGGCACGCTCCTCGCCGGTCCGTCGCCCGGCAACACGCCGTGGTCCGGCATGGCCGGATCGATGTGCGCGTCGAACAACAACGGCGATCCGATCGTGATCTACGACTCGCTCGCCGATCGGTGGGTCTTCTCGCAGTTCGCGATCTCGAACGACGGCCACCAGTGCATCGCGGTGTCGAAGACGCCCGATCCGCTCGGTCCTTATTACACGTACGACTACCTGATCACGTCGGGCGGTCTGAACGACTACCCGAAGATGACGCTCTGGCCCGACGGCTACTACCTGTCGGTCCGCGAGTTCATCGGCAACGGCCTCACCAACGCCGTGATCGCGTTCGATCGCGAGTCGATGGTGCAGGGCCTGCCCGCCGCCGGCGTGCGGTTCGACATCACCGATCCGAACCTGCCGGGGCTCGACAGCGTGCAGCCGTCGCACCTCGAAGGTCGCGCGCCGCCGCCCGCGGGCGCGCCGAACTACATCGTCCACGCCTCCGACGATGAAGTGGAAGGCTCGAATCCCGATCCGACCCACGACACCTACAAGCTGTGGGCGATGCACGTCGACTGGATCGATCCGACCCAGTCCACGCTCGCGGGTCCGCTCGACATCAATGTCCCGGAGTTCAGCGCGAGCTGCTGGTCGGGCTGCGTCACGCAGCCGAACTCGCAGAACAAGCTCGACGGCCTGACCGGCTTCACGATGTACCGCCTCGCGTATCGCAACTTCGGCGATCACGAGTCGCTCGCGGTGACGCACACCACCGACGTCGGCGGCGGCCAGTTCGGCATCCGCTGGGCCGAGATCCGCAACCCGTCGACGCAACCCGAGCTGTTCCAGACCGGTACGTTCGCGCCGCAGGACGGCACGTCGCGCTGGATGGGCTCGATCGCGATGGACGGCTCCGGCAACCTCGCGGTCGGTTACACCGCGTCGTCGGGCTCGGTCTTCCCGTCGCTCCGCTACGCCGCGCGCCTCGCCGGCGATCCGATTGGCGAGCTGTCGCAAGGCGAAGCGGAGATCGCGACCGGCGGCTCGTCGGAGGAAGGCCTGTCGCGCTGGGGTGACTACTCGTCGATGTCGATCGACGAGACCGACGACTGCACGTTCTGGTACGCGGGCGAGTACATGGGCACCGAGGGCCAGGTCAACTGGCACACGCACATCGCGTCGTTCTCGCTGCCCGGCTGCGCCGCGAAGGGCATCGGCCGCATCGAGGGCACGGTGACCGACAGCGCGAGCACGCCGCTCGCCGGCGCGCGCGTCCACGCCGGATCGTTCTCGGCGTTGACCGGCGCCGACGGTCACTACTCGATCAACGTCTTCCCCGGCACGTACGACGTGAAGGCGGAGAAGCTCGGCTACTTCCCGCAGACGATCTCGGGCGTCGCGGTCGCGGAGGGCGACGACATCGTCGAGAACTTCGCGCTCGAGGCGGCGCCGCACGTCACCGTGCACGGCTTCGTCTACGACGCGACCCACGCGCTGTGGCCCGTCTACTCGAAGGTGACGTTCTCGTCGGCCGGCAGCGAGCCGGTCGTCGCGTTCACCGATCCGGAGACCGGCTACTACGAGGTGACGCTGTTCGGCGGCACCGACTACACGGCGACGGTCGTCTCGCAGATCCCCGGCTACGATTCGACGTCGCGTCCGGTGACGCCGCTCTCGGGTGAGCTGCTCGTCAGCTTCGGACTCTACGCGAACCAGGCGACCTGCGACGCGCCCGGCTACACGCGCACGATCACGCCGCTCGCGCCGGCCGAGGCGTTCGAAGCGGGCGTGCCGCCCGCCGGCTGGACCGTCGAGAACACGACGACCGGCTGCGCGTCGACGCACCCGGACTGGACCGACGGCGTCGCCGCCGGCCGCCAGAACTCGACCGGCGGCACCGGCTCGTTCGCGATCGCGGACGCCGACGCGTGCGGCCCCAGCGTCGTGATGAACACGGTGATGACCTCGCCGGCGTTCGATCTCAGCGCGCTCGGTCCGAACGACACGCTGCGCGTCGAGCTCGATCAGAACCTGCTCGTCTATCAGCCCGGCATGACCGACGCGAAGATCGAGATCTGGAACGGCACGTCGTGGGTCCTCTTGTCCGAGCAGACCGCGAACGCGTCGGGTCACCTCGTGCTCGGCACGCAAGCGGCGAACGGCGTCGCCGACGCGCGCCTGCGCATCACGTACGTCGCGCTCGACTGGGAGTTCTGGTGGCAGATCGACAACCTCCAGATCAGCTCGGTCTCGGCGTGCCAGTACATGCTGGGCGGCCTGATCTTCGGCAACGTCACCGACGAGAACACCGGCCTGCCGGTCAACGGCGCGACGGTCACGCTCGGCAACTCGACCGTGAAGTCGTTCGCGACGCCCGACGATCCGAACCAGGCCGACGGCTTCTACTGGACGTGGATCCCGGCGGCCCCGGCGATGCTCACCGCGACCGCGCCGAAGTACGGCACCGCGACCGAGCTCGCGATCCCCGAGATCAACGGCGCGCGCCGCTACGACGTCGCGCTGCCCGCGGGCAAGGTCCGCGTCGATCCGACGTCGCTGCGCATCCGCGTGCCGTACGAGGGCACGGCGTCCGCGACGCTCACGCTGATCAACGACGGCGGCGCGCCGGCGACGGTGCAGTGGAGCGAGGTGCAGGCGCTGAACGGTCAGCGGCCGAACGGTCCGTTCGCGACGTCGCAGCTGCGCGTCGAGGGCGAAGGCCTGAGCGAGCCCGACGCCGCCGAGGATCTCATCCACTCGGCGCCGACCACCGCGCGCAACACCGAGGTCTCGACGAAGCTCGTGTACCCGACCGGGCTCACCGGCGCCTGGGGCATCGCGTTCGACGGCGACACCGGCGGCACCTGGGTCGGCGCGATCGGCGCGCTCAACGGCGATCGCAAGCTGCACGAGTTCGTGAACGAGCAGGCGACCGGCGCGACGATCGACATGACGTACGACAACGTCTTCGCGGCCGACGGCGCGTACGACAGCAAGACGCAGACGATCTGGCAGGTCAACGTCGGCGGCGACAACTGCATCCACGAGGTCGATCCGGTGGCGCACACGGTCACCGGCAAGACGATCTGCCCGCAGTTCTCGACCAACGAGCGCGGCCTCGCCTACGACCCGGGCACCGACACGTTCTACGCGGGCTCGTGGACCGACGGCGCGATCGTGCAGTTCGACGCGACCGGCGCGATCCTGCGCCGCGTGAACATGAGCCTGAACATCGCGGGCCTCGCGTTCAATCCGCGCACGAACCACCTGTTCGTGCTCACGAACGACGCGGCGTCGGCGCCGGACGTCTACGTGCTCGACGCGTCGAGCCTGGCGATCCTGTCGACGATGGAGCTGACCGACGGCGGCGCGCCGGCGTTCGGCGACTACCAGCAAGCGGGCCTCGACTTCGACTGCGACGGAAACTTCCTCGCGGTCAATCAAGGCACGTCCAAGGTCGTCGTCGCGCCGTCGGGCGAGATGTCGTCGTGCTTGCGCGATCTCGACTGGCTGTCGGAGTCGCCGAACCCGGCCGTCGTCCCGCCGCACTCGTCGCTCACCGTCACGGTGTCCGTCGACGCGCGCTGGTTGACGCCGGGCGTGCGCTTCCTGCAGCTCGAGCCGGTCAGCGACACGCCGTATCCGACGGCCGCGGTGCCGCTCGCGGTGACGGTCGCGTTCACCGACGTGCCCGCGAACAACAAGTACGATCCGTACGTGCACGCGCTCGCGGGCGCGGGCATCGCGTACGGATGCGCGCCCGGGAAGTTCTGCCCGGGCGGCGGCCTGCAGCGCTCGTACTACGCGGTGTGGGGGCTGCGTGCGCTGTTCGGCGGCATGTACGCGCCGCCGCCGCCGAGCGGCCTGTTGTTCTCGGACGTCGCGCCCGAGTCGTACGGCGCGGACTTCGTCGAGGACATCTACACGCGAGGCTTGATGGACGGCTGCGCGCCGGGCAACCCGGGCAAGTTCTGCCCGCTCGTCAACCTCACCCGCGGCGACAGCGCGCAGGTCTTCCTCCGCACGCTCGAAGGTCCGAGCTACGTTCCGCCTCCGGCGACCGGCACGCTGTTCAGCGACGTGCCCGCGTCGGATCCGAACGCGGCGTGGATCGAAGAGGTCGCGCACCGCGGCTACGACGCGGGGTGCGGCGGTGGGAAGTTCTGCCCGACCGTCGCGATCCCGCGCGGCAACATGGCCGTGTGGATCGTGAAGGGCTACAACCTGCCGGTGCTGCTGCCGTAGCGGCGCAGGAACCGTAGTCCACGCAGAAACCGCAGCGGCGCGTCCACCCGGACGCGCCGCTTGCGCTTTTTCGGGGACGCGAAGACGGGCCTTCGCGAAATTGGCGCGGCGCGGGACTTGAAGGAGCGCAAGCCCAAGATCCGTCCGGATCGCGGGAGGTTTCGTGTCTCGTCGCGTCTTCGCGGCAGGCGTGTACGTCGTTGCGTTCGCCGGGATCGCCGCGTCGACGGCGGTCCTCGCGCCCGCGACGCCCGAGCCCGCCGCGGCGCCCGCGATCGAGCTCGATCACGACGTCCACGTCCGGGGTCGCGGCGCGTCGACCGGGCACGTCACCGACTTCACGCTGCACGCCGCGCACCTCGGCGCGTCGCCCGCGATCTCGTGCAACGAGTGCCACGCGATCCGCGCCGACGGCTTCGCGAAGCCGGATCGCGATCGATGCCTCGCGTGTCATCCCGAGCGCGATCTCGCGCTGCACAAGTCGGTCGCCGACGCCGACGCGCGCGAGTGCACGAGCTGTCACGACTTCCTCGACGCGCGCACGACCGCCGAGGCCGCGTGGGGATGCGGCCGCTGTCATCCGCGCCCGCACGGCGATCCGACCTTGCTCGCGAAGGATCCGTCGGAGACGTGCGGCCGTTGCCACAGCCCGCACGGCGAGAAGGCCGCGAAGCCGCCGACCTGCACCGGCTGCCACGACGATCACGCGACCCGCCACCACGCCGACGACGATCCGGCGACCGGCGCCTGCCTCGCGTGCCACGGCCGCCACGATCCGGCGGTGAACGCGCGCGCGCGCTGCGCGCCTTGTCATCGCGACCGCGAGCCGAAGATCCCCGCGACCGCGACCTTCGCGAACGGCCACGAGTGCACCGGCTGCCACGCGCCGCACAAGTTCGCGAAGGACGAGGTGCGCGCGTGCACCGGATGTCACGGCGAGCATCGCGCGCTGGCGTCGAGCCGGGTGCCCGAGCACGCGCGCTGCCAGAGCTGCCACGATCCGCACGCGCCGAAGACCGCCGCCGATCGCTGCACGAGCTGTCACGCCGACGTCCACCCCGAGCACCCGACCAACTGCATCGGCTGCCACCCGCCGCACACCGGCGTCGACACCGCCGGCGTGCCGGTGCAGGCGTGCAGCACGTGCCACACCAAGGCGCACGACGATCGCGCGTTCCATCGCGGCGCGCGCTGCGTCGATTGTCATCAGCAGCACGCGTTCAAGCGCACGTTCGGGACGACGTTCTGTCTCGGGTGTCACGCGCGGCGCGTCGGCGCGAAGCCGGCGATCGCGCCGTCGACGGGCCACAGCGACTGCGGCAACTGCCACCAGCGCAACCCGCACGATCCCGCGCAGCCGCCGGCGTGCGCGACCTGCCACGCGGAGCAAGCATCGACGGTGCCGCAGGGCCACGCGCAGTGCTCGCGCTGCCACGAGATCCACTCGGGCGCGCTCAAGCCGAACGTCGCGACCTGCATCGGCTGCCACGCCGATCGCAAGCGCGGCCCGCACGTGTCGCAGCCGTGCGAGAAGTGCCATCGCCCGCACGCGCCGGGCGCCAACGCGAAGCCGCCGTCGTGCGCGACCTGCCACGATCGATCACAGCTGCACGGGATGCACGCGGTCAACGGGCACGCGACCTGCACGAGCTGCCATCAACCGCATGGCGAGACCTTCCCCGATCGCGCGACCTGCCTCGGCTGTCACGCCGACCGCAAGGATCACGAGCCGCAGGCCGCGCTCTGCACGGGCTGCCACACGTTCGGAGATGCGCCGTGAAGATCTTGATCATCGCGCTGGTGGCGGCGTGCAGCGCGCACACGCCGGCGCCGTCGCAACCGATCGCGTTCGACCACGCGCTGCACCTGCGCGTCCACCTCGACGATCGCGCGCTCGCCTGCACGGACTGTCACGCGGGCGCGGAGCGCGCGGCGAAGGCGGGCCTGCCCGCGATCACGACCTGCCTGCGCTGCCACATGCGGCCGCAGGGCGATCGCCCGAGCGCGAAGGAGCGGCGCGTGCGTGAGCTCGCCGCGACCGGTGGCGTGCGCTGGATCCAGGTCACGCGCAACCCGGGGCACGTCTACTTCTCGCACCGCGCGCACGTCTCGATCGCGAAGCCGAAGCTCGCGTGCGACGGCTGCCACGGCGCGGTCGCGTCGTGGACCGCGCCGCCGACCGAGCCGAACCCGTCCTTGACGAGCATGGACGCGTGCCTCGCGTGTCATCGCGCGCACGGCGCGCCGACCGACTGCGGAGTGTGTCACCGATGATGATCTCCAGGCGATCGATGCTCGGCTTGCTCGGCGGCGGCGTCGCCGCGTTCGCGTGCCGCACCGGGTGGCGCGCGCCCGACGACGAACCGACCTCGCGCGCGTTCGCGAAGCCGCCGGTGCCCGGCTGCGATCAGTACGCGACCGGCGAGGAGCGCTGGTTCACGACCGCGTGCGGGCAGTGCCCGGCGGCGTGCGGCGTGCGCGTGCGCGTCGTCGAGGGGCGCGCGGTGCGCGTCGAGGGCGACCGCGCGTCGCCGGTCAACCAGGGCGGCATCGGGCCGCGCGGGCTCGCCTCGCTGCAGGCGCTCTACGATCCCGATCGGATCACGGGCCCGCTCGCGCGGCGCGGCGGCGCGCTGGTCCCGATCACGTGGGACGACGCGATCGCCACGCTGTCGCGCGCGCTCGTCGAGCTCCGCGCGCGCGCGCCCGAGCGCCTGCTCGTGTGGAGCGGCCTCGAGCGCGGGCCGGTCTACGATCTGCTCGCGCGGTTCGCGCGCGCGTTCGGCACGCCCAACTTCGTCGACGGCGCGCCCGGGCGCGGCGGCGTGCTCGCGCAGGCGATGGACGCGACGCTCGGCGCCGCCGACGCGCCGGTCTACGGCTGGGACGACGCGCGCTACGTGCTCAGCCTCGAGGCCGGGCTCGTCGAGGATTCGTGCCAGTCGGTCTACTTCACGCGGGTCGCGGCGGCGCGCCGGCGCGGCGCCGCGCGCGCGCACCTGGTGCACGCGGGGCCGACCTTCGATCTGTGCGCGTACGACGCCGACGAGTACGTGCCGATCGCACCCGGGACCGGCGGCGCGCTCGCGCTCGGCCTCGCCGGGATCCTGATCGCGCGCTCGCCCGACGCGCTGCCGCCCGCGTGGTGCAGCGGCTGCGACGATCTGCGCGCGCTGGTCGCGCAGTTCTCGCCGGCGAGGATCGAGCAGATCACGGGCATCACGCCCGCGACGCTCGCGCGGCTCGCCGACGAGCTCGCGACGATCCGCCCCGCGATCGCGATCGTCGACGATCGCTCGCTCGCGTACTCGAACGGGCTCGCGACCGCGCGCGCGGCGATGGCGCTCAACGCCGTGCTCGGCGCGTTCTGGGCGGAACGCGGCGGCGTGCGCGCCGCGCCGCCGTCGCCCTTGCGCGAGTGGCCCGACGTCGAGCTCGACGACGTCGCGCGCAACGGGCTCGCGCACGCGCGGATCGATCTCGCCGGCACGCAGCCGTTCCCGCGCGCGCGATCGATCCACGAGACCTTGCCCGACGCGTTCCAGGATCCGGCGCGCCGCCCCGCGATCGCGCTCCTCCACCACGCGAACCCGGCGTACGCGCGCGCGCAGCCGGCGCGCTGGCGCGACGCGCTCGCGCGCATCCCGCTGGTCGTCAGCTTCTCGCCGTATCGCGACGAGACCGTCGACCAGCTCGCGCACCTCGTGCTGCCCGATCACACGTACCTCGAGCGCAGCGAGCTCGCGCTCCCCGCGCCCGCGATCGATCGCCCGATCGTCGCCGCGCGCGTGCCCGCGATCGCGCCGCTCCACGCGACCCGCGCGACCGCCGACGTCGTGCTCGCGATCGCGAAGCAGCTCGGCGGCGCGGTCGCGACCGCGCTGCCGTGGCGCACGTGGCGCGAGGCGACCGCGGCGCGTCTCGACGAGCTGCCGCTCGTCGCCGACGCGCTGCGCACGAACGGCCACTGGGTCGGCGAGCCGATCGCGCCCGCGCCCGTCGACGTCGCGCTGCCGAGCGCGTGGCAGGCGCCGTCGTGGGACGGCGATCCCGCGCGCTATCCGCTCGGTCTGATCGTGTATCGCCCGCTCGGCTACGCCGAGGGCAGCGGCGCGAACCAGCCCTGGCTGCGCACGTTGCGCCCGCGCCCCGACGCGACGCCGTGGTCGTTCGCCGCGCGCGTGCACCCCGAGTCGGCGCGCGGGCTCGCGAACGATCAGACGATCACGATCGAGAGCCCGTACGGATCGATCCGCGCGACCGTCGCGCTCGACGCGCGCATGGTGCGCGGCTACGTCGCGGTGCCGATGGGCGCGGGCCACACCGCGTTCGGCCGCTTCGCGCGGGGCTTCGGCGCCAACGTGCTCGATCTCGTCGCGCCCGGCGCCGCGTCGGAGAGCGGCGCGTCGGCGCGCTGCACGACGCGCGTGCGCCTGATCGGAGCGGCGTCATGACGCGCCGATGGGGCATGGCGATCGATCTCGATCGCTGCACGCTGTGCGGCTCGTGCACCGTCGCGTGCCGGCAGGAGAACAACATCCCGACCGCGCCCGCCGACGACGAGCACAAGGGCGCGCTGATCGAATGGATCAGCATCCTGTGGCGCGAGCCCGAGGAGGAGGGCGCGTTCCCCGAGGGCATGCCGTTCCCGTGTCAGCACTGCGCGAACGCGCCGTGCGTGAAGGTCTGCCCGGTCGGCGCGACGTTCAAGAGCCCCGAGGGCATCACGATGCAGATCTGGGAGCGCTGCATCGGCTGTCGCTACTGCATGGTCGCGTGCCCGTACGGGCGGCGCTCGTTCAACTGGGACGAGCCGCAGTGGGACGGCACCCTCGCGCAGCTGCTCAACCCCGACGTCGCGACGCGACCCGAGGGCGTCGTCGAGAAGTGCACCTTCTGTCACCACCGGATCCGCGACGTCAAGGAGCGCGCCGCCGTCGAGCAACGCGAGCTCACCGACGAGGAATTGCAGCGCCTGCCCGCGTGCGCGGCGGCCTGCCCCGCCGACGCGATCACGTTCGGCGATCTCGACGATCCGGACTCCAAGGTCGCGCAGCTGTCGCGCAGCTCGCGCCGCTTCAAGCTGCTCGATCACCTCGGCACCGATCCGTCGGTCGTCTATCTGAAGAGGGATCGCCGATGATGGTCCTCCGCAAGCCCGCGCGCGCGTGGTGGCTCCTGGTCGCGGCGGCGGCCGCGCTGGTCGCGATCGGCCTCTACGCCTACTCGATCCAGCTGCGCCGCGGCGACATCTCGACCGGCCTGCGCAACCCCGGCAACGGCGGCGCGGCGTGGGGCTTCTACATCGTCTTCTACGTCTACTTCGTCGGCGTCAGCTTCGCGGGGATCACGGTCGCCGCGCTCGCGCGCCTGTTCCACATCGAGGCGCTCAAGCCGGTGACGCGCATGGCGGAGCTGCTCACGATCGTCGCGCTCTGCGTCGGCGCGATGATGGTGCTCGCCGATCTCGGCCGGCCGCTGATCGGCCTGCGCAACCTGCCGATGCTCGCGCGCCCGTCGTCGCCGTTCTACGGCACCTTCACGCTGGTCGTCTCCGGCTACTTGTTCTCGTCGCTGATCTTCTTCTTCCTCGCCGGGCGCGCCGACGCCGCCGCGATGGCGCGATCGCGATCGGGCCCGCGCCTCTTGCGTCCGATCTACGCGCTGTGGGGATCCGGTCACCGCGGCGACGACGTCGCGCACACGCGCCACTGGCGCGCCAGCTTCTGGCTCGCGCTCACGATCCTCCCGCTCCTCGTCGTCGCGCACTCGACGCTCGGCTTCATCTTCGGCATCCAGTCGGGGCGGCCGGGCTGGTACAGCGCGCTGCAGGCGCCCGCGTTCGTCGTCATGGCCGGCGTGTCGGGCACCGGCATGCTGATCCTGTTCGCGCTGCTCGCGCGCCGCCTCTTCCACCTCGAGGACGCGCTGCCGCTGTCCGCGATCCGCTGGCTCGGCAACTTCTTGTGGGTGCTGTCGCTCGTCTACCTCTACTTCATGATCGTCGAGGAGCTGACCGCGTCCTACGCGGGCCCGCGCGCCGAGCGCGAGATCGCGCACGAGGTGACGACCGGCCTGTTCGCGCGATCGTTCTGGATCACGGTCGGCTGCTTGTTCGCGGCGTTCCTGATCCCGTTCGTCATGTACTTGACCAAGCGCTCGTCGATGGCGGCGCTCGCGATCGCGGCCGCGCTCGCCAACGTCGCGGCGGTCCTGAAGCGCCTGTTGATCGTCGTGCCGTCGCAGACCGACGGCGGCCTCCTGCAGCTGCGCCGCGGCCTCTACACGCCGACGCTCGTCGAGGTCGGCGTCGTGTGCGGCGCGGTCGGGCTGTGCGCGATCGCGCTGCTCTCGTTCGGACGGATCTTCCCGCTGGTGCCGACCGCGATCGCGCCCGCGCAGAAGCACGCGCACCTCCCGCGCGATCCGCTGCGCATGATCCTCACGACGATCACCGCGCTCGCCGCGCTCGGCTTGATCGCCTTCGGCCTGTCGGACTCGTTCCGCCTGTGGTCGCACGGCGAGCTCGATCCGCACGTGCCGTTCTCGCCCGCGATCTTCGCGAGCGGCGTGATGCTGCTGTTCTCGTCGGCGATCGTCTACGAGACGTTCCCCGGCCGCCGCCCCCGCCGCCAACCGCCCCGCGTGCGCCGCGTGTTCGCGCGCGCGCGCGTACGCACCGCCCTCGAGAGGAGACGCTCATGAGCGACCAGGACCCGCAAGCTCCGTTCCGCCGCGCCGAGACCCACAAGCTCGGCCTCAACGTGATCTCGGCGATCGTGTTCGCGGTCTTCGCGGGCAGCGGCGCCGCGCTCGCCTGGCAGCTCCACCTCGAGGGCGAGCGCCTGTACGGCGCGCTCGGCGCGAGCGGCGCGATCGCGCTCTACATGGCGTTCACACCCCGCATCGCGTCGCAGTGGGAGACCGCGGTGATCCTCCGCCTCGGCAAGTACGTCGGGCTGCGCGGGCCCGGGCTGTTCTGGCTCCTGCCGCTGGTCGAGCGCCCGGTCATGTGGATCGATCGCCGCGTGCGCACGACCGGCTTCGCCGCCGAGAAGACGCTGACCGCCGACACCGTGCCGGTCGACGTCGACGCGGTCCTGTTCTGGACCGTCACCGATCCCGAGAAGGCCGCGCTCGCCGTCGAGGACTTCGAGGAGGCGGTCGCGTGGGCGGCGCAGACCGCGCTGCGCGACGTGATCGGCAAGACCGAGCTCGCCGCGATGCTGGTCGGCCGGGAGACCCTCGATCACGAGATGCAGCAGCTGATCGGCGAGCGCACCGGGACGTGGGGCATCGCGGTGCACTCGGTCGAGATCCGCGACGTGATGATCCCGCAGTCGCTCGAGGACGCGATGTCGCGCCGCGCGCAGGCCGAGCGCGAGCGGCAGGCCCGGATCATCTTGTCGGGCGCCGAGGTCGAGATCGCGGAGAAGTTCTCGATCGCGGCCGAGCGCTATCGCAACGATCCGATCGCGCTGCAGCTGCGCTCGATGAACCTCTTGTACGAGGGCATGAAGGAGCGCGGCTCGATCATGGTCGTGCCGTCGGCGATGGCCGACGCCGCCGGCGCCGGCACCTACGCCGGGCTCGCGGCGCTCGGCGGCGTCGGCACGCCGCTGCTGCCCACGTCTCCTGACGGTCGGAACGGGAAGGTAGTCCCTTGACCTTGTCGAAACGCGCCCGCGTAGCCCCGCCGCAGGGGGCTTGCTGTTCGCGGCGCTCGTGCCGGTCTCCTAGCGCAAGGTCCAGCTCGTCACGGGCGGCGGCTGCGTCAGATCGATCTCGTAGTAGCCGCCGCCCGGCGAGACCCATGGCGTGGTCGTCGTCGGCACGAGGTCCTTCCACTCGTTCGCGGCGACGCCGTTGACGACGTGGACCGCGAGGCGCACGGACGTCGGGCAGCCGCCGAGCGCGGTCCACGGCACCTTCGTCGAGATCGACGTGTGATCGGCCGACGCGACCACGTCGGTGCCCTCGACCAGCGGCGTCACGCGGGTGGTCCATCCGTTGGTCGGCGCGAAGACCGCGTCGTATGGCCCAGTGCCGGCGTCGGAGACGCGACGCACCGCGATCAAGTGCGTCGGGGTGAACGGCAGCTGCGGCGTGAGGCCGCCGTACTCCTTGCCGGTCGACGGCGTCGCCGCCCCCAGCGCGCCCGCGCTCTCCTCTATATAGATGTGGAGCGGCTTGTAGTCGGAGACGAAGGCGTCGCTGGTCACGGTGACGTAGAGGCTCGCGCGATCCCAGGTCAGCCCGACCGCGTCGCTCGAACCGACCATCGCGCCCGGCGCGATCACCTGCGCGGCGGCGTACTTCGCGAGATCGCCGTTGCCGTCGAGGAGCGGGACCTCGTTCGCGGAGATCATGCAGCCCGCGTCGGGCAGGCCGGCGTCCGGCGGCGCGTTCGCGTCGGGATGCACGATCGGCTTCGCGTCGACTTCTGCCGGCGCATCGGCCGGACCAGGCTCGGCGTCCGCGCCGGCGCCGTGCATCTTGCTCGTCGCGCACCCCGTCGCGCCGGCAACGAAGGTCGCGATGAACGTTGCGATCGGCAACGCCGCGCCAGACGCGCACGCCCGTGCTGCGTCGCGCCGTCCGGGAATTCCGCTCAGTTGTAACGGGTCCGCGTCCAGCACGCTTCGTGCTGGAGCACCGCGCATGCCACCCGCTCGAGCGATCGCGCTGGTGATCCTGTTGGGCGCCTGTCCGGGCTCCGGCGCGCCGCCGCACGATGGCGTGCCCGACGGGGCGGCGCCCGATGCGCCATCGGTCGCGCCACCGCCGTACGGCGGATCGATCGACGGCGACGCGGCGGTGTTCCGCGTCCGCTCGACGCGCGCGACGCACATGGAGGTGTGGATCTACGCGGCGCCGACCGGTGACGCGGCGATGCACGCGGTGATGGATCGCGACGGCGACACGTGGTCGGCGCGCGTCGCGCTCGCCTCCCTGCGCGAGCACGGGGTCGACACGATCTATTACGGCTATCGCGCGTGGGGCCCGAACTGGACCTACGACCCGACGTGGACGCCCGGCTCGGATCTCGGCTTCGTCGCGCGCGTCGACGCCGACGGCAACCGGATGGATCCGAACAAGCTCTTGATCGATCCCTACGCGCGCGAGCTCTCGCACGATCCGTCGGGAACCGCCAATCGCACCGACGAGACCACCCGCGACGTCGACAGCGGGCCGAGCGCGCCCAAGAGCATCGTCTTGCCCGCGCTCGCGCTCGATCCCGGCGCGCATCCGACCCGCACGATCCGCGACGACGTGATCTACGAAGTCCATCTGCGCGGGCTCACCGCCGCCTCGACGGTCGATTGCGCGGGCACCTATCGCGCTGCCGCCGATCGCGCGGCCTCGCTCGCCGCGCTCGGCATCACCGCGGTCGAATTCCTGCCCGTGCAGGAGACGCAGAACGACAACAACGACGTCGATCCGAGCTCCGACAGCGGCGACAACTACTGGGGCTACTCCACGCTCGCGTACTTCGCGCCCGATCGCCGCTACGCGTGCGATCGATCGCCCGGCGGGCCGACGCGCGAGTTCGCCGCGATGGTGCGCGCGTTCCACGACGCCGGCGTCAAGGTCTGGATCGACGTCGTCTACAACCACACGGCCGAGGGCGGCGGCGCGTCGCTGCTCTCGTGGCGCGGCCTCGACAACGCCGCCTATTACGAGCTCGACGCCGCCGGCACCGGCTTCACGGACCAGACCGGCATCGGCGCGTCGACCAACGCCGCCTCGCCGCTCGTGCGCGACCTCGCGATCGATTCGCTCCGCTACTGGCACGACACCCTCGGCGTCGACGGCTTCCGCTTCGATCTCGCCGCGGTCCTCGGCAACTCGTGCGATCGCACGTGCTTCACGTGGGCGCCGAAAGATCCGGACGGGATCTTGATGCGCGCGACCAACGAGCTCGGCGGCGCCGATCTGATCGCCGAGCCGTGGGGCGTCGTCGCGGGCACGTACCAGGTCGGCCACTTCCCCGCCGGCTGGTCGGAGTGGAACGATCACTTCCGCGATCTGATCCGCGAGGATCAGAACCGGCTCGGCTCCGCCGACGTCACGATGGGCTGGCTCGCCGATCGCGTCGCGGGCTCGCGCGATCTCTACGACGCGCGCGGGCCGACCGCCTCGGTCGATTACCTCGACTCGCACGACGGCATGACCCTCGCGGATCTCTACCGCTGCAACGGCAAGAACAACGCGCAGGCGTGGCCGTACGGCCCGTCGGCGGGCGGCGACGACGACAACAAGAGCTGGGATCACGACGGCGACGCGGCCGCGCAGCGCCAGGCCGCGCGCACCGGCATGGCGCTCGTCTTGCTCTCGGCCGGCGTACCGATGATCGAAGGCGGCGACGAGATGCTGCGCTCGCAGCGCTGCAACAACAACCCGTACAACCTCGACTCGCCGGCGATCTGGCTCGATCCCGCGGGCGGCGACACGACCTTCACGTCGTTCACGAAGCAGCTGCTCTTGTTCCGCGCGATGCACGCGGCCTTGCGCCCGAAGACGTGGGCGCAGGTGCAATGGATGAAGCCCGACGGATCCTCCGCCGCCGGCGGCTTCATGGACGATCCGACCCAGCAGTCGCTGGCGTGGCGCCTCGACGGTGCGGCGCTCGGCGACGTCGCGCGCGCGATCTACGTCGCTTACGACGGCGGCACCGCCGGCGCGAGCTTCACGCTCCCCGCGCACGCCGGCGACACCCACTGGTTCCGCGTCGCCGACACCGCCGCGTGGGCCGAGTCGTGGGGCAACATCGCCGCGCCGGGCACCGAGTACATGATGAACGGCACGAAGTACGACGTCGCCGCGCGCTCGCTCGCGATCTTCATCGAGCGCTGATGCCCCCGTTCACCCCGAGCGAAGTCGAGGGGTGTTACTTCGCGGTGAAGACGTACTCGTGCTGCGCGTCGCGCAAGGTCAGGATCTTCGCGCCGTTCGCCTCACCGGCGACGAACGGGATGCCGCCGATGCCGGTCGTGATCGTGATGAACGAGATCGTGCCGTCCTCGTTCTTGCGCGACGCGATCTCGCTCTTCCACTCGCCGAAATCGAAGACCAGCTTCTTGCCGTCGTGCTTGACGTCGAGCGCGCCGAGCGCGGCGTTCTCGTAGTGCGCGGCGAGCTTGCCGGCCTCGGCCTCGTCGGCGGGCACGATCAAGTGCGGGCGCTCCGCCGCGATCGCGGTCTGCTGATCCTTCACCGCGGTCGCGACGTTCTCCACCGCCTCCGGCTTGCCGTCGAAGACGACCTCGAGCAACCGCCGGCGGAACGCTGCGCGCAAGGTCGGCCCGTTCTCGCTGTTGGTCAGGATCACCGCGCCGATCTGCTGATCGGGGAGCCAGATCATGTCGCTGTGATAGCCGACCAGATCGCCGCCGTGATGCACGACGGGCACGCCGTTGCCGGTCTCGACCATGAGGCCCATGCCGTAGGTCGTGTCCTCCGAGACCTTCACGTGCGGCTTGCGCCGCTCGAGCAGCGCCTCTTCACCGATGTAGCGCTTGCCGTCGAGCATGCCCTTGCCGAGCTCCATGCGGACGTAGCGCGCCATGTCGTGCACGCTCGCCCACAGGCCGCCGGCGGGGCGCAGCGGGACCACCGCGTAGTTCACGTCGAAGACGTCGGCGTCGAGCTTGCCGTCGATGTCGATGCCGTACGCGCCCGCGTGGTTCGACGCGAGCGCCTTCTTGAAGTCGAACGTCACGTCCTTCATGCCGAGCGGGCCGAACACCTGCGTCCGCATCGCCTCGTCGTACGCGGCGCCGAGCTCCTTCTTCGGATAGAGCACGTGACCCGCGATGAAGCCGGCGGCGGCGGCGAGGCCGTTCGAGTACTGGAACATCTCGCCGAACTTCGACGTCGGCTGGATCGTCGCGAGCAGCGCGAGCTCGGCGAGCGGCGTCGCGTTCTTGTACTCGAAGATCCACTCGAGATCCTGGCGCGGCAGGCCGGTGCACGCGCACACGAGGTGCTCGAGCTCCACGCTCTTGGTCGTCTCTTCGTTGCCGAGCTTGAAGTCGGGATAGAGCTCGGTGACCGGCGTCTCCCAGGTCGCCTTCTTCTGATCGACGAGCTTCGCCAGGAGCAGCGTGGTCAGCGCCTTGGTGTTCGACGCGATGATGAACTTGGTGTCCTTGTCGACCTTCGCCTTCTTGCCGACCTCGCGCACGCCGAAGCCGCCCTCGAAGACGACCTTGTCGTGATCGATGAGCGCGAGGCCGACGCCGGGGATCTGGAGGTCCTGGCGCGCCTTGTCGACGAAGTCGGTGAGCATCTTGACGTGCTCGGCGTCGAGCGCGTGCGCCTCCTTGCCCGCGAACGACTCGCGCGCGCCGCCCTTGGGCAGCACCTTGCCGAGCAGCACGCCGAACGCGCCGCCGCGCTTCTCGGCGGTGCCCTCGTTGACGTCGATCGCGACGACGGTCCAGGTGTCGCCGGCGCGCAGCGCGAGCGCCGCGACGATCTTCTTCTCGTTGGGCGAGACCTCGTACTGGTAGCCCTTCGCCTGCTCCCAGCCGTCGCGCGCGGGCTGATCGACCGAGACCTGCAGCGTGCGCTTGAAGCTCGGATCGTACGCGGCCCACGCGGCCTTGACCGCGGCGTCGGCGTCGCCGCCCTTCACGTCGACGAACGCGACGTGCGAGTCGTCCTCGGGCGTCGAGACGATCACGACGTTCTCGTGCGCGGCGACCTTCCACTCCTTCGGCGCGATGAACGAGGTGCCTGCCGACGTCGTGCGCGGCGTGTCGTCGGTCATCGTCTCGGCGACCGGCGCGCTTGGCCCCGGCATGTGATCGACCGGCGGCGCCGGCGTGTCCTTGATGACCTCGGTCGGCGGCGCCGGCGGCGTCTCGGGCTTCTTCGTCGAGCTGCCGCACGCGGCGGCGGCGATCGTGATCGCAACGATGCGCTTCATGCGCGCGACCTTATCGCGGGCGCGCGGGCTCGTCGACGAGCTTGCGCAACAGCTCGACCAGCGTTGCCATGCCGTGTGCGCCGACGCGCTTCTCGAGCTCGGCGAAGATCTCGCCGATCGCCCTGCGCTCGACGGGGGCACGAGGCTGCTAGGGCTTCGGTGCGGCGACGCGCCAGGGGCGGTTCTTGAGATCGCGGGTCAGCGCCTTCACGTCGTCGACGAGCTCGAGATCGGAGAGGAAGGCGGCGGCGGCGCCGTGGCCGTCGGTCGCGTCGTGGACGAGGCCGTGCAGGCCGTCGGCGAGCGACGACGCCGACGCGAGCGCGCGATCGGCGGAGTCGAGCGCGCCGGTCAGGCGCGCGCGCAGCTGCGGCGTGACGTCGCGCGCGCCGGCGAGCGCGAGCGCGGTGCGCACCTCGGCGACCCGCACGCGCAGCTCGGTGATCGCCTCGCCCAGGTGCGTGGCGCAGCCGTCGATCTTCGCGCCGAGGCGATCGATCCCCGCGGGATCGAGCCCGCCGTCCTGCAGCGTCGTGACGAGCGCGCGCGCCTCGTCGATCGCGGCGCTCATGCGCGCGCGCAATTCGACGCCGGGCGCGACCTGCGCGACCGTCGCGGTGAGGCGATCGACCGCCGCGTCGATCTTCTTGGTCGCGGGCCGGATCGTGTCGAGGAAGTCGCTGACCTCGGTGAGGTTGTCGTTCGTGCGCTGCAGGACGCGATCGAGGCTCGGCGGATCGACGCCGGTGACCTCGTCGCCGTCGACGAGCGCGCGCGCGGGATCCGCGTGTCCGGGCGGCGGACCGATCGCGATGTAGCGCGGCGCCAGCGGGCTGCGCGCATCGACGAAGAAGTCGGAGTTGATCGGGATGCGGCGCGCCCACGATCCCTCCAACCGGATCACGACGCCGATGCCGCCGCGGGTCGCCATGCCGATCGTCCGCACGTGGCCGATCGTGCGGCCCGCGACGCGCACCGGCGCGCCCTCGACGATACCGGTCGCCTCGGTGAAGTGGATCGTGACGTCGACGCCGCCGTGCTCGATCCGCGGCAGGATCATCACGACGAACACGATCGTGAAGGCGGCGATCGCGAGGACCGCCGCACCGACGCGCCGGGTCAGGCGCTCGTCGTGGATCGCGAGCGCCACGTCACTCCTTCCAGAGCAGCTTCCACGGGTTGTTCTTGAGGTCGCGCACCATCTCGCGGACATCCGAGTAGACATCGAGCCGCGTCAAGAACGCGCCGATCGATCCCTTGCCCGCGCGCAGGTCGGTGACCATGCCGTTGGTGTTCGCGAGCAAGGTGCCCGCGGACTCCGCGGCGACCCCCGCGCGATCGACCGCGAGCATCGCGCGATCGACGCGCTCGACGGTCGCGATCGACAGGACGCGCACGCCCTCCTTCAGCAAGGCGCTCGCCGAAGGCGCCGCATCGGCGACCGCGCGATCGGTCGTCATGATCAAGCTGTCGGCGTCGGCGATCGTCTTGGCGAGGCGCGCGCTGTCGAGCCCGCCGTTGACCTTCGCGAGCACCTTCTGGCCCTCGTTGGAGAGGCCGGTCACCGAGTCGATCAAGCCCGCGACGCGCGCGTGGTTCTCGACGAGGATCTGGTCGACCTTGTCGACCGCGTCGGCCGCGTGCACCAGCATGCTCGCGATCTGATCCTTGTGCTGGCGCATCACGCCCGACATCAGATCGAGCAGCTCGTACAAGCGCGCGACGACGAGATCCGTGCGCGGCGGGTTGACGCCGACGACGATCGATCCCGACGGCAGCCGCTCCTGGTTCCAGTCCTTGCCCGGCACGATCTCGACGTACTGCTCGCCGAGCACACCGGCGGTGTTGATGAAGAACTCGGCGTCGCGCCGGATCGAGTCGTGCGCGCGATCCTCGACCCAGATCTCGACGCGCACCTGCACGCGCCGCTTGGTCTCGGGATCGATCTGCCCGCCCAGGAAGTCGACGCCCTCGACCCGCCCGACCGTGATGCCCGAGACCTTGACCGGCGCGCCCGGCTGCACGTTCCCGCTGTAGTCGTAGTCGACGTACATCGTGAAGCCGCCGCGCAGCGAGAAGTGGCCGAGCACGAAGATGAACGCCGCGAACAGCGCGGCCGCGCCCACCATGAGGAGGCCGACCTTGTACTCGATGCCGCTGTCTGGTTCGTGCATGACATCCCTCCTTAGAAGCCGGGCGTGTCCATCGGCCCGGTCGCGCGGCCGTGGATGAACTGTTGGACGACGGGATCCGCCGACGCGCGGATCGCCTCGGGCGAGCCGCACGCGCGCACCGCGCCCTGGTAGAGCAGCGCGATGCGATCGGCGATCGCGAAGATCGACGACAGATCGTGCGAGACGACGATCGCGGTGACGCCGCGGCGATCCGCGAGCTCGCGGATCAGCTTGTCGATGCGGCGCGCGTCGATCGGCGCGAGGCCGGTGGTCGGCTCGTCGAAGAGGACCACCTCGGGCTCGAGCGTGAGAGCGCGCGCGATCGCCGCGCGCTTGCGGACGCCGTCGCCGACCTCGTGCGGGAAGGCGTCGGCGAGGTGCGCGAGCCCGACCTCGTCGAGGCGGCGGCGCGCTTCCTCGCGCGCCGGCTTGTCGCGCAGCCCGCGATGCTTGCGGAGAGGCAGCGCGACGTTGTCGACCAGCCGCATCGAATCGAACAAGGTCGCGCTCTGGAACACCATCGCGATGCGCTTGCGGATCGCGTGGAACGCGCGCTCGGGCAGGCGATCGATGCGCGCGCCGTCGAGCCAGATCTCGCCGGCGTCGACGCGCAACAGGCCGACCAGGTGCTTGATCGTCACCGACTTGCCGACGCCGCTGGTGCCGACGACGAACATGACCTCGCCGCGGCGCACCTCGAGGTCGAGGCCGTCGAGCACCGGCCGTCCGCCGAACGACTTCACGACCTGCTTGAACGCGATCATGCGCTCGCTCCCAGCATGACCATCCCGATCCACGAGATCGCAAAGTCGAGGACGATCACCGCGAAGGACGAGCCGATCACGGCGGCGGTCGTCGCCGCGCCGACGCCCTCGGAGCTGCCGCGCGCGCGCAGGCCGCAGAAGCCGCTGACGATCGGGATCGCGGCGCCGAACGCGACCGCCTTGATCATCCCGACGATCGCGAAGCTCGGCTTCACCATGCCGAGGTCGAAGAAGATGCGCGGGTTGATGTGGAACGAGTAATAGCCGGTGAGCCCGCCGGCGCCCCACGCCGCCGCCATCCCGAACATCGTCAAGACGACGCTCATCGCGATGCACGCGAAGAAGCGCGGGACGATCAGGTAGCTGACCGGCGTCACGCCCGACATGCGGAGCGCGTCGATCTGCTCGGTGACCTTCATCGAGCCGATCTCGGCGGCGATGCCGGCGCCGACGCGGGTCGCGAGCATCATCGCGGTCAGGCTCGGGCCGACGTCGAGCACGAGCAGGCGCGCCCACTGCGCGCCGACCTGGTTGCGTCCGTCGACGACCTGCGTGGTCAAGAGGCACGTCTGGTAGACCATCACCATCCCGACGAAGCCGAGCGTGGTGAGCACGAACAAGAGCGATCGATTGCCGACGAAGTACAGCTGGCGCGCGATCTCGCGCTTCGGCCGCTTGCCGCGCCAGTAGCCGAACACCGCGCCGCCCAGCGTCGCCGCCGCGACCCGCGCGAGCTCGGCCGCGGCGCGCCCTGCTTCGAGCGTGCCGCGTCCGATGCGGCTGATCTTTCTCCGGAACATGTTCTAGGCCATCAGGTACGTCATCAAGAAGTCGAGGAAGCAGATCGACACCGCGGAGCTGACGACCGCGGCGTTGACCGCGCGGCCGACGCCGACCGCGCCGCCCTTCACGGTGAGCCCGTAGTAACAGGACGACAGCGCGATCGCGGCGCCGAACACCGCGGCCTTCGCGATGCCGTGCAGGAAGTCGGCGACGCCGAGGTTGTCGACGAGCGAGTACCAGACCGTGAGCGGGTGGATGTCGAGCACGACCTTCGACATGCCCATCGCGCCGAGGATCGCGACCGCGTCGCCGATCGTCGTCATGATCACGAGCGTCACGATCATCGCGATCACGCGCGGCACGACCAGGTAGCGGATCGGATCGATCGAGAGCGCCTGCAGGCCGTCGATCTGATCGGTGACGGTCATCGTGCCGAGCTCGGCGGCGTTGTTCGCGCCGACGCGGCCCGAGAACATGAGGCCGATCAGGATCGGACCGACCTCGCGCAGGACCGAGTAGCCGGTGCCCCAGCCGACCAGCGCGCGCGCGTTGAACTGCTTCACGAACGCGGCGAGCTGGATCACCATCAGCGCGCCGACGAAGAGCGCGGTCATGACGACGATGGGCACCGACTTGTAGCCCATCTTGTAGAGCGAACGGAGCAGCTCGCGGCCGTCGAGGGTCGGCGGGAACAGCGCGCGGATCGTGTCGCCGAGGAGGACGACGATGCCGCCGGCGTCGCGCGCGGCGTTCATCGTCTGGCGGCCGATCGATTGGATGAAGCGCTTCACGCAGCTTCTCCCGTGGCGAAGCGCCGGACGCGCGGATCGTCCGCATGGAAGAGCGCGTGCGCCGGACCGAGCCACTGGATGCGTCCCTCGTCGAGGTACGCGATCGTGTCGGCGAACTGCGCGACCGCCTCGACGTCGCTCGACACGACGATCGCGGTCGAGGGTTGACCGCGGAGCAGCTCGTAGATCTTCGAAGTCGTCACGGGATCGAGGCCCGCGGTCGGCTCGTCGTACAACACGACGTCCGGCTCGGCGACGGTCGCGCGCGCGAGGCCGACGCGCTTGCGCATGCCGCCGGAGAGCTCCGAAGGGAGCTTGTGCTCGGCGCCGGCCAAGCCCACCGCGCGCAGGCGCTCGCGCACGCGCTGGTCGATGTTGCCCGTGTCGATCCCAGCCGCCGCTCGGGGTGCTACCCCGGGTCCTCGCATCCGCGCTTCGCGCGGTTCGCTCGGCTCGGCCTGCGGCCTCGGCCCTGCCCCTCCTCGCGGCGGCATCCCGTGGACGAGCGGGAACGCGACGTTGTCGAAGACGTTCAAGAAGTCGAACAGCGCGCTGTTCTGGAACAGCATGCCGATCGCGCCTCGGACAAGGGCGCGCCCCGCGTCGGGCGCGACCAGCCCGGCGAGGATCTTGAGCAGCACGCTCTTGCCGCCGGCGGCGGGGCCGATCACGCCGAGCCGCGCGCCGGGCTCGACCGCGAACGAGACTCCGTCGAGGACGCGCCGCGATCCGAATCGCTTGGTCACGCCGTCGACGGAGATCGCGGTCATCTCAATACTCGATCGCCACGTGCAGCCCGGCGCCGAGGATCCACCCCGACGACGCGAAGCCGGGGAAGCCGGGGTTGTTGGTCTGGAGGCCGTCGCGCCCGGGCACCGGTTGACCGAGCACGTCGATCGCGTCGTCGGGCACCTCGTCGAGCACGTACTTCGGATCGGTGTTGCCCGCGGGCGAGACGAACTTCGTCACGTGGCGCGCGAGCAGGCGCTGGCCGAGGACGTCGACGCCGATGCGGAACCGGCTGCCCCACCCTTCGAGAACATGTTCCACGCCGGCGGCGACGCCGAGCCGATCGTTGTCGACGTAGTTGGTGCGCCCGGTCTGATCGGGCACCGGCGACGGCACCCAGCTCGCGTCGATCCATCCGCGCGTCGGAGATTTCGGCCTCGCGTAGCGCAGGCCCGCCGCGATCGTCGCGGTGTCGCTCCACGCGTAGTCGCCGCTCGGCCGATCGTCGTGACGATCGCGATACTGCGACCAGCGCGCGTACTTGAGCTCGCCGCTGACCGAGAACGGCGAGTCGTCGCCGAGGCGATAGGTGCCGCCGACCGCGAGCTGCAGCGGCAGGTACGAGTGGGTGAAGTGCAGCTCGGTCGCCTGCTCGTTGCCGGTCGCGAGCGTGTAGTCGAAGCCGGTGTCGATCTTGAAGCTCGACGGCGTGTGCACGGTCGCCGTCACCAGCGCGCGCTTCGTCGGCGTCCACGCGAGGCCGAAGTGCGGTGCGACCGCGGCGTTGACCGCGATGTTCGAGTCGAGATCGACCGTGCTCAGATCGTTGAGGTTCGACACATAGACCGGCGCGGCCGCCTTGTTCGCGAGCGACAGCGTGAACGTCACGCCGACGCGCAGGTCCGGCGTCACGTGGAAGCCGCCGCCGAACGCGAGCGACGTCGCGGTCAGGCGATCGCCGTACAGCTCCGGGTGCAGGCTGTTCGAGAAGAACTGCTCGCGCTCGTCGTTGTAGAACGCCTTCGCGGTCGTGAACTCGCCGAGCGGGATCATCGCGAACAGCCCGAGCACGAGGCGCTCGTGGAAGACCGGCGCGACCAACCCGACGGTCTGGTACGCGCGCGGCTTGTGGCCCGAGCCGGCCGCCTGGCGCGGGCGCGCGCCGAAGCTGCCGTGCCCGTGCTGGAGCCAATCGGTCGGCACGGTCGGGTTCGCGATCGCCATGCCGGTCGCTTCGTCGCGGAACGACTCCGGTCCGCGATCGTCGACCGCCGGGACGTCGCAGCCGCCGTTCGCGCACGCGGCCGACGTGCTGCGCCCGTCGACGGTGATGCCGATCTCCTCGGCGAGGACGAACACGCCGAGATCGACGCCGGGTGGCAGATCCGCGAGCAGCGCCGGGTTGAAGTACGCGGCGGCGGGACCGTCGGTGTTCTCGCGGGCGGTGAGCCCGCCGGCGCCGGGATCGCCCGCGACCTCGAACAGCGGAGAGGCGTGGGCCGCGCTCGCGAGCAGCCCGAGGACGACAGCACAGCGTAAGAACACGTTCTAGTTCCAGGCGCTCTTGGCGAGCTGCTGCACGTTGCGACAGGTGTCGAGCGCGGGGTGCGCGCCGGTCTTGACGACGGTGAGCGTCGAATCGGCGCGCGCATAACGGGCCCAGCCGTCGCCCTTCGGCGTCGCGGTGACGCGCAGGAGCGGCGAGGTCTGCGTCGAGATGCCCTCCTGCGTGTCCCACTTGACGACGATGACGCCCTGGCCGCCGAACTTCGCCGCGAACTGGGGCACCGTCCCCGCATGCTCGTTGTAGTCCCGCTGGGACACGTAACGGTTGCCCAGCCCGCTGCGGAGCGTGATGCCGTCCATGTTGTCCTTGTCCCAGTCCTGCATGCCGGGCGGCGCGGTCGGCAGCGCCGGGAACTGCGACAGCGCCTTCGGCGGATCGCCGACCTTCCACGCGCTGGTCAGGTACATCGCCTTGTCGGCGCCGCGCACGTTGTACATGCGGTCGAACGCGAAGTCGCAGTGCTGGCCGTCGGCGCTGGCCTTGAACGTGCCGCTGCGGCCCACGCCGGCGAACTCCTGCGGCGCGAGCGCCTCGAGGGTCGCGTCGTCGAGCGTGACCGTCGTCGTCCCGTCGACGACGAGCCCGCAGTTGAGCTGGTCCGTCACGGTGAACGTGTCACCGGTCTGCGTGATCGCGTAGTAGTACCAGGTCGTCGTGTTCTGATCGGAGCTGAGCGCGGTCGCGGTCACGTGCTGCTCCGCGATCCAGACGCCGGTCATGTCGCACGGCTTGTTGCCGACGTCGGCGTCGGGGCCGACCTGCGGCGCATCGGCGCCGGCGTCGACGCCGTCGGATCCGTTGACGCCGTCACTCGAACAGGCACCCGCGACGATGCACGCACAAAGCACGAGACGCATCGGAAACCCCCTTGACTAGCGCGGCGCACTAGAACATGTTTCATCCGAACGAGGCAAGCTCGTTTTGCGCGCCTCGCGAAACCCATGCGCTCGGGCCTGATGATCCTGGAGCTCTCGACGGTGCTCACCGTCGTAGGTTGTCGTTTCGGCGAGCACCACGCGGCGCCGCCGGTCGACGGGAGCGTGGGCTCCGACACGCCCGCCGACGCAGCGGGCGCGCCCGACGCGCAGAACGTGTTCCACGGGATGCACGCGATGATCGGCGACCGGCCGGAATGGACGGGGAGCTGCAGCACGCTCAGCACCTACGACCAGATGCAGATGCACTTCGCGAACCCGGCGCAGCAAGAGGACGTCGACGCCGGCTGGGAGTTCGAGACCGACGCCGACAGCGTGAGCGATCCGTCGTACGGCTTCGATCCGAGCTGGCCGATGACCGCGCCCTCCGAGCGCTTCTCGCTCCGCTTCGCCGCGACGATCCACCTCGCCGCCGGCGATCACTGCTTCCAGATCGACACCGGCGCGACCGGCACCGACATCATCAGCGGCAAGAACGAGTGCGGTCAGATCTGGCTCGACGGCGCCAAGACCGCCGAGGTCGGCTACCAAGCCGCGTCGAACGGCCCGGCGACCGGCTGCATCACGATGGCCGCCGACGGCGATGCCCAGCTCGACGTCGTCTTCTGGTACTTCAACGTCTTCGAGAAAGCCAAGCTGCAGATCCGGACGTGCAGCGGGACGTCGTGTGCGCCGAGCGATCCGTTGGATCTGAGCTCGCTGGCTCCGAGATAGATCCTCGAACGCGAGACGGCGGGGCCGCGCACGCGGGGGTCACGGGTCCGGCGCTCAGATCGCGCCGCCTCCCGTCTCCGCAAGCCACCGCCGACGTATCACCCACCCGTCGTGCTCCTACGACCTCTGGTGGTACTTATTCGCGCCGGCCCCGGACCCCGGCGCGTGCGCGCCCCGCCGTCGACGAGATCACCAACGTTCGCGCTCGAACGATCTCCGGATCCTGTTCGAGCGCAGCCGGCGCCGCGGCGCGCGCACCGGGTCGGGCCCGCGTGAGTAAGTACCACCGCGGGTCGTGGGAGCACGATGGGTGGGTGATACGTCGGCGGTGGCTTGTGGAACCGGGAGGCGGCGCGATCCGAACGCGGGACCGAGCCCGGTGTGCGCGACCGCGAGCGCCGGCGCCGCGCGATCTCGATCGAGGCTCGCTCGTGGGATCTCTAGCGCGCAGCGCGGGCCGGGACCTTCTCGTCCCACTCCATCCCCTTCAAGTACAACCCCAGCGCCGTGCGCACGTGATCGAGGATCGCGGTCTGCGAGTGCAGGCCGGCGGACCAGCCGATCAGCGAGGCGAACCAGTTCTGCTGGAGCAGGGTCGCCAGCATCATCTCGTTCTCGGTCGGCGGCTGCGCCACGCCCTCGGCGAAGGTCAGGCGGCCGTTGCCGCGGATCGTCGCGATGATGAGGCCGGTCAGGCGCCCCTGGTACGCGACGACGTGGCGCGCGACCTCCGGCTGTCCCGACGAGACGGCGCGCAGCACGGCGCGCGCGAAGTGCGGGCGGCGGCACAAGGCGCGCGTCAGCACCGTGTAGAACTGCATCAGGCGATCCTCGATCGAGTCGCCGCGCACCGGGCCCTTCTCGAACTTGCGCTCGAGCTTCTCGGTCTCGCGCTCGAGCGCCGCGGAGAGGATGTCCTCCTTGGAGCGGAAGCGCTTGTACAGGGTGCCGAGCGCCACGCCCGCGCGCGCCGCGACGTCGCGCTGGCGCACGTTGTCGTAGCCGCCCTCCTCGGCGAGCTGGATCGCCACGTCGAAGATCCGCTCGAAGATGTTGCGGTCCTTGTCCTTGGGGTCGGTGCTCAACGTTTTGCCATGGTCTCACCCGCCCCCGGGGAACGCAACATGTTCTCCGAACGTGCTTGCGGCGTTCGAGTAGAACATGTTCTATTTCGAGCCGGCCATGTGGTTCAAGAAGAAGACGCCCTGGCAGTCGGAGGTCGACGTCGTCGTGATCGGCAGCGGTGCCGCGGGGGCGGTCGCCGCCCTCGCCGCGCACGCCGGCAAGGCGAAGGTCGCGCTGCTCGAGAAGAGCGAGAAGTTCGGCGGCACCACCGCGGTGTCGGGCGGCGTCGTGTGGGTGCCGAACAACCGGCACATGCGCGACGTCGGCGTCGACGACTCGCTCGACGACGCGATCACCTACGTCACCCGCCTCACCGACGGAAAATCCGAGCCGAGCCTGATCCGCCGCTGGCTCGAGAGCGCGCCCGAGATGATCGACTTCATCGAGGGCGCCAGCGCGATCGCGTTCAAGTCGATCGCGCGCTACCCCGACTACCACCCCGAGTTCGCGGGCGGACGCCCCGGCGGCCGCTCGCTCGATCCCGGCCTGTTCGACACCAACGAGCTCGGCGCGTGGAAGGACAAGCTGCGGCGCTCGCCGGTGTTCGGCATGACCGCGATGAGCGTCACCGAGGCGACCGACTGGGGCGTGTTCTCGAAGCCGTCCGCCCTGCCCTTCGCGCTGCTCGGCAAGCGCTTCAAGCAAGGGCTCGTCTGCTACGGCGGCGCGCTGGCCGGCGGCCTCTTGAAGGCGCTCCTCGATCGCGGCATCGAGCCGATGCTCGGCCACGCCGCCGCGGAGCTGATCACCGACGAAGAGGATCGCGTGATCGGCGTGCGCGCGAAGCACGGCGACAAGGACGTCTTCATCGGCGCGAAGAAGGGCGTCGTGCTCGCGAGCGGCGGCTTCGAGTGGGATCCCGCGCTCTGCAAGAAGTTCCTCGGCGGTCCGCTCACGCATCCGAACTCGCCGCCGTCGAACGAGGGCGACGGCCTCCGCATCGCGATGTCGCTCGGCGCCGATCTCGGCAACATGAGCGAGGCGTGGTGGTGCCCGTCGCTCGCGATCCCCGGCGAGGAGTACGACAAGCGCCCGCTCCACCGCGGCGACTTCGCGACGCGGTCCTTGCCGCACTCGATCATCGTCAACAAGCGCGGCGCGCGCTTCGTCAATGAAGCGCACAACTACAACGATTTGATGAAGGCGTTCTTCGCGTTCGATCCGGTCGCGTACGAGCGGTCGAACCTGCCCGCGTGGATCGTGCTCGACGCGCAGTACCTCGAGCGCTACGCGCTGCTCACCTACGTGCCGGGCATGCCGATCCCCGACTGGATCGTCTCGGCGCCGACGATCGAGGAGCTCGGCGCGAAGCTCGGCGTCGACGCGCGCGGGCTCGCCGCGACCGTAACGCGTTTCAATCGCTTCGCGGTCGAGGGCGTCGATCCCGACTTCCGCCGCGGCGAGTCGCTCTACGATCACTTCTACGGCGATCCCGAGCACGAGCCGAACCCGAACCTCGGCACGATCGAGAAGGCGCCGTTCTACGCGATCCAGATCCACGCCGGCGCGATCGGCACCAAGGGCGGCGCGCGCACCGACGGCGACGCGCGCGTCCTGCGCCCCGACGGCACGCCGATCGCGGGGCTCTACGCCGCGGGCAACGTCGCCGCGGGCGTGACCGGCGCCGGCTATCCCGGCGCGGGCGCGACGATCGGCGCCGCGATGACGTTCGGCTATCTCGCGGGCCGCCACGCAGCCAGGAGCTAGACATGCCCGAGGTCGAGTACACGACGACGATGGCGCTCTCGCGCGAGACCGTGTGGGAGTTCGTCAAGGACATGAACAACTGGGCGCCGATGCTCACCGGCTACCAGACCCACGAGATCCTCGACGAGACCGACTCGGTCTGGACCCTCAAGGGCGACGTCGGGATCTTGTCGCGCACGGTCAAGCTGCGCGCGCACGTCACCGAGTGGATCGATCGCGAGAAGGTGACCTTCACGCTCACCGGCCTGAACGAGAAGGTCGACGGCGGCGGCGTGCTGCTCATGGATACGATCAGCGAGGCCGCGCCCGCGCCCGCGGAAGAACCGAAGAAGAAGAAGCGCCGCTGGTTCGGGCGCCGCTTCCTCGACTGGTTCTTCCGCCGGATGTTCAAGAAGAAGTTCGGGCCCGGGCCCGAGCGCCTGGAGCTCGCCGCCCAGAACGGCGAGCGCGCGCGCCTGACCTTCACGCTGCGCATGGACGCCGGCGGCCCGACGGGTCCGTTGGTCAACGCGATGCTCGGGCCCGCGCTCGAGCCCGCGTGCCAGGACCTCGCGAACAAGATCGCCGCGCACCTCGAGCGCGCGCACCTCGCGCAGCACGCCGCATGAGCGCGCCGGCGACGATCGCGGAGCTCACGCCGCGCGCCGCGCGCGAGCGCCCCGAGGAGCTCGCGATCTCCGACGGTGACGTTCGTCTGAGCTATCGCGAGCTGCACGCGCGCGCCGATGCGTTCGCGCGCGCGTTGCTCGGGCGCGGCGTCGCGCACGGCGATCGCGTCGCGATCTGGGCGCCCAACACGTGGCGCTGGGTCGCGGCCGCGCTCGGCGCGCACGCGATCGGCGCCGTGCTCGTGCCGATCAACACCCGCTACAAGGGCGACGAGGCCGCGCACGTGCTCGCGTCCTCCGGCGCGCGCGTGCTGGTCACCGCCGACCAATTCCTCGGCACGCGCTATCTCGAGCTGCTCGCGACGCCGCCGGAGATCGCCGTCACCGACGCGACGTGGAGCGCGTTCCACGACGGCCTCGCGCCCGAAGCCGAGCTGCATCGCGCGCGCGCCCGCGTCTCGCCGCAGGACATCGGCGACATGATGTTCACCTCCGGCACGACCGGCGCGCCGAAAGGGATCCTCGCGACCCACGCGCAGACGCTCCGCGCGTTCGGCGACTGGGCGTCGATCGTCGGGCTCCGCGGCGGCGATCGCTACCTCGTCGTCGCGCCGTTCTTCCACTCGTTCGGCTACAAGGCCGGCATGCTCGCGGCGCTCATGACCGGCGCGACGATCCATCCGCACGCGATCTTCGACGCCGACAGCGTGCTCGCGCGCATCGCCGCCGAGCGGATCTCGGTCCTCCCGGGGCCCCCTACATTATATGTGTCGTTGCTCCAGCACCCGGAACGAGCTTCCGCGGACTTACGCTCGCTCCGCCTCGCGGTGACCGGCGCCGCGGTCGTCCCCGTCGAGCTCGTCCATCGCATGCGCGACAC
>DATJIA010000321.1:0-15076 GCA_035493675.1 Kofleriaceae bacterium | reverse complement strand
ATGATGGGCGCGACCAAACGGATGGCCGAGATCTACGTCCACGCGCTCGCGCAGCGCTCGCAGACGAAGTTCGTCACAGTTCGCTTCGGCAACGTGCTCGGCTCTGCAGGCAGCGTCATCCCGATCTTCCGCCAGCAGATCGCGGCGGGAGGGCCCGTCACCGTCACGCACCCGGAGATGCGCCGCTACTTCATGACGATTCCGGAAGCGTCGCAGCTGGTCTTGCAGGCGGGTGCGCTCGGGCGCGGCGGCGAGCTGTTCGTGCTCGACATGGGCGAGCCGGTGAAGATCGTCGATCTCGCGCGCGACCTGATCACGCTCAGCGGCCTGCGCCCCGACGACGACATCGAGATCCGCTTCTCCGGCGTGCGCCCGGGCGAGAAGCTCTTCGAGGAGCTCGCGACCGACGCCGAGTCGGCCGACAAGACGAAGCACCCGAAGATCTTCATCGGCCGCATCAAGCCGCACGAGTGGGACGCGGTGCGCGAGGGCGTCGGCGCGCTGCTCGGCCTCGCGGACACCGCCGAGCCCGAGCGCATCCGCGCGACCCTCGGCGAGCTGGTGCCCGAGTACAAGGCGACGCGCCCGTCGACGCGCCAGACCGGGACCAACCCGGCGATCGAGCCCACCGTCGAGCCCGCCGCGAACACGAGGACGACGGGCTCCGCGCGCGTGCCGAACTGAGCGAGTATCGGGCCGTGGGTCGGATCCACCTCTCGCCTCCCGATCTCGCCGGCACCGAGCTCGAGCTCCTCACCGACGCGATCCGCTCGAACTGGATCGCGCCGCTCGGTCCGCACGTCGACGCCTTCGAGGCCGAGACGTGCGCGAAGCTCGCGATGCCGCACGCGGTCGCGCTGTCGTCAGGGACCGCGGCGCTCCACCTCGCGCTGCTCGTGCTCGACGTGCGCCCCGGCGACGAGGTCTGGTGCTCGACCTTGACCTTCGCGGCGACCGCGAACGCGATCGCGTACTGCGGCGCGACGCCCGTCTTCATCGACTCCGATCGCGCGACCTGGAACATGGACGCGGGCCTGCTCGCCGAGGCGCTCGACGACGCCGCGCGACGCAACGCGCTCCCGAAGGCCGTGATCGCGGTCGACCTGTACGGACAATGCGCAGATCTCGAGCCCATCGCCGCCGCGTGCAAACGTCACGGCGTCGCGTTGGTCGAGGACGCCGCCGAGGCGCTGGGCGCGACCTATCACGGGCGCGCGGCCGGCTCGTTCGGCGATCTCTCGATCCTCTCGTTCAACGGCAACAAGATCATCACGACCTCCGGCGGCGGCATGCTCCTCGGTCGCTCGAAGGCGCACATCGATCGCGCGCGGTTCCTCGCGACGCAGGCGCGCGAGCCGGCGCGTCACTACGAGCACGCGACGATCGGCTACAACTATCGGCTCTCGAACCTGCTCGCCGCCGTCGGCCGCGCGCAGCTCGCCGATCTCGATCGCCGCGTCGCGGCGCGACGCGCGATCAATGCGTCGTACCGGCGCGAGCTGGCGCTGCCGGGCTGGTCCTTCATGCCCGAGGCGTCGTTCGGCCGCGCGACGTTCTGGCTCACCTGCGCGACGATCGATGCCGCGGCGTTCGGGGTCGATCGCGATTTCGTGATCGATCGGCTCGCGTCCGACCATATCGAGGCACGGCCGGTGTGGAAGCCGATGCACCTACAGCCGGTGTTCGCGAGCGTGAGGAAGATCGGCGGCGGCGTGGCCGAGGCCCTGTTCGCGGACGGCATCTGCCTGCCCAGCGGGTCGAATCTTTCGGAGGAAGATCGCGGACGCGTGGTCGCATCGGTGCGGTCGACGTCACAATCGGCCGCCGGCTCCGGATCGGCCCGATCTGTACGAGGCTGAACAGCGGCCGATCCAGCGATCACTAACCCGTATTGGGGCTCCCCGTCTCCCGCGCCTGCGTTAGAGTACGCGGAACCTCGTCTCAAGGGGCGGAACGTATGAATCGGAACATTCGGCTCTTCCTTGGTTTCTGCGCCGCGATCGCGGCGTCGGCGTTCGCCGCGTGCCAGTCGGACGTGAGCGGTCCGGCGCCGGATCCCGCCGGCGACCCGGCCCCTGTCAGCCAGGCGCTCGAAAAGCTGCACGTCGGCCCGGCGACCACACTCGCGTCCGCGGTCGAGCCCGCGCGCGTCGCGTTCACCGCGAAGGGCGGCGCGTACACCGGCGGGTGGGCGACCCACTCCGCGCGCATCGTCGACGGCATCGTCGAGATGACGCCGTCGACCTACGATCGTGCGCTCGGCGCGACGATCACCGGCGGCACCGTCACGTTCGAGACCGCCGCGATCGGCCGCACCGACGACCTCGTCGGCGTCGGCGCCGGCACCGCGCGGCTCGGCAACGCGAACACCGTCTGGATCCCGCGCGGCGAGGTCGTCGAGCAGATCAGGAACGACGAGCTCGGCGTCGAGCAGAGCTGGGTCTTCGATCACGCGCCCGACGGCGCGGGCGATCTCGAGATCGACGTCGGCGTCGGCGCCGCGAAGCTCGCGGCCGCCAACGACAGCGGCCTCCACTTCGCGAGCCCGGGCGGCCTCGGCTTCCGCTACAGCCACGGCGTGTGGCGCGACGCGAGCGGCGCCGAGTACGAGATCCAGGCGCAGTGGGTCGATGATCACATCAAGCTGATCGTCCCCGAGGGCATCGTCAGCGAGGCGAAGTTCCCCGCGACCCTCGATCCGACGATCACCGCGGAGATCTTCGTCGACAACCCGGCGATCGGGCAGACCGGCGCCGACAGCACGGCCGAGGACGTCGCGTCCGACGGCAGCGGCTACTTCGTCGTCTGGCAGGATCGCCGCGACACCCGCAACGACGACATCTGGGGCGCGCGCGTGACGTCGGCCGGCGTGGTCACCGACACGACCGGCCTCAAGATCAACACCGCGACCGGCGTCCAATCGCACCCGCGCGTCGCGCGCGTGACCGGCGGCTACGTGGTCGCGTGGGAGGATCACGGCGGCGCGGACTCCAACATCGCGGCCGCGTTCGTCAGCGACGCCGGCGCGGTCACCCAGCTCGGCACCGTCGCGGGCACCAGCGCGCAGGAGACCGCGCCCGCGATCGTGGGCAGCGGCGCCAACGCGCTGCTCGTCTGGCAGACCGGCACCGACGTGATGGCGTCGCGCTACAGCGGCAGCTTCGGCGCCGCGTTCGCGGTCGCCAACGGCGCCAACGTCGAGAAGGAGCCGGCGGTCGCGGTCGACGGCTCGGGCAACTACCTCGTCACCTTCACCGAGACGACCACGACCAACGGCGACGACGTCCGCGGTCAGCTGGTCGCGTCGGCGGGCACGCTCACCGGCACCGCGTTCGACATCCACGCCGCGTCCGGCGCGCAGGCCCAGTCGGCGGCGGCGTTCGACGGCACCAACTTCATCGTCACGTGGACCAACGCGACCAACATCTACGGCGCGCGCGTCACCACCGCGGGCGTCGTCACCGACGTCGGCGGCAAGGTGATCACGAGCGGCACCGACGTGCAGTCGCTGTCGCGCGTCGCGTGCCAGTCGACCGGCGGCTGCTTCGTGATCTGGCAGGATCGCCGCAACCTCGCGACCACCAACTTCGACATCTACGGCGCGGCGGTCGCGAGCGACCTGACGGTCAGCGCGGCCGACGTCGTCGTCGCGAACGCGGCGCAGGTGCAGTCGGTGCCGGCGATCGCGATCGGCGGCACGCAGTACTTCGCCGCGTACACGGATCAGCAGGCGATCGAGTTCGCGCAGGTCCGCGGCACGCGCATCACCTCGGCGGGCGCGGTCAGCGATCCGACCGGCATCGTGATCGCGACCGGGCGCGGCCGCCTGTCGGGCCCGTTCGTCACGGTCGTGCCGGGCGTCAGCTGGAACCTGTTCTTCGACGACAGCACCAACGGCCAGGACATCAAGCACGTCCGCTTCAACACCAGCGGCACGCAGCTCGACGGCACGCCGATCACGATCTCGAACGCGGCCGAGTCGCAGATCTCGCCGACCGCGGCGATGATCGGCTCGACGATGGTCGCGACGTGGCAGGACTCGCGCGGCGTCGATCGCGACATCTACATGTCGCGCGTCAACACGTCGACCGGTCAGCCGCTCGACCCGGCCGGCGTCGCGGTCACCGCCGCGACCAACACGCAGGCGGGTCCGCGCATCGCGGGTAGTCCGACCGCGGGCCTGATCGTCTGGCAGGATCGCCGCAACGGCGCGACCACCGGCTTCGACATCTACGGCGCGATCGTCAACGCGTCGGGTCAGGTCGTGACGACCGACATCCCGATCTGCACGACGGCCGGCGATCAGACGCGGCCCGACGTCGCGTACGACTCGACCAACGGCGTCTTCCTCGTCGTGTGGTCGGATCCGAACGGCGCGGCGACCAACGACATCCGCGGCACGCGCGTGTCGACGGCGGGCGCGGTCCTCGACGCGTCGGGCGTGACGATCTCCGGCGCGGCGGGCTCGCAGTTCTCGCCGGCGCTCGACTTCTCCGCCGGCCAGTTCCTGGTCGTGTGGGAGGATCGCCGCACCGACTCGAACGGCGACATCTACGCGGCGCGCGTGAAGGCGCCGAGCAGCGGCATCCAGGTGCTCGACGTGGGCGGCATCGCGGTGAAGGCCGCGGCCGGCACGACGCAGGACGAGCCCGCGGTCGCGGTCTTGAACGGCGCGTTCATCGTCGCGTGGACGGACAACACCAACGCGGCGACGACCGGCTTCGACATCTACGGCGGCCAGGTGTCGTCGACCGGCGTGGTCGCCGCGCCGTTCGTGATCTCGGCGGATCCGGAAGACGAGCACGCCGCGTCGCTCTCGACCGGCCCGACCTCGACGACGCCCGCGATGATCGCGTACACGAAGTCGCGCCTCGACATCGACAGCCAACGCATCCAGGCGCGCCGCATCTCGCTCGGCACCTCGGGCGGCGGCTCGTGCAGCGCGAACAGCCAGTGCCAGACCGGCTTCTGCTCGGACAGCAAGTGCTGCGACACCGCGTGCGGCGGCGGCGTGCTCACCGACTGCCAAGCCTGCAGCGTCGCGCGCGGCGCGCAGGTCGACGGTCAGTGCGGCATCATCGCGGGCCCGAACCTCGTCATCTGCCGCAACTACGCGGTCAACCCGGGCATCTGCGATCTGCGCGAGTACTGCGACGGCGTGAACCCGCAGTGCCCGCCCGACGTCGGCACCAACCAGGGCCGCGTCTGCACCAAGCCCGGCGGCGGCTCGGGCGTCTGCCCGGCCAACGACCCGAGCGGCGCGCCGCACATCTGCCAGTAGCCGTCGTCCGTCGTCCGTCGTCCGTCGTCCGGATCAGATCCGGCGGCGGACGTCGGCGTTTTCGGGGCAGAGGCAGAGGCAGAGGCAGAGGCAGGAGCCAGGAGCCAGTGGCAGGAGCCAGAGGCAGGGGCCAGGGACCAGGGACCAGGGACCAGGGATCAGGGACCAGGCGCCAGAGTCAGAGATGTCGAGGCTGTCTGACCCTGGTCTCTGGTCCCTTCCACTGGCTCCTGCCACTGGCTCCTGGCTCCTGCCTCTGCCTCTGAAGTCAGCACCAGCTACGCCGTCCGCTTCGGGTGCGCCTTCACCAGGTGACGCAATCGCAGGAGCGGCTGCTCGAGCACGAACCACGACAGCGATGACGCCGCGATCGTCAGCGCGAGGGCGACCGCGGCGACGACGTAGCGGTTGCCGCCGGCGCGCGACGCGACGTCGAGGCACAGCATGTGGATCAGGTAGGCCATGTAGCTGACGGTGCCGACGTGGCGGAGCCAGCGGTTGCGCAGGACGGAGAGGATCACGCCGCGCTGCGCGCCGCGCACCCACGCGAGGATCCCGGTGAAGAACACGCCGCTCAGGCTGAAGCCGACGACGTCGAAGAGCAGCGTGTTCTCGTTGGTGCGGAAGTGGTGATCGCCGAGCGAGAGCGCCGCGAAGACCGCGAGCGCGGCGGCGGCGGCGGCGACGAACGCGCGCCGGTGCTTCGCGATCCACGTGGAGTCGTGGCTGTCGGCGAACGCGAGCAGCGCGCCCATCGCGAGCAGATCCATGCGGCACGGCATCAAGCGATAGACCGCGTTGATCCCGAGCGGCATGCAGAGCACGCGGCACACCGGCGCCGCGAGCACGACCGCGACGAAGGTCGGCGCGAGCGCGCGCCGCGGCAGCACCAGCACGAGCAGCGGCCACACCAGATAGAACTGCTCCTCGACGCCGATCGACCACATCGTGTCGAGCGCGCCCTTGTGCGGCGTGTACAGCGAGTCGCGGACGTTCGGGAGGAACGAGTAGTACCACCACGAATCCGCCACCCACGGCCCGACGAGGAGGATCGCGGTGATCGCGAGGTAGTACGGCGGGATGATCCGCAGCACGCGGCGGTAGTAGAAGACGCCGAACGCGCCGCCGACGGTCGCGCGCTCGCGCAGCGACAAGAGGTTCCGCGTGATCAGGAAGCCCGACAGCACGAAGAACTGGTCGACGCCCATCCACAGGAGCGGCACGCGCAGCGCGTGATGGACGAAGACCGAGAGGAACGCGAACGCGCGCAGCCCGTCGAACTGCGAGATGCGATCGGGGTCCACGGATCGTTCGACGACCATCGCGCGCGACTCTAGCTCGATCGCTTGCGCCGTCGCGACCCGATGCGGGCGATCAGGTGGCGCAGCTCACCGCGCAGCCACGGCAGATCGGGGTGCATCCGATCAGGCGCGACCGCGAGCCCGATCACCATGATCGCGCCGCTGACGACCGCGAGCACGGCGGCGATCTCGGGCGCGTTCGCGTTCGCGGCGCGCATCCACGTCGCGAGCGGCCAGCACGCGGCGGCCACCGCGCCGGCGAGCACCAGCCCGAGATCGTGCGTGTGCAGGAACGCCAGCCAGGGCAGGCCCGAGCGCAGCATGCCGAGGTACGTGAGCATGAGGTACGCGAGCACGATCGCGATCGACGTCGAGACCGCGACGCCGACGATGCCCCATTGCACCGACCACGCGGCGCCGCCGATCACCGCCGCCGCGTAGAGGAGCGTCACGAACGCGACCGCGTAGACGTCGCCGGCGGCGCGCGCGACGATCGCGCCGGCCTTGTAGCTGGTGCGGAAGAGCAGCGTCAGCGAGAAGATCCGGAACGGCAGCACCGCGCTCTCCCAGTGCGGGCCCATGAGGATGCGGATCGCCTCGGGCGCGACCACGACCAGCGCCGCGCCGCCGGGCAAGAGCAGGACCGCGTTCGCGAACAGCGTGCGGCGCAGGCTCACCGCGAGCGCGGCGCGATCGTCCTGCAGGCGCGCGAACGCCGGGAACAAGACCGAGCCGACCACGTTCTGGAAGATCGTCGACGGGAAACGCACGAGCTCGTACGCGCGCGTGTAGAAGCCGAGCTGCACTTTGCCGAGCGTGCGCCCGACGACGAAGTTGTCGCCCTGGGTCGCGAGCACGCTCGAGATCGTGATCGCGGTGTGGCCGAGCCCGTAGCCGAGCAGATCGCGCAGGCTCTGCCGATGGATCCGCATCGACATGCGCGCGGGGAAGAGCACCGCGTAGAGCCCGGCCATCATGGTCGCCTCGACGAGATATCCCGCGACCAGCGCCCACGGGCCCATGCCGCTCGCCGCGCACGCGATGCTCACGCCCGAGCCGATGGTGTACGCGGTCGTGTCGATCAGCGCGATCGCGCGGAAGTTGAGCTCGCGCTGGCAGCGCATGTACGAGACCGTCGCCATGCCGCGCAGCGCGAACAGCGCGCCGAGCACGCGGAGGATCGGGACCGACTCGGGGATCTCCCACAACGCGCCGATCCACGGCGCGCACAAGGCCATCGCGATCGCCATCGCGACGCCGACGTACATCGCGACCGCGAACGCGGTCGACTCGTGCTCGGGCGTCAGCTCCTTGCGCTGCACGAGCGCGGTGCCGACGCCGATGTCGCGGATCGTGTGGAGGACCGTCATCACGGTCATCGCCGCCGCGACCACGCCGAAGTCGCCCGAGCTGAGCAGGCGTCCGAGCACCGCGACCACCGCGATGCGCACCAGGTTCGTGATCGCGGAGCCGACGAGGTTCCAGGCGATGCCGCGACGCGTGCCCTTGCCCACGCGGGTGGCTGTCGACGGATCGCTCGTCACGTCGCGCCAGTGTACTCTGCGGGCCCGTGCGAGTGCTCGTCATCGGGAACTACGCTCCGTCGCTGATCCTGTTCCGCGGCTCGCTGCTCGCGGCGATGGCGGCGCGCGGTCACGACGTGATCGCGAGCGCGCCCGACGGCGACGACGCGACCCGCGCGGGCCTCGCCGCGATGGGCGTCGGCTTCGAGGAGCTCGCGATGAAGCGCGCCGGCCTCGATCCGCGCGCCGACGCCGCGACGGTCGCGCTGATGGTGCGCCGCATGCGCGCGCTCCGGCCCGAGGTCGTCTTGAACTACACGATCAAGCCGGTCGTGTGGGGCGGCGTCGCCGGCCGCATCGCCGGCGTGCCGCATCGCTTCGCGATGATCACCGGCTTCGGCTACGCGTTCCAAGGGCAGGAGAAGCTCGGGCGGCGCGCGCTCGCGCACGCGGTCAAGGCGCTCTATCGCGCCGGGCTCGCCGGCGTCGAGGCCGTCTTCTTCCAGAACCCCGACGACCGCGCCGAGTTCGAGCAGATGAAGCTGTTGCCGCGCGACGCGCGGGTCGAGGTCGTGCGCGGCTCCGGCGTGGACATCGATCACTTCGCGAAGGAGTTGTTGCCGGGCGGCGCGCCGGTGTTCATGTTCATCGGCCGTTTGCTCGCGGAGAAGGGCATCCTCGATTACGTCGAGGCCGCGCGCCGCGTGCGCGCGAAGCACCGCGACGCGCGCTTCCTCGTCGTCGGCGGCCTCGATCCCAACCCCGCGAGCGTGCGCCGCGAGCAGGTCGAGCAGTGGGTGCTCGACGGCACGATCGAGTGGCTCGGCGAGGTGCGCGACGTGCGCCCCGAGCTCGCGAAGGCGAGCGTGCTGGTCCTGCCGAGCTATCGTGAGGGCACGCCGCGCTCGGTCTTGGAAGCGATGGCGATGGGCCGCGCGGTGATCACCACCGACGTGCCCGGCTGTCGCGAGACGATCGTCGACGGCAGCGAAGGCCTGCTCGTCCCCGTACGCGATCCGGCCGCGCTCGCGACCGCGTGCCTGGCGCTGTACGAAGATCGGCAGCGCATCGTCGCGATGGGCGAGGCCGGTCGCCGCCGCGTCGAGGAGCTCTACGACGCGCGCAAGGTCGCGTGCCGCATGCTCGAGGTCATGAACCTGTGACCGATCAGTGCCGCTTGTCCTCGGGCTCGTCGTCCTCGGCGGCGAACATGCTCTTGAACGTGTAGCCCGCGGGGTTGTTCGCCGCGCGACGCGTGGCTTTCGGCGGGTACTCCCAATCGGGGATCTGGCGGCCGACGTACACGATCGACTCGGCGACGAGGTTGAAGGGCGGGAAGCGCGTGATCCCGACCGGCATCTTCTTGATGCGGTTGATCAGCGGCGTCGAGTAGCGGAACACCCACTCCTGCGCGAAGCCGGCGCGCTCGCAGAAGCGCGCGAGCGACGTCGGCGAGAACGAGTTCACGTGATCGTCGTGATCGCCGTACACGTGGGTCGCGCCGGGGATCAGCTTCATCCACGGCGACGGCAGCGCGCACGGCACCTCGATGATCAAGCGACCCTCGGGCTTGAGCAGGTAGTACAAGCGGCGCAGGAAGATGTGCGGCGCGTCGACGTGCTCGAGCGTCGCCGCGCACCACACGGTGTCGACCTTCGGGATGTCCGAGAGATCGTCGGTGATCACGTTGCGCGTCTGCACGTTCAGCCCGATCGAGCGCGCGAACTTCGCCTGGTACTCCTCGAGCTCGAGGCCGAACGATCCGGGCGCGGCGTGGATCAAGGTCGGGCCGTAGCCGCAGCCCACGTCGGCGATCGTGCCCTGCGTGATGCCGAGCTTGTCGTCGAGGTACGCGTAGACCTTGTCGCGCGGCCGCTTGCCGGTGAACCACTTCTTGTAGATCCGCTCGTTCTCGGTCGCGTCGTACGGACCGTGCGCGAGGATGTGCTCGCGGAGCTCGGCCTCGTTCGTCACGCCGGGGATGCCCTGGATCTTCATCGTCGGCGGCGGCACGATAGCACGCGTGAAGACGCACGTCGGCCGCTTGCAGGTCGTCGACGAAGCCGAGGAGCTCGCGCGGGTCGCGGCGACCTTGATCGTCGAGGCGGCGCGCGAGCGGCCGAGGTGCGGCATCTTCCTCGCCGGCGGCGCGACGCCGCGCCGCACGTACGAGGTCGTCGCGCAGATCGCGAACGCGAACGACTTCGCGGGCGTGCACCTGTGGCTCGGCGACGAGCGCGCGGTGCCGCTCGAGCACGCCGACTCGAACGGCGGGATGATCCTCGAGCTGTGGGGCGACGCGCTCGGCTTCGTCGAGGATCTCGGCGGCGGCGTGCGCATGCCCGACCCGCGCTTGCACGTGATGCCGTGCGGGCGCGGCGTCGAGAAGCAGGTGAAGGAGATCGAGTGGGCGCTCGCCTCGCACGCGGGCACGTCGCCGCATCCCGATCTGACCTTGCTCGGCGTCGGCGCCGACGGCCACACCGCGTCGCTCTTCCCCGGCGATCCCGCGCTCGAAGCGAACGGCCTGTTCGCGAGCGCGCGCGGCGGCGCGCGGATCACGGCGACGCGCCGACTGCTCGCCGCGAGCAAGCGGATCGTGTTCCTCGTCGCGGGCGACGCGAAGGCCGACATCGTGGCGTCGATCACGGCGGACCCGCACGGGTCGCCCGCCGGGCGGGTCGCGCTCGAGGCCAAGGCCGCCGGATGCGACGTCATGTGGCTCCTCGATCAGCGCGCGGTCGCCAAGGTCTCGTGATCCTGCTGATTTCGGGCGGCCTCGCGTCGAACGCGCGGGCCTCCCGCGGCCACTAACTGCGCTATAACCCTCCGCCGCGCATGAACGTCGCCATCGTCACCGCCCGCGCGGGCTCCAAGTCCATCATCAACAAGAACATCCTGCCCGTGTGCGGGCGGCCGATGGTCCATTACCCGATCCTCGCGGCGCAGGCCGCGAAGCGCGTCGCGGAGGTGTGGGTCTCGACCGACGGCGAGGGCATCGCGTCGGCTTCACAAGAAGTCGGCGCGAAGATCATCCCGCGCCCCGACGAGCTCGGCGGCGACAGCGTGAATCACGGCGTCGTGATCAAGCACGCGGTCGAGTACGTCGACGCGCGGGTCGAGAACCTCGAGAACATCGTCCTCTTGCTCGGCAACACGGTGTACATCGACGGCGAGATCATCGACGAGGCGCTCGGCCTGCTCGACGAGCGTCGCGAATTGGACGGCGTGATGACGGTGTGGGAAGCCGCCGACGATCACCCGTACCGCGCGCTGCAGATCAACAGCGATGGCTTGATCGAGACCTTCGGCGGTCCGCGCAAGGTCTCGACCGAGCGGCAGAGCTATCCCAAGGCCTACTACTACGACCAGGGCGTGTGGGCGTTCCGCAAGCACACGGTGCAGACGCAGGACGGCCCGAACCCGTGGTGGTGGATGGGTAAGAACGTGCAGCCGATCATCCGGCCGTGGGTCACCGGGCGCGACATCCACGGGCTCATCGACGTGTTCTACAGCGAAGAGTGGGTGAAGAACCCCGACATGGTCGCGCGCATCAAGAAGGAAGGGCACTGATGTCTGGCATCGTTGCTTGGTCGACGAGCTCGTTCGGCAAGGAGAGCCGCGAGCCGCTCGAGCGCTTGGCGCGCGCGGGGTACGAGATCCGCGCGAACCCGCACGGACGCACGCTCTCCACCGACGAAGCGAAGCTTCATCTGGATGGCGTCGTCGGGCTGGTCGCCGGGACCGAGAAGCTCACGGGCGAGCTCCTGCGCGCGTGCCCGACGTTGAAGGTCATCTCGCGCGTCGGCGTCGGCATGGACGGCGTCGATCAGGCAGCGGCGAAGGAGCTCGGCATCGCGGTGTGCAACACGCCCGAGGCGCACGTCGACGCGGTCGCGGAGCTGACGCTCGGCGGCTTGCTCGCGGCGTTGCGATCGATCCCGCAGTCGGACGCGTCGATCCGCGCGGGCGCGTTCGAGAAGCCGATGGGCCGGCTCTTGCGCGAGAAGACGGTCGGCCTCGTCGGGTACGGGCGCGTCGCGCGATCGCTCGCGCAGCTGGTGCGCGCCTTCGACTGCGACGTCCTCGCGCACGACCTCCAGAAGAGCGACGACTCGGTCCGCTACGTCGGCCTCGACGAGCTGCTCGCGCAGTCGGACATCGTGTCGTTGCACCTGCCGTATTCGAAGAGCGCGCATCACCTGATCGGCGCGGCGCAGCTCGCGGCGATGAAGCCCGACGCGATCCTCGTGAACACGGCGCGCGGCGGCCTCGTCGACGAAGCCGCGCTGGTCGCGCACCTGGAGAAGCACAAGAAGGCGGCCGCGTACCTCGACTGCTTCGAGAAGGAGCCGTACACGGGGCCGCTCGCCTCGCTGAAGAACGTCGTGCTCTCCGCGCACATCGGCTCGTACGCGCGCGAGGCTCGCGTGCGCATGGAGGCCGAGGCGGTCGACAACCTGCTCAAGGCGCTCGGGAAGGTGTAGCGCGTGAAGGTCCTCGTCACCGGCGGCGCGGGGTTCCTCGGCAGTCATCTCGTCGATGCGCTGGTCGAGGCCGGGCACACCGTGACCGTCTTCGATCGCGTGCGATCGAAGCACACGGCCGACGGTGTCGCGCACATCGAGGGCGATCTGCTCGACGCGCGCGCGGTCGAAGCGGCCGTGATGGGGAACGACGCGGTCTATCACCTCGCCGGCTTCGCGGATCTCAACGCCGCGAAGACGCGCCCGCTCGACACGGTCAGCGCGAACATCGGCGGCACGGTGACGCTGCTCGAGGCGATGCGCGCCGCCGGCGTTCATCGCTTCCTGTTCGCGTCGACGGTCTACGTCTACTCGCGCGAGGGCGGCTTCTATCGCTGCTCGAAGCAGGCCTGCGAGAGCTACATCGAGGAGTACGGGCTCCGCTTCGGGCTGCGCTACACGGTCCTGCGCTACGGGTCTTTGTACGGACCGCGGGCGGATGCGGCGAACGGCGTGTATCGCCTGCTGCGCGCGGCGATCGAAGAGGGACGCATCGCGTACACCGGCGGGCCCGACGACATCCGCGAGTACATCCACGTCGAAGATGCGGCGCGGTTGTCGGTCGATGCGCTCGCGCCCGAGTTCGAGGGCAAGCACGTCTTGCTGACCGGGCCGTCGGCGCTGCGGGCGGGAGATCTCTTCACGATGTTCGAGGAGATCCTCGGGCGTCCCGTCGCGGTCGACTATCGCAAGGCCGAAGGTCCGGGATCCGGACACTACAGCGTGACGCCGTACGCGTTCACGCCGAAGCCGGGCCGCAAGCTGGTCACGACACACTACGTGGACATGGGCCAGGGGCTCTTGCGCATGGTCGAGGAGATCCATCACGCGCGAGGCGGCGACGAATGATCCGCGCGGTCGTCTTCGACTTCGACGGCGTGGTGCTCGAGAGCGCCGACGTGAAGACCGACGCGTTCGTCGAGCTGTTCGCGTCGCACGGCGACGAGATCGCCGCGCGCGTGAAGGCGCACCACCTCGCGAACCTAGGCATCTCGCGCTTCAAGAAGTTCGCGTGGATCTACGAGCACCTGCTCGGGCGCGCGATCACGGAGGACGAGAGTCGCGCCTTGGGCGAGCAGTTCACCGCGCTCGCGCTCGAGAAGATCTTGATCGCGCCGTTCGTGCCGGGCGCCGGCGCGGCGCTCGAGACGCTCTCGCGCTCGTATCCGCTGTTCGTCGCGTCGGGCACGCCCGACGACGAACTGAAGATGATCGTCGCGCGCCGCGGGCTCGATCGCTTCTTCCGCGAGGTGCACGGCACGCCGCGCGAGAAGCCCGAGATCCTGCGCGACCTGATGCAGCGCCACGGCCTCGCGCCCGAGGAGACACTTTTCATCGGCGACGGCGCGAGCGATCACAAGGCCGCGGCCGCGACGGCGGTCGAGTTCCTCGCGCGCGACACGCCGGCCTTGCACGATCACTGGACGTCGCTCGGCGTGCGGCGCGCGCCCGATCTGACGGACCTCGCCGAACGGGTGGCGGCGTGGTGAGGCGCGTGCTGTTCTTCCGTCCCGGTCTCGCCGACGGCGGCGCGGATCGCGTGACGCTGACCTTGCTCGAGTCGCTCGATCGCGCGCGGGTCGCGCCTTCGATCGCGCTGGTCAAGGCGAGCGGCGCGCTCGTCGGCGACGTGCCCGCCGACGTCGAGGTGATCGATCTGCGCGCGTCGCGGCTGGCGTCGGCGGCGCCCGCGCTCGCGCGCGCGATCGCGCGCACGCGGCCCGACGTCGTGTTCTCGACGGCCTCGGCGGCCAACGTCGTCGCGGTCGCCGCGCACACGCTCGCGCGCTCGCGCGCCATGCTGATCCTCAGCGAGCGCAGCGCGATCTTCCGCGACGAGCGGAGCGCGCTGCGCACCGCGGTCGAGCTGCGGCTCAAGCGGCTCGCGTATCGCCGCGCCGATCTCGTCACCGCGGTCAGCGAAGGCGTCGCGCGCGATCTCGAGCAGCACCTGGGCGTGCCGCGCGCCAAGCTGCGCGTCGTCTACAACCCGATGGTCGCCGACGATCTGGAGCGGCTCGCCGCGGCGCCGATCGATCATCCGTGGTTCCGCGATCCGCAGACCAAGATGATCGTCGCGTGCGGGCGGCTCGTCGAGGTCAAGGACTACCCGACGATGCTCGACGCGTTCGCGCGCCTGCGCGAGGCGCGCACCAACGTGAAGCTCGCGGTGCTCGGCGACGGACCGCTGCGCGGATCACTGGAGCGAGAAGCGAAAGCGCGCGGCCTCGCCGATCACGTCGCGTTCCTCTTCTTCGACAAGAACCCGTACAAGTACATGGCGCGCGCGCGCCTGCTCCTGCAGTCGTCGCGCGCCGAGGGCCTGCCCGGCACGCTGATCCAAGCGATGGCGTGCGGCACGCCGGTGGTCGCGACCGATTGCGATCACGGCCCGCGCGAAGTGGTGACGAGCGGCACCGACGGCGTGCTGGTCCCGGTCGGCGA
>DATJIA010000320.1:0-12585 GCA_035493675.1 Kofleriaceae bacterium | reverse complement strand
CGCGCACAACGCGATCGCGATCGCAGCCCTCATGCGCTCCCAACGCGGCGACGCTCGCGCCTATTCTGGGAACCGGACGACGGACGACGGACGACGGACGACGGCTCTCACGGAATCGGCACGCGCCGCGCGCGCATCTCGCCGACCAGCGCGGCGCGCTCGGCGAACGGGAGGTGCTCGATCGCGGGGAAGACGAACGTCTCTTCGGCGGCGAGGTGCGAGGCCATGCGCGGGTGGAGATCGGCGAGCACGCGCGCGAGGTCGTCGCGCTCGACCGCGCGCGCGACGTGCGCCTCGGCGGCCGCCGCGATGCGATCGCAGATCGCGACCAGCGACTCGACCAGCGGGTGCATCACCAGGTGCTGCGCGTGCATGTCGTCGAGCGCTTGATCGACCATGCGCATCATCCCGCGCACGCGCGGCGCGATCGAGTCGTCCTCGTCGCGCTCGTGCTGGGGCAGGGCCTCGCGGAAGTAGCGCGCGACCGCCGCGGCGGTGCCGCGCACGTCGTCGTCGGTGGCGGGCTCGTCGGAGACGAGGCGGTCGGCGAGCGTCAAGAAGTTGCGGATGCGCTCGTGACACGCCGACACCATCTCCGTCGGATCGTCAGTCGCGTTGCGCTTGCCGATCGGGAACATCATTACGTGTAGCATGCCGCCCGCGTGCTGCCCCGTACGCAGATTGCCGGCCGTGCGGCATCGATCCTGTCCGATGCTCGCGTCGTGCTCCGCGCGGTGCTCGTCCTCGTGATCGCGACCACGGCCGCGCGCGCCGGCGTCGATCAACCGCAGGCGATCCTCGATCGCCCGCGCACCTTGCCCGCCGGCGAAGCACAGGTGAGCGGCGCGGTCGTCTACACGCGCGCATCGCCCGATCCGGCGATCGACGACACGACCTCGCTGCAGCTCGGCGCCGGCGCCGGCCTCACGGACGCCGTCGACGTCACGCTCATGGTTCCGCTGGTCGTGCGCCCGCGCCTCGACGCCGACACGGCGGTGCTCGGCGACGTCGGCGTGACGTTCGCGCGCGGCCGCTCGTCGGCGGCGGCGCACGTCCTCGGCGGCTGGGAGCACGGCGGCGCGCCGATCGCGCCGATCGAGCTCGGCGTGAACGCGCAGTACCTGATCACGCCGCGGATCGCGATCTTCACCGGCGATCACGAGCTGTCGATCGCGCTCAGCGGCGACACCCATCCGATCACGCTCGCGCTGCCCGTCGGCGTCGCGTTCCAGCCGGCGCCCGCGGTCCACCTGCAGATCGCGACCAAGCTGTTCGAGCTCGGCCTCCGGGATCGCGACAGCGCGCTGATCATCCGCGACGGCACGCCGCTCGCGCTGCGCGCGTTCGTGTCGCCCTCGAACGCGCTCGACGTCTTCGCGACCGCGGCGCTGATCGATCTCGTGCACCCGCGCGACGCGTTCGCGCTCGCGCTCGGCGTACGATTGTTCTTCTAGATGGACGACGCGCCGTTCCCGATGAGCCTCTGCCACGCGTGTCGCTTCGTGCGCTACAACGGCAACAAGCGCGGCTCGATCTTCATCGCGTGCGACGAGCCGAGCCTCCCGCGCTATCAGCCGCAGCCGATCAAGACGTGCGCGAAGTTCGCGGCCAAGGAGCCGGCATGAGGCGCTGGCTCCGGCGCCCCGAGGCCGCGCTGTTCGCGCTCGTGTTCGGCGCGTTCGCGTACTTCTACCAAGCCGGCGGCTGGAACCAGAACGTGCACTTCGATCTGACCCGCGCCGTCGTCGAGGACCACGCGCTGGTGATCGATCGGCTGCACGGCAACACCGGCGACCTCGCGAAGAAGGACGGCCACTTCTACTGCGACAAGGCGCCCGGCCTCTCGCTCGCGGGCGCGCTTCCGTATGCGATCGTCGTGACGATCGCGGGGCCGCCGAACAACGTCGTCGCGCTCGGCACGATGTCGTGGCTCGTCACCGTGCTCGCGGTCGCCCTGCCGTCGGCGCTCGGCGTGGTCGCGCTGGCGCTGCTCCTGGGTGCGCTCGGCGTGCGCGCGGGGCCGCGCTACGCGCTCGCCGCCGCGTGGGGGCTCGCGACGCTCGCGTTGCCGTACTCGACGCTCTTCTACAGCCACCAGGTCGCCGCCGCCCTCCTGGTGATCGCGTTCGCGATGATCGTGCGCATCGCGCGCGGCGTCGATCCCGCGTCGAAGGTGCGCCTCGCGATGATCGGCGCGGTCGGCGCGTGGGCGATCGTCGTCGAATACCCGGCGGCGATCGCCGCGATCGCGATCGGCGTCTACGCGATCCGCGCGCTGCGCCCGCGCCAGATCCTGTGGATCGTCGTCGGTGGGCTCGGCCCGGCGCTCGTGCTCGCCTGGTATCACACGGCCGCGTTCGGCGCGCCGTGGCACCTGCCGTACGACTACTCGACGCAGGGCAACCGCAGCCAGGGCTTCTTCATGGGCATCGGCACGCCGCACGCGCAGGCGACGTGGGGCATCCTCGGCTCGCCGTTCCGCGGCCTCTTCTACTCGGCGCCGTGGCTCCTGCTCGCGATCCCCGGCGCGGTGCGCATGTGGCGGCGCGGCGCGCGCGCCGAGATGATCGTGTGCGCGGCGATCGCGATCCTGTTCGTGTGGATGAACGCGTCGCTGGTCGACTGGGACGGCGGCTGGGCGATCGGCCCGCGCTACATCGTGCCGTGCGTGCCGTTCCTCGTCGTGATGGTCGGCGGCCTCGCGCTGCCGCCGGCGATCCGCGCGCCGCGGCCCGCGAAGGTGATCGTCGCGCTGCTCGTCGGATACTCCGCGTTCTTGATGTTCGCGGGCACCGCGGTGCAACCCGAGGTCGACGGCGCGATCAAGGCGCCGATCACGCAGTACATCCTGCCGCACCTCGCGCGCGGCGAGATCGCGACGTCGGATCAATCGATCGACATGGCCGGGCGCGATCGCCACGGCGCGCGCTACGCGTGGAACCTCGGCGAGCAGCTCGGGCTCGGCGGCTTGTTCTCGCTCGCGCCGCTGGTCTTGTGGTGTGGTGCGTGGTCGTACGTCCTCGCGCGCCGCGCGCGTGCTACTCAATAGACGAGGGAGATGCGCGCGCCGGGACGGATCCTGATCTTGTGGAACCTCGTCGAGGACGACGAGTACGAGCGCCTGCGCGCCGCCGGCCCGCAGAAGCTCGAATGGGATCCGTCGCGCAACGTGTCCGACGTCGCGACGATCGCCGAGGAGCTCGATCAGATGGCGTCGGCGCTCGCGACCGCGGGCCACGCCGTCGAGATCGTCAACATCAAGGACGATCTCGAGCTGCTGCTCGCGACGATCGCGCGCTTCGAGCCGGACGCGGTGATGAACCTCGTCGAGCAGTTCGGCGACGATCCGGCGCACGAGTTCCACGTCGCGGGCCTCTACGAATTGCTCGGCGTGCCGTACACCGGCGCGCGGCCGTCGTCGCTCGCGCTGTGCCAGCGCAAGCCGCGCACGAAGGCGGTGCTGCGCGCCTCGGGCCTGCCGACCGCGCCGTTCTTCGTCGTGAGCGGGCGCGTCGGCGACGATCGAGCCCCGCACGCGCATCGCCTGCGCTTCCCGGTGATCGTCAAGCCCGCGCTCGCCGACGCGTCGATCGGCATCGAGCTCGACTCGGTCGTGCGCGATCAAGCGGCGCTCGAGGAGCGCGTCGCGCACGTGCTGCGCGAGCACAAGATGCCCGTGCTCGTCGAGGAGTTCATCGACGGGCGCGAGATCCATTGCGCGCTGATCGCGTCGTCGTCGAGCGGGCGCGAGCCGCCGAACCCGCTGCCGCTGTTCGAGATGGAGTTCGAGGAACGGCTCGGCCCCGACGGCGCGCCGCTGCCGAAGATCATCACGTACGGCGCCAAGTGGGATCCGACCAGCAAGGACTTCTACTCGATGGACGGCCGCTGCCCCGCCGAGGATCTCGAGCCCGAGGTGGTCGCGCACATCCAAGACGTCGCGGTGCGCGCGTGGCAGGCGGTCGGCTGCCGCGACTACGCGCGGATCGACATGCGCCTCGACGGCGCGACCGGCGAGCCGTTCATCCTCGACGTCAACCCGAACCCGGATCTCGCCGACGGCGGCGCGTTCATGCAGTGCGCGGTCGCGTCGGGCCGCACGTTCGCGGGCACGCTCGACGAGATCGTCGGCTTCGCGCTCGAGCGCGGCCGTGGCCGCCCGCGCCGCCGCGTGCCGAGGCTCGCGTAGACGCCCAGGCTCAGAGCAGGTACCAGAACAGCGCGCGGATCGTCGACGCGTACTGGTTGCCGCAGTCGAGCGCGGTCGTGACGACCTGCTTCGCGGCCGCGCGCGACGCCCAGTCGCGCAGGTCGATCGTCCACACCACCTGCGCGATGTCCCACGGCGACAGCGTGCAGAAGCCGGCGTCGACGTAGCACGCCGGGTGCTCGTCGAACGCGATCGTGCGGATGTCGTCGCAGCTCGTGGTCGAATCGATCGTGTCGCGCAGGTTGGTCTGCAGGCAGACGAGCACGTCGTCGATCCATTGCTGGCCGCGCGACGTCATGCGCGGGCGCGTGTCGCGATAGAAGCGGGTCGCGTACTTCGCGCCGTAGCCGGTGAGGTAACCGGTCGGGCCGCAGTGCGCGGTCTCTTCGGCGCAGGTGTAGAAGACGGCCTCGTGCCCGGCGATCGCGTGCTCGTCGGGGATCGGGCAGCTCTGGATCGGATCGGTGACGGCTTGTTCCGTGGTGCCGGTCTCCGTCTCGACGGCGCACGCACTCGCGGCGAGGAACAGCAGGACTGCAACGTGTTTCACATCGTCTGTCTATCGATCGCGCGGGCGCAGATCCATCACGACCACGCGTCAGTTAGACGGAGCACGCGGAAAGCTCGCTCATGGTCGAACCTAATCGAGGCCGCCGTCGCTCGCGGTGCGGCGCGGCCACATCCGTTCGCGCAGCCAGGTCGCCCAGTAGTACGTCACCGGGAGGACGAGCAGCGTGAGCGCGGCCGATGAGATCGTGCCGCACACGACGACGACCGCGATCGGTCGCTGCGTCTCGCTGCCGATCGCGTGCGACATCGCCGCCGGCAAGAGGCCGAGCGACGCGAGCAAGGCCGTCATCAAGACCGCGCGCAGGCGCTCGCGCGCGCCCTCGATGCAGCTGGTCCAGAGATCTTGGCCGGCGTCGCGCCTCGTCCGGATCGCGGACACGACGAGCACGCCGTTCAGGACCGCCTGGCCGAGCAGCGCGATGAAGCCGACCGCCGCCGACACGCTGAGCGTCATGCCGGCGAGCGCGAGCCCGACGAGACCGCCGAGCAGCGCGACCGGCAGGTTGAGCATGATCAGCACCGAGTCCCACACCGTGCCGAACGACGCGAACAAGAGGAAGAACGTCAAGACGAGCGACAGCGGCAGCACGAGCTCGAGGCGCTTCATCGCGCGCTGCTGGTTCTCGAACTCGCCGCCCCACGTGATGTCGTAGCCGGTCGGGAAGCAGCCCTTCGCGCCGGCGGGGATCGCGCCGCCCGCCGCGCACGGCGGCAGCGTCTTCTCGACCTGTGATCGCGCCTCGTCGACGAACGAGCCGAGGTCGCGGTTGCGCACGTTCATGCGGATGCCGACGTAGCGGTGGCCGTTCTCGCGCGTGATCGCCGCGCGGCCGAGATCCATCTGCACGTCGGCGAGCGCGTCGAGCGGCACCAGCGAGCCGTCCTTGAGCGGCACCATCAGGCGGCGGATCGTCGCCAGATCCGTGCGCGACGATTTCGGGAAGCGCACGGTGACGTCGAAGCGCTTCTGGCCGTCCCACAGCTCGCTGACGGCGTGACCGCCGAGCGCGGCCTCGACGTAGTCTTGCAAGTCGCCGAGATCGAGATCGTAGTGGGCGAGGGCGGCGCGGTTGGGCGTCGTCGAGATCGCGGGCTGATCGCTCGACTTCACGATGCCGAGGTCGGCCACGCCCGGCACCGTCGAGATCGCGCTCTCGGTCTTCTCGGCGAGGTCTTGCAGCTTCTGCAGATCGTCGCCGTAGATCTTCACCGCGATCTGGCCGAACTGTCCGCTGATGTTCTCGTTCACGTTGTCGCGGATCGGCTGCGAGAAGTTGTACTCGATGCCGGGCACCTCCTTCAGGTTGCGATCCATCTCGTCGATCATCTCGTCGAGCGTGTGATGGCGCGTCCACTCGCTCATCGGCCTGAGCTTGACGAAGACCTCGAAGTTGTTCTGCAGCGTCGGATCGGTGCCGTCCTCCGGACGACCGAGCTGGGTCAAGAGCTCCTCGATCTCCGGCATGTTCTTCAGCATCAGCCGTTTGATCTTCGGCGCCAGCTTGCGGCCCTCGCTGAGCGAGTAGGTCGCGGGGGTCGTGAAGGTCACGTACAAAGATCCCTCGTTGAGCTCGGGCAGGAACTCGGAGCCGAGCCGCGGCGCGAGCATCACGCCGCCGAGCGACAGGCCGCCCGCGAGGATCAAGACGGCGACCGGGTTGCGCATCGCCGCGAGCAGGGTCGGGTCGTACGCCTTGCGCGCCATCACGAGCACCGGCGAGTCCTTGACCTTGCCGTGGCCCTTGAGCGCGTAGAAGCACAGGACCGGCACCATCGTGAAGCTGACGATCATCGCGCCGACCAGCGCGGACACGACCGTGTTCGCCATCGGCGCGAAGATGCGTCCCTCGACGCGCTGGAGAGCGAAGATCGGGAGATACGCCGCGACGATGATCAAGAGCGAGAACAGCGTGGGTCGCGCGACCTCGCGCGCGACCTGATAGATCGTCTCGGCGCGGCGCGCGGCGCCGCCCTCGCCGTCCTCGGGGTGACCGGCGGCGTGGTGGAAGATGTGCTCGACGAGGATGACCGCGCCGTCGACGATGATGCCGAAGTCGATCGCGCCCATCGACAAGAGGTTCGCGCTCATGTGGCGCGAGTAGAGGTAGATGAACGACGACGCGAGCGAGAGCGGGATGACCGCGGCGACCACCAGCGACGCGCGCATCGACAACAAGAAGACGAACAGGACCGCGGTGACGAGGATCGCGCCCTCGAGCAGGTTGTGGAACACCGTCTCGAGCGTGGTGTCGACCAGATCCGTTCGATCGTAGAACGGGTGGATCTTCACGCCGTCGGGCAGCCCGCGCTTGTTGAGCTCGTCGACGCGCGTGCGCAGCGCCTCGAGCACCTTCGACGGGTTCTCGCCGCGGCGCATGAGCACGATGCCCTCGATCGCGTCCTCGTTGCTGCCGCGCGTGACGACGCCCTGGCGCGGCGCGTAGCCGACGGTGACCTTGGCGACGTCGCGCACGCGCACCGGCACGCCGGCGTGATAGCCGACGCGAACCTCTTCGATGTCGTCGACGGTGCGGAAGGTGCCGAGCGAGCGGATCACGAACATCTGCTCGCCGCGCTCCATCACGCCGCCCGACGCGTTCGCGCTCGACTTGCCGAGCGCGGCGGCGAGATCCGGCAGCGTCACGCTGAGCCCCGCCATGCGCGTCGGATCCGGCTCGACGTGGATCTCTTCCTGGAGCCCGCCGTACGACACGACGTCGGCGACGCCGGGCACGCGCAGGATCGACGGACGCACGGTCCAGTCTTGCAGCGTGCGCAAGGTCATCGGATCGGTGCCGGCGCCGTCGAGCGTGTAGCGATAGACCTCGCCGATCGGCGTCGCGAGCGGGCCGAGATCCGGCGTGATGCCGGCCGGGAGATCGGCGTCGGGCAGGCGCTCCATCACCTGCTGGCGCGCGATTAGCGGATCGACGCCGTCCTCGAACGTCAGCGTGACGAACGAGAGGCCGAACAGCGAGATCGATCGCAGGCGGAACAAGCCCGGCGTGTCGTTGAGCGCGCGCTCGATCGGGATCGAGATGCGGCGCTCGACCTCCTCGGTCGGCTGGCCCGGGTACAGCGTGATGACCTGCACCTGGGTGTCGGTCGGATCCGGGAACGCCTCGACGGTGAGGTTCTCGTACGAGTACCAACCGGCGATCCCGATCGTGATCGCGAGGACGAAGACCGCGAGCCGGTTGCGCAGCGAGTGATGGATGAGAGGCTCGATCATCGTCGTGCCTCAGTTGCTGATCGAGATCTGGTTGTCGAGGAGGACGGCGCCCTGGACGACGACGGAGTCGCCGACGGCGAGGCCGCTGTAGATCGGCACGGTGCCTTCGTGCAGCGCGCCGGCGACGACGTCGCGGCGCGCGAAGGTCGTTCCCTTTCCGGAAGGCGTCGCGATGTAGACGTAGCTCTTGTCGCCGTCGGACATCACCGCGCTCGCGGGCACCTCGACCTGCGCGGGCGACGGCTCGAAGAACTGGACCTGCGCGTACGAGTGCGGGCGCAGCTGCCCGTTCGGGTTGTCGAGGCGCACGCGCACGGGCACCGTGTGGCGATCGGGATCGACGACGGCGCTCACTTGATCGACCGTGCCCTCGAACTCGACGCCGGGCAGCGAGCGCAAGGTCACCTTCGCCTTCGCGCCGACCGCGAGGCGGCCGACGTCTTCCTCGAACAGATCGACGACGACCCAGACGTCGGAGAGATCCGCGATGACGATCAGGCCGCCGGCCTCGGCGGTGACGGTCTGGCCGAGATCGACGTTGCGCTCGACGACGACGCCGTCGCGCGGCGCGGTCACGCTGAAGCCGCCGTCGCGCGCGCCTTGAACTCTGAGCGACGCCAGCTTCGAATCCGCCGTACGCACCGCGAGCTGCGCCTCGGCGTACTGCTGCTGCGCGGCGAGCAGCTCCTTCGCGGGCATCGCGTTGGCGTCGACCAGCGCCTGCGTGCGATCGAGGTTCGCCTTCGCGGTCGCCTGCTCGACGACGGCCTTGTCGCGATCGGCGCGCAGATCGGCGAGGTTCGGCGAGCTGACGACGAACAGGATCTGGCCCGCCTTCACGCTGCCGCCGCGCTGCACGTTGACCGCAGTGACGCGACCCTCGAGCGGCGAGCCGATGCGCGACGTCTTGGTCTCGTCGATCACGACGCGCGCCGGCGACGGATCGCTCCAGCGCGGCTGCGCGGCGACCGCCTTGCCGATCTTGATCGAGCTCCACTGCGGCGCGTCGCCGGTGAGCGCGACGGTGTCGCTGCCGACGTTCATGCCCGGCGCCGGCGTCTCCGGCGGCGGATCGGGGCGGCGGTACTTCATCGCCAACAAGACGGCGGCGATGCTGACGGCGACCGCGGCCGCGGGAACGATCAAACGCTTGCTCATTCGGATCTCCCGCCCGAGGCTGCGCGGGCGATCGCGTCGTCGAGGCCGAGCGCCTGGCGGAGGCCGGCGCGCGCGGTGAAGAGGTCGTAGCGGGCGTCGAGCAGCTCGAGGATCAGCTCGCGATGCGCGCGCTCGGCGAGGATCAGGTCGGACAGATCGTCCTGGCCGAGATCGAACGCCTTGTGGGTGTCGGCGAGGATCGTGTCCGACTTCGGGATCGAGACCGTCGACAGCCGCTCGATCTCGGTCTCGAGGTACTGCTTCTGTGCGAGCAGCGCGTCGACGGTGCCGCGCGCCTCGCGCGTTTCGGCCTGCTCCTCGGAGGCGAGCGCGTGCGCCTCGGCCTCGGCGGCGGCCGCGTCGTGATCGCCGCGATCGAAGACCGGCAGCGGGATCGAGACCGAGAACAACATCGTGTTCGGCTCGTTGCCCGCGGCGGTGAGGTTGTCGTGCGTGAACGCGACGCCGAAGGTCGGGTCGGGGATCTTGCGCGCGCGCGCGAGGTCGGCGTCGAAGCCGAGCGCCGCCTGTTGATCGCGCGACGACGCGAAGGTCGCGCGCGCCGCGATCGCCTGATCGACGTCGCCCGCGTCGGGCAGCGGCGCGCCGTGCTCGAGCGCGTCCTCGCCGAGCCCCGGCGTCATGCACGGCGCGCGCAAGGCCGCCTCGCACGCGACGGTCGCCTCGTGGAGATCCGCGTCGGCGCGCGCGACGTCGAGCTCGAGCCGCTCGGTCTCGAGCTCCAAGCGCGCGTAGTCGTCGCCGGAGAGATCCTTGTGATCGAGGCGGATCTTCTCGAGGGCGAGGATCTTCTTCTGCGCGTCGAGGTTGACGGCCAGCGTGTCGTGGCGCGCGGACAGATACGCGACCTTGCCGATCGCGGCGATCGCGTCGCCGATGCGCGCGCCGAGCGCACCGACCAGATCCTCGCGCGCGGACTCGATGCGCATCGCTGCGGCGTGCGTGCGCGGGCCGCGCTTGCCGAGCTCGAACATCTCGCTCACGCCGGCGGTGAGGTTCGTCGTGTTGCCGATCGTGTCGACCTGCATGTTGCCGGCGTTGCCGCCGCCGACGACGAAACCGCCGTACGCGATTTGCAGCTCCGGGTTGGGGAGCACACCCGCCTGCATGCGCGCGGCGGTCGCCGCGTCGACGCGCGCGGTCGCGGCGCCGACGGTCGCGTCGTGCGCGCGCAGCCACGCGGCGAGCTGCGCCGGATCCGAGAGCAGCACGGCCGGCGCTGGTGGGTTCGCGTGGGCAACCGTGCACAACAGAACCGCACCCAGCGCGACGCCGGGGCGGAGGAGACGACGCATGGGCGCGGGGCGAGGCATGTCGCGTGCCACGCCAACCATCCGTCCTCGTCGGAAATTTCGCGCGACTACGAGATCACGCGTCGGGGCGCATCACCCCGCGAGGCATCGTGCCCCGCCTCTGAATGATCCCAGCCGGCGCTACTGCTTCATCGTGTGGCAGGCGAGGCAGCCGAAGCCGCCGGCGGACGGGTTCTTCGGATCGAACTCCTTCATGCCGAGGATCTGCGCCATGTGCGGCTTCATCTTCTCCTCCATGAACTCGAGGATCTCTTTCTTGTCCGCGGGAGGATTCGGGCCGAACCACTCGCCGTCGAGCGGCGGGAGATCCGGGTTCGGCATCTTGAAGGTGCCGTCCTCGGCGCTCTTGCCGTGACACGTCTTGCACTCGACCTTCGGCCAGCGCTTCGGATCGAACGCGGTCATCTCCGCGCCCATCTCCGGCACGACGTGCTCCTTCATGACCTTGATCTTGCCGGCGTGGTCCATGTCGTCGAAGGACATCGGCGCGGCCGAGCCGCTCGCGGAGCCTTCACCGCTACCGCCGGTGGGACCGGTCGGCGTCGGTTGCTTCGAACCACAGGCCGCGAGCGCGAGGACGAACGAGAAAGCGAGTGCGTGCTTCATGGCGCGGAGCGTACGCGCGTTCGATCGCCGCGGCTAGAGCACGCGCTTGCCACGGACTGTTTCACCGGTGAGCGCAAAGACTCCCGCCCCGTAGTGATGGAGCGTACGGTGATCGTCGTCGGGGAAGTCCCAGCGGTTGTTGCGCCAGCTCGCTTCGTCGGCGAACGCGGCGACCACCTCGACGAGGAAGAGATCGTGCGCGGCCTCGAGCGCGCGCTGATCGAGGCAGCGACACTCGAGCCACGCGGCGCAGCCCGCGATCAGCGGCGCGTCGATCGTCGTCGCCTTCGTCGTGGCGATCGGCAGCGCGGCGAGCTTGTCGACGTCGGCGCCGCTCGTGTTGCCGACGGTCTCGGTGAGATCGATCTGCGCGCGGGTCGGGACGTTGAGCGCGAGCGTGCGCGACTGCTCGACGAGCGTGCGCGTGAAGGTCTTGCGATCGATCACGACCGCGACGATCGGCGGATCGAAGTCGATCGGCATCACCCACTGCGCGGCCATGACGTTGGCGCGCCCCGCGTGCGCCGAGGTGACGAGCGTCGTCGGGCCGTGGTTGAGGAGCCGATACGATTTCGCCAGCGGGACCTCGATCATGCGGCCCTCGCCTGCTCGATCGACGTGAAGCCTTCCTTCTTGAGGCGCGCGGCGAGCTGCTTGTGGACGCGGCGCGGCCACAGCGGGCCGCCGTAGATGAAGCCGGTGTACGCCTGCACGAGCGTCGCGCCCGCGCGGATCCGATCGAACGCGTCGTCGCCGTTCTCGATCCCGCCGACCGCGATCAAGACGAGCTTGTCTCCGACCCGCGCGCGCAGTCGCGCGAGCACGGCGAGCGCGCGCTCCTTGAGGGGCGCGCCGCTGATACCGCCGGCGCCGAGCTGATCGGCGGGCGTGACGAGGCCGGTGCGCGCGATCGTCGTGTTGGTCGCGATGATCCCGTCGAGCGCTTGCGCGAGCGCGAGATCGGCGACCGCGTCGACGTCCTCGTCGGCCAGGTCGGGCGCGATCTTCACGAGCAGCGGGACCTTGCGCTCCGGCGAGGCGCGATCGAGCGCTTTGCGCACCGCGCGCAGGAGCGGCCCGAGCTTCTCGGTCGCTTGCAAGTTGCGCAGGCCCGGCGTGTTCGGCGAGCTGACGTTCACGACGAAGTAGTCGGCGAAGGTCGCGAGCGTCTCCGCGCTCGCGACGTAGTCGGCGATCGCGTCGGCTTCGGCGACGATCTTCGTCTTGCCGATGTTCACGCCGATCACGCCGTCGGGGCGCTTCTGCAACCGCGCCGCCGCCGCGTCCTTGCCGTCGTTGTTGAAGCCGAGCCGGTTGAGCAGCGCGCGATCTCTCGGCAGGCGGAACATGCGCGGCTTGGGGTTGCCCGGCTGCGCCTGCGCGGTGACGGTGCCGAGCTCGACGAAGCCGAAGCCGAGCGCGAGCAGCGCGCGCGGTCCCTTGCCGTCCTTGTCGAATCCCGCCGCGAGCCCGAG
>DATJIA010000319.1:0-47731 GCA_035493675.1 Kofleriaceae bacterium | reverse complement strand
CGGTGCAGACGCACCGGGCTGCAGATCGATCTCTGGATCGATCTCGCTCTCCAACCCCAACGCGACCGGATCGTCTCGATCGGCCCAGAACCGCCGCAAGGTCGGCCACAGCCCCTTCGCCGCCTTCTTCGAGACGACCGCCCCGACGTGCCCGCCGCCCAGGTGCACGTGCGCCTTGTCGGGGCTCGCGATCTTCGCGAGCAGCGCCGCCGCGCTCGGCCCCGGGACGATCGCGTCGTGCTCGAAGCTGACGACCAGGGTCGGGCAGTCGATGTTGTGCAACGCAGCATCGCGTCCGCACAAGGTCATGTTGCCCTGCAACAACGCGTTGCCGCGGTACAGCTTCTCGATGTAGTCGCGGTAGCACGCGCCCGGGAACGACACGTTGTCGTTGCCCCAGCGCTCGATCGCGAGGAAGCCGTCGAGGAACTCGTCGTCCCACGCGCGATCGAGGAGCGTGACCACCTTCGCGAGGTTCAAGGTCGGGCGGATCATGTGGAAGGAGGCCTGCATCAGCGGCCACGGCACGTTGCCGTACGCCTCGACCAGCGCGCCGACGTCGAAGGTCGGCGAGCGCGTCCACACCGACATGATGCCGGCCTGCTCGAAGTCGATCGGCGCGGCGAGCGCGGTCAAGGTCGCGACGTGCTCGGGGAACGCGGCCGCGGGGCAGACCGCGAGCGTGCCGCCGAGGCAGTAGCCGAGCACGTGCGCGACGCCGACGGGCGACGTGCGCGCGACGTGGCGCAGCGCGCGGCCGAGCCAGCGGCCGCAGACGTCGTCCCACGTCGCATAGCGATCCTCGGGGCGCGGCGTGCCCCAGTCGATGATGTAGACGTCGTGCCCGTTCGCGACGAGATCCTCGACGAAGCTGCGCTGCGGCCCGAGATCGAGCACGTACCAGCGGTTGATCAAGGAAGGTACGAGCAGGATCGGGATGCGATGCCGGATCGATCGCGGGCGGAACCGCAACAAGCGCCACGGCCCCGCGGCGAGCACCGCGTCGTGCGGCGTCGTGCCGACCTCGGGCAACCCTTGCTCGAGGCCGCGCGCGAAGCGCTTCGCGAGCGCGCGCAGCGAATCGAACGGGCCCTTCACGAGTACAGCGCCTCCAGGCGATCGCGCAGCTTCGCGTAGACCGCCTTGCGGCGCAGCTTGAGCGACGTCGTCAGCGTGCCGTCCTCGACCGTGAGCGGCTCGTCGACGATCAGCCACTTCTTGATCGTCTCGAACTTCGCGAGCTGCGCGTTCGCGAGCTCGATCCGATGCGCGACCGCCGCGCGATCGGCGCCGCGGTGCAACCACACCGCCGCGACCAAGAACGACTTGCCGTCGCCGTAGACGACCGCGCGCTCGATCACCGGATCGTCGGCGAAGCGCGCCTCGATGTTCGCGGGCGGCACGTTCTTGCCGCCGGCGGTGACGAGGATGTCCTTCTTGCGATCGATGATCTGCAGGTAGCCGTCGTCGGTCCAACGGCCGACGTCGCCGGTCTTGAACCAACCGTCGTCGGTGAACGCGCCCGCGGTCGCGTCCGGATCGTCGTGATAGCCGGCGAACACGTTGGGGCCGCGCGCGAGGATCTCGCCGTCGTCGGCGAGCCGGAGCTCGACCGAAGGCAGCGGCTTGCCGACGGTGTCGAAGCGGAACGCGTCCGGACGATTGAGCGTGAGCGTCGGGGAGGTCTCGGTGAGCCCGTAGCCTTCGATCACGAGCAAGCCCGCGCGATGCAGCTCCTCCTTGATCTCGACCTTGAGCCCCGCGCCGCCCGACAAGCAGAAGCGCAGGCGACCACCGGTCGCGCGATCCAAGCCGTGCGACGCGACCGCGCGCGCCACCTTCTCCCAGTACGCGGGCACCGAGAAGAAGACGTGCGGCGCGACGTCGGGCAACAGCTCGAGCGCGTCGAGCGGCGAGCCGAGCCACGACTCCCAGCCGAGCGTGTTGCCGAGGCACAGCTCGCCGAGCCCGAAGATGTGGCTCATCGGGAGCCACAGCAGATCGCGGTAGCCCTCTTCGATCAATGTTGCGTTGCAGCGAAGCCAGTCGGCCGCGTTCGCGCCGATGTTGCGGTGCGTGAGCGGCACGCCTTTCGGCGGCCCGCTGGTGCCGCTCGTGTAGAGCATCAACGCCGGCCGATCGAGATCGATCGAGCGCAGCCGCTCGTCGACGACGTCCGGATCGCTCGCGTCGCGCGACGACGCGGCGGCGATCGCCGTCGGATCCGACGGCCACGGCGCGAGCTTGACGTCGTCGGGCACGCGCGGCGCGCACGCGGGATCCGCGAACACGAAGCGCGCGTTCGCGTGGTGCAGCACGTACGCCGCCTGCTCCGCCGTCGACGCGGGATAGATCGGCACGAGCACCGCGCCCGCCGCCTGGATGCCGATCGCGCTCGCCGCCCACGCGACCGAGTTCGCCGCGAACACCGCGACGCGATCGCCGGGCGCGACGCCCGCGTCGATCAACCAGCGCGCGACCGCGCGCAGATCGCGCGCGTGCTCGCCCCAGGTCACCGCGCGCCACGACTTGTCCGAATTCCGGACGTAGAAGCGCGGCCGATCGCGATGGGTCGCGAGCCGGTCGAGCACGCCGTACGGCGCGGGGCGGAGGTCGAGGAACGGGGTGATGTCCATCTTCGGCTCCTAGCGCGCAGCGGCCTTGCGCATGGGCGGCGCCTCGAGATCGGCGAGGCGATCCTCGACCTCGGCGAGGCGCGCCTCGATCTGATCGAGCTTGTAGAGCGCGCGCTCCTGATCGCGGCGCGTCGCCAGGCCGATCGCGGCCCAGCCCTGCGCGACCGCGCGATCGGTCGCGGCCTTCGTCTTCATGAACGCGGTGAGCAGCGTGCCGGCGGGGCCGAGCACCGCCGGGTTCTGCATGACCTGCTCGAAATACTTCGCGGTGGTCTGCTCCCAGACGTCGAAGCTCTTCTTCCACATGTCCCAGGGATTCATGACTCTCTCCTCTATAGTGCAAAGCGCCGCAGGGTCGCGGCCAGCGTGAAATCGGGGGATGGCTCGTTCGGCTTCGATTCGGCGCGCGTGATCTCGCCGAAACACTCGAAGAAGAACTGCGTCTGTCGGCGCGAGATCGTCGCGCCGCCGGCGGCGGGCGCGACCGTGACGTGGGTGCGCACGCGCAGCGCCGGATCGAAGCGGACGTAGGGGACGAGGACGGTGCCGAGCCCGCTGACGTCGATCTCGTACGTATCGGTGCCGACGTACGGCAGGCCGTCGAGCGTGCCGCTCGTGACGTGACCGGTCTCGGTCCACGCGTCGCCGTCGTGGAGCGGGAAGCGGAGCACGGCGACCGGCGCGTCGTAGCGCAAGATCGTCTTGCCGCTCGGCGGACTCATGTCGTGGCTCGCGAGGCCGAGCAGCCACAGCGCGGTGTCGTCCTTCGCGTAGACGCCGTCCTTGCCGTCGCCCGCGTCGGCGACGAACTGCCCGCCGGGGAAGCTCGCCGCGAACCATTGCGTGTCGAGCGCGGTCGGCCCGACCGAGACGCGCGTGTCGTCGCCGTACTCCGTCGAGAAGTCCCACGTGCGCGGCGTGCCGCTGCCCTGCTGATCGATCGTCTTCTGCGACGACGACACGTACTCGTCGATCGTGACGCCGAGCGCGATCGGGACCTCGGTCGCGTCGATCATGCCGTCTCGGTTCGGCACGCAGCTCGGCACCGGCGCCGGCGGCGCGGGCTGCGGCGTGAGGTTCGCGTCGCAACCCGTCGTAATACAACATATGACAAGAAATGAGCGCATCAGAACCTGAACAAGAGCCTCACGCGGATGACCTGCGCCGCGCGCGCGGAGAGCATGGCGCTGTCGAACGCCGCCCCGGGGACGAAGACCGCGTAGTCGAGCACCGCGCCGAACGCGTTCGACGCGTAGCGGAGCTCGGGATCGAGCTCGAGGCCGAGGTACGACGAGTCGTTCGGCGTCGAGCTGGCCTCCATCGCCCAGCTCGCGATCAGCGCGGCGCCGGCCTCGACGCGCGCCGCGCCGACCTCGCCGAGGATCGCGCGCGCGTGCGGCCGCACGTACGCGGCGTCGGTGACCGTGCCGATGATCTCGCGGAACAAGATCTGATCGATGTGGTAATCGGGGTTGAAGCGGAACGCGTCGACGGTGGTGTCGCGCGGCGGGATCGCCTGCGCGCCGTTCCACCCGGGCGCGCTGTCGCCGCTCGCGACGCCGGCGTCGAGGCCGATGCGCACGCGCGGATCCGGCGCGAGGTCGGATTCGATCGCGAGGCCGAGCTGGTTCGACGTGATCGGTTGCGTCAGCTCGGCGCCGGGGATGAGCGAGGCTTGGCCGACCCGCGCGTTCGCGTACGCGCCTTCGGCCTCGAGACGCATCGTCGACGACGAGATGCGCGCCCAACCGCCGAGCGTGGTCGCGGTGAAGTCGCGCAGCACGAGATCGTTGGGGGTGAACGAGCTCCCCGTGCCGAGGTAGCTCGCGGGCACGTCTCGATCCTGCCAGCGGCGCGAGACGTAGACGCCGTATTCGAGCGTCGCGAGCCCGGCGGCCGCGCGGCGCGCGCGCGTCGCCGGCACGCTCAAGCGCAAGAGCGCCGCGGTCGCGGTGTTGACGTCGTCGGACGGCTCGAGATCGAGCGAGCGCCGCTCGTCGCGGTGCATCGTGTACGGCCCGCTCGACGACACGTCGTACGCGACCGCGACGACGTGGCCCGCGAGCGGCGACGCGAACGCGATCCGATCCGCGGTGTCGCCGCCGTCGCAGTCGTCGCAATCGCCGCCGTTCGCGAGCATGCCGAGCCCGAAGTACGCGCCCATGCGGCCGGCCGCGAGCACGCCGAACGGCGTGAGCACCTCGGCCCAGCCGCGCTGGATCAGCGCATAGCTCGCGCGCTGCGACGGCGACGCCGACGGCGCGGGCGCGCGCTCGGTGCCGACCTCGGGCGTCGAGCCGAAGCCGAGATCGTCGATCAGATCGATGCGCGCGTGCGCGGCGACGCCGGCGCCCGGCGCGTACGCGTCGACGTCGGTGCGGAAGCGCAGATCGCCGCCGCGGAAGATCTGACCGCCGCCGAGCGGGATCGGGAACAGCGGCTGCCCGCTCGCGTCGAGCCCGCGATCGAGATCGAGGTTGTCGAGGATCTCGCCGCGGGTCCGGAAGTAGCCGTGCACGTCGAGCTCGGCGCGATCGCGGGGGGCCGCGTATTTGCGGGGCGTGAGCTCGGCGCCGAGCGTGCCGAGATCCGCGCCGGGGCCCTGCTCCCAGGTCGGCGGTGCCGCCTCTGGCATCGGCAGCGGCGCGGGGATGTCGTCGGCGTTCGCGCCTTGTTGCGGCGCAACAACTTCCTGTTGCTCTGCAAGAAAGTGCACGAGGTCGCGCGTCGATTGGTTGCGCGCCTCGACCATCGGCAGGTGACCGCACGCGGGATAGATCTTCAGCTCCGCGCGCGGCAGCTCGCGCGCGAGGCGCTCGCCGAACCGCACCGGCGTGACCTGATCGTCGGCGCCCCACAGGAGCAGCACCGGCTGCTGGATCGTGCCGAGCTTCGACGTGATCGACGCGAAGTGATGGCCGCGCGCGGTCGCGAGCGCCGCCGCCGTCGAGCCGGGCCGATCGAGCTCTTCTTCCACGCGCTCGACCGACCACTGCGTCGCGTAGCGATCGTCGTGGACGCCGAGCGGCACGCGCTCGTCGATGCGCTCCTTGAAGTAGAGCGAGAACAAGACCTCGCCCATCCCGCCGAGCTGCGCCCAGCGGAAGAAGCTCGGCACCTCTTCGTCGTAGACGTAGGCGTCGTACAGGGCGACGCGACGCACGCGCGCCGGCTGCGCGAGCACCATCGCGAGCGCGACCGACGAGCCCCACGAGTGACCGACGACCGCGGTGTCCTCGACGCCGAGCTTGTCGAGCACATGCCAGACGAGCTGCGCCTGCGCCTCGGGCGAGTAGTCGCCCTCGGGGCGCGACGTCCACCCGAAGCCCTTGAGATCGATCGCGACGACGCGATGGTGCTTCGCGAGCACGTCGGCGACGCCGGTCCACGAATCGAGCGACGCGCTGAAGCCGTGGATGAGGACGATCGGTGGACCTTCGCCGAGCTCGCGATAGCGGACGTGCACGCCGTCGACGTCGACGAAGGTCGCGTCCGACGGCGCGCCGGGCAGCGGCCCCGGATGGAACTGCGGACAGCCCGCCCCGAGCGCCACCGCGACGAGTCCGGCGAGCTTCAGGGCGCGAGCCGCCATACCTCGGAGGCCTTCGTGAAGTCGCTCTTCGTCTCGTAGTTCTGCGAGGTGACCGTCGCGATCGTGCCGTAGCACTCGCTGACCCACGCGTACGTCTTGTGTGTGGTGACCACGGTGGTCGTCTGCTGGAAGTCGACGGCGACGCGCATCACCGGGAACGTGCCGTACGGCGTCGCCATCGTGCCGACCGCGTCGACCTTCGAGTCGTACGACTCGGTGTACGCGCCGGGCACGCCGCTCGCGTAGCCCGACACCGTCGGCGACGAGGTCCACTTCGACGTCGTCGTCAGCGGGAAGCGCAGCACGTCGACCGGAGGATCGTAGGTGAGCTCGGTGCGCGTCACGCCGCCGGTCGGCGACACGATGCCGAGCAGGTGCAGGCCGGCGTCGTCGACGAGGAACACGCCGCGCAGATCTTGCTGCGACGACAGCAAGGTCGCGTACGTCGCGTTGGGGAAGTCGGACGCCCACCACTGCCCGCTCGGCGATTCGAGCGCGACCTGGGCGTCGCTGTCGTTGGCGAGCGCGGCCGCGAGCGTCCACGCGCGGGTGCCGTCGGTGCCGAGCGCGCCCGCGGTGTCGACGGTCGCGCTGGTCGCGATGCGGAACTTCGCGCTCTGCCCCGCGGCGAGCGGGATCTCGGCGCGCGTGATCGTCCCGTCGTGGTTCGGCGCGCAGCCGAGCGGCGCGTCGGGCTGCTGCTGCGAGCCGTCGGGACCGCCGAGCGGACCGTCCGCCGCGGGCGCGCAGGTGTCGTCGGCCTTGCAGAAGTGCGACGCGCATTGATCGTCGCGCGTGCACGTGTCGCCGGGCGTCGACGCGCAGCCGCTCGCGCTGACGACCGCGGCCAACAGGATCTTGTGCGGTGCACCAATCGAAGCGCGCGTCATATCCCCTCGAACGGCGGTCACACTAGGATCTGGCTCCGGTCCGTGTCAACCGATTTTTTTGCACTGCAACATGACCGTTGCGCACCGCACAGTGGTGAAGTACTTTCGCTCGCCATGGCGCCGCCTGTCCTGATCAAGAAGTACGGCAACCGCCGGCTCTACGACACCCAAGACAGCCGGTACATCACGCTCGAAGAGCTCGCCGACAAGGTCCGCCGCGGCTCCGACGTGCGCGTGGTCGACGCCTCTTCGAACGACGATCTCACCCAGGCGACGCTCGCGCAGATCATCCTCGAGAGCGGCACCGCGGCGCGCGTGCTCCCCGTCGGGCTGCTCACACAATTGGTGCGCCTCGGCGACGACGCGCTCGCCGAGTTCTTCTCGATGTACGTCACCAACGCGCTCGACTTCTATCTGTCGGCGAAACGCCGCGTGCGCGGCAGCAACTATGGATCGCTCGCGACGTTACCGCTCAACGCCGCCGAGGCGATGGGCCGCATGTTCATGAGCCCGTTCTCGCAGGACACGGCGCCGCCGCCGTCGGCCGCACCGCCGCCGAGACGAGACGACCGCGACGACGACGTCGCCTCGCTGCGCCGCGAGATCGAAGAGCTGAAGCGCAGCATGCGCCCCGAGGGCGCCAGCGTCGGGAAACCGGGCGCGAAGCGCCGACAGCGCCGCGGCACGCCCTGACCCTGCGCGTGATTGTGCGTCGCAACATTTTTTGTTGCATCGCACAAATTTCTCGTTGACTCCTCGGGAGGGCGTCCTTAGGGTGTCTCCAACCAAGGAGACACGAAATGTCGAAGCCCGAAGAGACCAAGACCCCGCCGACCTCGGCCAAGACCGAGCCCAAGACCGAAGCGAAGCGCGCCGACTTCAACCCGTTCGCGCCGTTCTTCGATCTGACCAACCTGACCAAGGCCTTCCCGATGCCGTTCGGCGCCGACGCCTTCGCCCCGTGGATGCGCGACCACGCGTCGAAGCTCGAGACGATCTCCGAGGAGATCTCGGTGTTCGAGCGCGCGATGATGGAGCGGATCAAGACCAACGCCGCCGACATGGCCGCGCTGGTGCAGGACACGCTGGACTACCTCCAGCAAGTCAGCGGCGAGTGGCGCAAGATCGCGATCGACACCGCGCGCCGCGCCGCGGACTTCACGGGCAAGGCCTGATGTCCGTCGACGCCGCCGCTACGTTGCAACGCAACATCGCGCGCGCGTGGGCGCAGGCCGCGGCCGAGCTCACCGGGCTCGCCGAGGCGCACCCCACGCCCGTGCTGGCGCCCACCCCGCGCGATGTCGTCGCGACCGAGGGCACGGCGAGCCTGCTGCGGTTCCGCGCGCCGCGAGATCGCGCGACCGGCGGCATCCCGCTGCTCCTCGTACCGTCGATGATCAACCGCTGGTACGTGATGGACCTGCGCGAGGGCGCGAGCCTGTGCGCGGCGCTCGTCGCCGGCGGCGTCGACACGTGGTGCCTCGACTGGGGCATCCCGGAAGACGAAGATCGCCACCGATCGTGGACCGACGTCCTCGATCGGTTGGCGCGCATGGTCCGCCGCGTGAAGCGCGCGACCGGCGCGACCAAGGTCGGCCTGCTCGGCTACTGCATGGGCGGCACCCTGTCGACGATCCATGCTGCATTGCACAACGACGACCTCGCGCTGCTCGTCGATCTCGCCGGCCCGATCGACTTCAGCCAGGGCGGCATGTTGCGGCGCATGGTCGATCCGCGCTGGTTCGACGCCGACGCGATCGCCGACGCCGGCAACGTCGCGCCGTCGCAGATGCAGGCGGGCTTCACCGCGCTCAGGCCGACCCTCGATCTCGCCAAGTACATCCACCTGCCCGAGCTGATCGGCGACCCGAAAGCGCAGACGAGCTTCAAGGCGCTCGACGCGTGGGCGTCCGACAACATCCCGTTCCCCGGCGAGGCCTATCGCACGTACATCACCGAGCTCTATCAGCAGAACGCGCTGATCCACGGCACGCACTACGTGCGCGGACGGCGCGTCGATCTGAAGGACATCACGTGCCCGGCGCTCGCGATCGTCGCGGATCGCGACGCGATCTGCCCGTGCGACTCGGCGACCGCGCTGGTCACGCACGTCGGCAGCACCGACACCAAGGTGATCAAGGTCGCGGGCGGGCACGTCGGCGCCGTGGTCGGGAGTCGCGCCGCGCGCGAGATGTATCCGGCGCTCGTCGAGTGGCTGCGCCCACGGCTTGCGATCGCGCCGCCACACTGACTACGTTCCGCCCCAGAACCCGCACGAGGTATCCAGATGAAGCTCTCCGATCTCAAGATCATCGTCACCGGCGCGGCCCGCGGCATGGGCGCGCACTTCTCTCGTCGCCTCGCCGAGGCCGGCGCGCACGTCGCCGCCGGCGACGTCGACGAAGTCGGGCTCGAGGCCCTCGCCAAGGAAGCGAACGGGCTGCCCGGCAAGATCTACACGCGCAAGCTCGACGTCGCCAACGAGCAAGACGTCGGCGCGTTCGTGCAATGGGCGCACGCGTCGATGGGCGGGCTCAACGGCCTGATCAACAACGCGGGCATCCTGCGCGACGGGCTGTTGGTCAAGAAGGACCGCACCACCGGCGCCGTCACCAAGCTCTCGAAGGAGCAGTGGGACGCCGTGATCGCGGTGAACCTCACCGGCGCGACGATGATCGTGCGCGACACCGTCGCGAAGATGGTCGAGACCGACCAGAAGCCCGGCGTGATCGTGAACATCTCGTCGTCGGCGCGCCACGGCAACCGCGGCCAGTCGAACTACAGCGCCGCGAAGGCCGCGCTCGCGACCAACACGGTGACGTGGATGAAGGAGTTCGCGCCGTTCGGGATCCGCGTCGGCGCGGTCGCGCCCGGCATGATCGAGACCCCGATGACGCAGGGCATGAACCAGAAGGCGCGCGACGCGCTGGTCGCCGCGATCCCGGTCGCGCGCATCGGCCTGCCCGAGGACATCTGGCTCGCCGTGAAGTTCGTGCTCGAGTGCGACTACTTCAACGGCCGCACGATCGACTGCGACGGCGGCCTCGCGATGTGATCCGGCGCGCCGCCGGTCACGATCCCTCCGACGCGAGCGGACAGTTGACGGTCGCCACGTCGTGCGCGACGAGCTTCGCGGCGCCGGCGGTCGCGAGGTCCTCGACCGACGCGAACGCGGCGTTGTCGTAGACCTGTACCGACCACAGCGGCGAGTATCCGGTCCCGCCCGGCAGCGCCGCGATCACGTTGTGCGTCTGCGCGGAGCCCGGCTCGGTCCGGAAGCCGGACGGCGGACCGCCCCCGGGCTGATCCGGGTTGATGTTGAAGCTGACGAAGATCGGCGTCACCGGGACCTTGCCGTCGCCGACCGTGTGGAGCGGCGCTTCGGCGAAGTTGAAGTACGAGACCACCTTGTCGCGATACCACCCGCGCGCGAGGCCAGGATCGCCGCCGCCCACGCGCAGCGTCGCGGTCGAGCCCGGAGGGACGATCGGACAGTTCACGATCGTGCCGGTCGGCGTCGTCTTCCAGCCCTGCGCCATCATCGCGTTCATGCTGGTGACGGAGTTGGGGACGTAGTCCGCCGGAACGTCGACGCGCACCACCTGCCAGAAGTCGTTGTAGTCGGTGTCGCCGGGGATGCTGTCGACGATGTTGAGCTGACCGGCCACCGGTTGGTCGGAGCCCTCGACGAACAGGACGTAGATGTCGTCGGGCGTGGTCGAGCGCACGTCGAAGTTGTAATAGGCGACGCGCTCGCCGCCCGGGCCGAGCCCGCGCGTGATGAAGGGCGCTTGATCGAAGTCGACCGGCGCGCCCGGCGCGGGCAGCGCATTACCCGGGCCGCGCACCATCAGCGTGCCGGCGCCGGCGGAGAAGCGGTCGACGGTCGCGGCCGGCGTGGCGTCCGGGTCCTTGGGCGGCGGGTAGGCGGTGCCGCCGTCGCTGCACGCGACCAGCGACATCGACGTGAAGGCGACCAGCGACGAAGCGCGGGCGCACGAGGCGAACGAACGCGAAGACGAGCGAGTCATGAGGAGTCCTCCGGAAATGGGATGCGGTCGTTACGCGAGCCCGTACGTTCGGTTTCTTGCATTGATGCGAAGATTTCGTTCCACTATCTGGAATGAATCGCGCCGCCCGCGTCCGCGCGCTGTGGGACTACCTGCCCGCCTTCCGCGCCGTCGCGGAGACGGAGCACTTGCCGACGGCGTCGCGTGCGATCGGCGTCTCGCCGCCCGCGCTGTCGCGCGCGATCCACCTGCTCGAGGACCGGCTCGGGCGGCCGCTGTTCGAGCGGACCGGAGCGCGCCTCCACCTCAACGCCGCCGGCCAGGCGCTGCTCGGCTCGACGCGCGCCGCGATGCGGCTCCTCGACGAGGTCGTCGACGAGGTGATCGACGGGCCGGGCGTCGTGCGCGGCGAGCTGCGGGTCGCGCTCGTGCCCGAGGCAGGCCCGCTGTTCGCCGCGTGGAGCGCGGCCCTCGACGCGCGCGCCCCCGAGCTCTCGATCCGCGAGGTCGCCAGCCGCGACATCGCCGGCGATCTGCGCCGCGGCGAGCTCGATCTCGCGCTCGTCACCGATCCGCCGCGCGACGAGACGTTGTCGTCGGTGGGCGCGGGCCGGGTGACGTGGAGCCTGTTCCGCGGCCGCGGGGTGCGCGCGCCCCGATCGCCGTGGCGCCTGATCTTGGCGCGCGAGGCGCCGTGGCCGCGCGACGAGCCATGCGTCCTCGCGGCGGTCGTCGACACCCTGCCGACGGCGGCGCTCGCGACGGCCCGCAGCACCGGCTGCTGCACGTTCCTGCCCGAGCCGCTCGCGCGCGCTCACGGTCTGTCGCGCGTGCGAGGCCCGTCGGCGACGATCAGCCTCTACGCGGCGCACCGCGCCGCGATCGCGACCCACCCGCGCACCGACGCGGCGCTCGCCGCGCTGCGCGGCCTCAAGACTTGATCCCGAGCTGCGTCAGCATCCACGCCCAGTCGGTCGAGACCTCGTGCATGCGATCGTATCGATTCGACGCGCCGGCGTGGCCGGCGCCCATGTTCACGACCATCACGATCGGCGCCTTGCCGGTCGACATCGCGCGCAGCTTCGCGACGAACTTCGCGGGCTCGTGGACGAGCACCTGCGAGTCGTTCAAGCCGGTGCGCACGTAGATCGCGGGGTACGCGACCGCCTTCACGTTGTCGTACGGGCTGTACGACAGCATGTACTCGGCCTCGGCCGCCACCTTCGGGTTGCCCCACTCCTCGAACTCGCTGACGGTGAGCGGCAGGGATTCGTCGAGCATCGTGTTGACCACGTCGACGAACGGCACGCCCGGCATCGCGACCTTGCAGAGATCCGGCCGCATCGTGAGCACCGCGCCGATGAGCAACCCGCCGGCGCTGCGCCCCTCGATCGCGAGCTTCGCGCGCGACGTGTACTTCTGCGCGACCAACCAGTCGGCCGCCGCGATGAAGTCGGTGAACGTGTTCTTCTTCTTCATCATCTTGCCGGCGTCGTGCCACGGCCGACCGAGATCGCCGCCGCCGCGGATGTGCGCGATCGCGTAGATCACGCCGCGATCGAGCAGCGAGATCCGGTTGGAGTCGAAGTACGGATCCATCGGGAAGCCGTACGAGCCGTAGCCGTAGAGCAAGAGCGGCGCCGACCCGTTCTTCTTGACGCCCTTCTTGTAGACGAGCGTGATCGGCACCGGCGTGCCGTCGGCGGCGGGCGCCGACACGCGCTCCATCACGTACTTCTTCGGGTCGTAGCCTTTGACCGGCTGCTCCTTGCGCACGGTCTGCGCGAGCGTCGCGAGATCGACGTCGATCGTGCGCGGCGGGGTGACGAGCGATTCGTACCTCACGCGATAGAACGGCTCGTCGAGCTCCTCGTTGTCGTCGGGCGCGAGCACGTACGCGGCGTCGGGGAACGCGACCGTCCGCGACGCAAGCGCGTCGTCCAACAAGCGCATCTGCAGCTTGCCCTTGTCGCGCTCGACCAGGACGAGCTGGTCCTTCGCGATGTCGATCCGATCGATGTTGACGTCGGCGCGCACCGGCACGACCTCTTTCCAGTGCGCGCGATCCGGCGTCGCGATCGGCGCGCGATACACGCCGAAGGTCGGCCCCGCGTGGTTCGAGTGCACGAACAGCGCATCGCCGCGCGGCACGACGTAGTACTCGACGTCGTGGGTGCGCCCCGCGACGGAAGCCGCCGCCTGCGCGGGCTTCGCCGCCGGGATCAGCCACTGCTCGCTGGTCGTGTGGCTGCCCGACCCGACGACGATCCACTGCTTGTCCTTCGAGCGCGCGACCTCGAGATCGAAGTGCTCGTCGGGCTCCTTCAGGACCGTGCGACCGTCCTTCTTCGCACCGACCGTGTGGCACCAGAGCGTGTCGGTGCGCTTCGCGCTGTTGCGATCGGTCGTGTAGAAGAGGTGCGTGCCGTCGGCCGCCCACGCGACCGAGGTGACGTGCTCGATCGGCCCGTCGACGATCAGGCCGGCGCCGAGATCCTCGACGTACAGCGCGTAGTCGAGGCCGCCGGTCGAGTCGATCGTGTACGCGAGGAAGCGCCCGTCGTCGGAGACCTCGTGCGCGCCGAGCCGCACGACGTCCCACTTGTTGTCGGCGCCGACCTGGTTCAGATCGAGCACGACCTCGTCCGCGGAGGAGCCGCCCGCCGCGGGATGACGGCTCCAGATCCCGTACGGCTTCCCCTCCTGCGTCCTCCACACATAGATGTAGGAGCCGATGCGGACCGGGACCTGCTCGTCGGTCTCCTGGACGCGGCCGAGCATCTCCTTGTAGAGCGTCTTCGCGAGCGCCGCCGAAGGCGCGAGCATCTGCTGCGCGTAGTCGTTCTCCGCCTTCAAGTACGCGAGGCGATCCGGATCGTCCTTGTCCTTCAGCCACGCGTAGTCGTCGCTGAGATCGTGGCCCGCGACCTGGTACGTGTGCGCGATCTTCTTGGCGACCGGCGGGCCGGCGTAGGCGACGGACGAGATCGCGAGCGCCGTGACGGAGAGCGCGGCTTTCATGCGCAGGACGCTACCGCGTATGATTCCGCCGTGTCTTCCGAGAACACGCTGATCACGCTCGACGGCACCGTCGAGCGCATCGTGTTCCGTAACGCGGAGAACGACTTCACCGTCGCGCGATTCGCGGTCGAGGGCGCGTCGCAGCCCGCGACCGTGGTCGGCACGCTGACCGGGATCCTCGAGGGACAACCGCTGCGCGTGCGCGGCACCTGGATCGAGGACAAGCGGTTCGGCCGCCAGTTCAAGATCGACAGCTATCAGACCAAGTCGCCGGAGACGCTGCTCGGCATCGAGAAGTTCCTCGGCTCCGGCGTGATCAACGGCATCGGCCCCGAGCTCGCGAAGCGGCTCACGACCAAGTTCGGGCTCGACACGCTCAAGGTGATCGAGGAGCAACCGAATCGCCTGACCGAGGTCGAAGGCATCGGCCCGCATCGCGCGGCGAAGCTGTCGAGCGCGTTCGCCGAGCAGAAGCACATGCAGGACGTGATGGTGTTCCTGCGCGGGCACGGCGTGACCGCGGCGTTCGCCGCGCGCATCGTCAAGAAGTACGGCGCCGACGCGATCCGCGTCGTGAAGACCGATCCGTATCGGCTCGCGCTCGAGGTGTGGGGCATCGGCTTCCGCACCGCCGACGCGATCGCCGAGAAGATCGGCATCGCGCGCGATGATCCGAAGCGCCTCGACGCCGGCGTCGCGCACGTGCTCGAGACGCAGCTCGAGGACGGTCACTGCCACATGCCCGAGGAGCAGCTGACGGCCGCCGCGTCAGATCTCCTCGGCGTGCCGCAGGAGCGCGTCAAGCCCGCCGTGTCCTCGCTCGAGCAGCAGGGCCGCGTGATCAAGGAAGTGCTCGGCGATCGCGGCGTGTGCGTGTCGCTCCTCGAGATCTGGCAGACCGAGCGCACCGCGGCGTCCGCGCTCGCCGAGCTCTCGAACACGCCCGCGCGCCCGCTGACGCTCGACATCGACGCGGCGACCAAGGACTTCGAGGTCCAGCACACGATCGATCTCGCACCGCAACAACGACAGGCGATCGCGGCGGCGCTGCTCGACAAGATCACGGTGATCACCGGCGGCCCCGGCGTCGGCAAGACGACGATCGTGCGCGCGATCGTGCATCTCGCCACGCTCCTGAGAAGAAAGGTCGCGCTCGCCGCGCCGACCGGCCGCGCGGCCCTGCGCCTCGCCGAAGCGACCGGCCGCGAAGCGATGACGATCCATCGCCTGCTCGAGTACCAACCGCAGTCGGATCAGTTCGCGCGCAACGCGCAGGAGCCGCTCGAGGCGGATCTCGTCGTCGCCGACGAGGCCTCGATGATCGACATCGAGCTGTTCCGCGCGCTGGTCGTCGCGATCCCGCCGGCGGCGCAGCTCGTGCTCGTCGGCGACATCGATCAGCTGCCGTCGGTCGGGCCGGGCGCGGTGCTCGGCGACACGATCGCGAGCGGTGCGGCGACGGTCGTGCGCCTGACCGAGGTCTTCCGGCAGGCGGCGCAGAGCCGCATCGTCGTCAGCGCGCACCAGATCAACCACGGCGACGTCCCGGATCTCGAGGCCAAGGCCGACAGCGACTTCTTCTTCATCGCGCGCGACGAGCCCGAGGCGGCGCGCAACACGATCGTCGAGCTGGTCGCCGAGCGCATCCCGGCGCGCTTCGGCCTCGACGCCGTGCGCGACGTGCAGGTGCTCGCGCCGATGCATCGCGGCGAGCTCGGCACTGCAGCATTGAATGCTGCGCTGCAACAACGGCTCAACCCCGAGCGCGAGGGCGGCGTCGAGATCGCGCGCGGCGAACGATCGTTCCGTCTCGGCGACAAGGTCATGCAGCTGCGCAACGACTACGACAAGGGCGTCTACAACGGCGACCTCGGCGTGATCGTCGAGATGGCGCCCGACGGCGCGCGCCTGAAGATCGAGCTCGGCGACGGACGCACCGCCGAGTACGAGCGCGGCGAGCTCGATCAGCTCGTCCACGCGTACGCGGTCAGCGTGCACAAGTCGCAGGGCAGCGAGTACCCGGCGGTCGTGATCCCGGTCGCGACGCAGCACTTCGTCATGTTGCAGCGCAGCTTGCTGTACACGGCGGTGACGCGCGGCAAGAAGCTCGTGTGCATCGTCGGATCGAAGAAGGCGGTCGGCATGGCCGTGCGCAACGCGAGCGCGCGCCGTCGCTGGACCTGGCTCGCAGAACGCATCCGCGCCGAGCTCGCGGAGCGCTAAGCTAGGCGCATGCGGACCGTCGTCTTGGCCGTCGCCGTCGCGATCGTCGGAGCGTGCCTGTTCGTGAGCTGGGCGAAGGCCGACGTCGGCGGCGCGACCGCGGCGGCCGGCTTGCGCAGCGTGACCACGTGCGAGCAGGGCGACTGCCGGTCGCGCGATCTGCGCGACGTCGACAAGATCGATCGCACCGGCGAGGTCGAAGGCGCGCTCGCGACCTACGCGCTCGGCTTCGCCGCGCTCGCGATGCTGATCGCGGCGCTGATCCTGCGCGGCGGCCCGATGATCACGTCGATGCGCGCGATCTTCGCGCTGCCGTGCGCCGCCGCGCTCGCCGCGACGATCGCGTTCGCCTCGCGCCTGAGTCACGTGAGCTGGATGCACCTCACGTGGGCGCCGTACGCCGCCGCGCTCGCGTGCGCCGCCGGCGCGATCGCGATCCTATGGCGTGATCAGCACCGGGTCGGGTGACCGCGACGCGAGATCCACGTCGAGCGTCGTGAACGGCGCGTTGACGAACTCGGTCACGGTGTGGCCGACGTTGTGGCCCCAGCGCCCGGCGCGCGACCTCGAATCCCCGAGCGTCTCGTCGAAGACCGCCTGCAGATCGATCGTCAGCCCGACGAAGATCTCCTGCCGCCGATCGCGCGTGCCGTCGAGCATCGGATCGGGCGCGGGCTTGTAGTCGCGCGACTGGAAGCCGATCACCGGGTTCACGAACTCGAGCCAGCGCACGTCCCAGTCGCCCTCGCGCACCCATCGCAGCGATCGCGGCTTGTACGCGAACAGGTACGACTCGCCGCTGTAGTCCTCGACGAAGTTCGCGCTCAGGTGGCGCTGGAACTGGCGGCTCGGCCACCACTGCACGCGCACGTCGAGCGCGTCGTCGAGCTCGGGCCAGTTGCTCATCGCGAACGCGAGCAGCGCGCCGACCGTGTTGCCCGCCATGTCGCTCGGCGAGAACTCGTAGAAGAAGCCGTCCTTCACCTCGACCATGAAGAAGAACGCGAGCGTCATGCCCGAGCCGATCGCGCTCGACGACCACTTGCCCCAACCGCCCTTGCGCAACAGATCGGTGCCGAGTCGGCCGAAGGTCAGGTTCGCCCAGAAGTGACCGAACTTGTCGGCGCCGCCCGCGTAGGTCTCGTCGCCGAACCAACCGTCGCCGCCGAACGTCCAGTGCTCGCGGCGCGGCTTGTTGTAGTACCAGGCGAACCACGCCCACGTGCCGAGCGTCGTGTACGTCCCCGCGAGCCCGACCGCCGACAGCACGCGATGATCGGCGACCGGCTCGGGAGGAGACTCCGAAGAATCAGGCGGTGAAGATTCGACGTTGGTCGGACCTGGCGCGACATTGCCGGAGTCAGGATTCGCGGCGGCGCTGCCGGCGACGACCAATATGCCGAGCATCACAGCAAGCGCCCGACGAGCCATGAACGGGCCATCTAGCGCATAGGCCGTCTGCGCACAACTGATCGTGCACTGAACTACCGTCCCGAGGGGTGCCCGTCACTCGCACCCCCTGCTTCTGGAAACGGAACCTTGATGCCGCCGCCGAGCTGTAATAGCTTGCCACCATTACCTTTGACGCGGCCGCTTGGAGCCGCCCCGTAGTTCGCCTGGGTTTGAACTTGGCCGTCTTGAGAAACAAGCTCCGTTCGAGCGGCGCGCGCGCGTTTGCGTGCGTGTCGATCGCGTCGCTACGTTCCGGCGAGGACGCCTCGTGCTGATCGGCTTCTTCGGCCTGATCGTCAAGGCGTTGATGATGATCATCTTCATCAACCGCTACATCGCGGGCGTCGCGGTGCGGTTGTGGAGAGGGTCGAAGTGGGACGAGACGACCGATGACTACGAGCCGACCGTCGCCGTCGTCATCCCGATGTTCAACGAGGGCAAGGGCATCGCGGAGACGCTCGACTCGCTCCTCCAGCAGTCCTATCCGAAGCACAAGCTGACGATCACCGTCGTCGATGACATGTCGACCGACGACAGCTACGAACAAGCGATGCGCGTCGCGCGCCGCTCGGGCGGCCGCCTCCGCGTCATCAAGAACACGCGGAACATGGGCAAGCGGCGCTCGATCAACCGCGCGGTCCGCGAAGCCGACGCCGAGATCATCGTCTCGGTCGACTCCGACGTCGTCGTCGATGCCGACGCCGTCCGCCAGCTCATCCGTCGCTTCGTCTCGCCCGACATCGCCGCCGTCGGCGGCCGCGTCGACGTCCGCAACAAGGGCGAGAACTGGCTCACGCGGATGCAGGTCGTGAAGTACTGGTACTCGTACGGCTTCATGAAGAACCTCGAGTGGGCGTTCCGGCGCGTGATGTGCCTGTCGGGCTGCCTCACCGCGTACCGCCGCGACGTCTTGATCAAGCTCGAGCCGCTCCTCGAGAACCGCGAGATCCTCGGCGTGCCCATCCGCTACGGCGAGGATCGCTACCTCACGCGGCAGATCGTCAAGGCCGGCTACTACACGACGATGACCCTCGACGCGGTCTGCCGGACCAACGTCCCGACCCGGCTCCCCGACTACTTCTCGCAACAGCTCCGCTGGCGGCGCTCGAACATCATGGACTACGCGGGCGGCATGTCGCACGTGTGGCGCCTGAACCCGATCGTCGCGATCCACTTCTTCTCGCTGTTCGGCCTCCTCCTGCTCTACCCGGTGCTGCTCGCGCGCACGATCGTCGCGGGCCGCTTCTGGTCGACGCTGGTGGTGCACGTCGTGTTCGCGGCGGTGTTCGGCCTCTGGTACCGCTGGAAGACGCGCAAGCAGCCGGCGTCGGAGACGGTCAACCCGTTCTCGTTCATGCCGATCGCGATCGTCTTGCCCGTCATCTACGCGCTGATGACGCCGGTCGCGATGTTCACGCTCGACTCGTCGAGCTGGGAGACGCGCGGCCACGCGGGCAACGACGCCGACGCCGACGGTGACGGCGACGCCATCCCCGTCGAAGAGGACAGCGACGACGGCGCCGACCTGTCGCGCCCGCAGACCGCTGCGGCAAGAGCGCAGTTGCCCGCCGCCTAGTTTGTTGCCTATACCCGAGGCGCCCTTATGAACATGGACTCGACCGTCAAACCGCCGCAACCGGGCCGCCTGCTCCAGGCGCTGCAGCCCGCGATCGTGAAGCTGTACCGGATCGCGGGCATGGCCGCCCTCGGCGCGATCTTGATCGGTCTCATCCTGTTCTTGACCGGCACGATCTTCTGGTACTTCAACCGCACCTGGGTGCGCCCGGTGATCCTCTCGCCCGAGCACGCGAAGGTCATGTCGGCGACCAACGCGCTCAGCGAAGCGAAGATGCAGCAGGACGCGATGGTCGTCGAGAAGGCGACCGCCGAGGCGCAGCTGAAGACGATCGACAAGAAGATCGAGATCTACGCGAAGGAAGAGACCGAGCTCGGGCCGCAGGCCGCCGCGAAGCCGAACGACACCACGCTGCGCGTCAGCTACGACCGCGCCGTCGAGGAGCACGCGGACGCGGAGCTCCAGCGCCCGGTCGTCGAGCAGCACGTGAAGCAGCTCGAGGCGAACCTGGTCGAGCAGGAGAAGAAGGTCGGCCGGCTCGCCGCGTCGCCGTACATCCGCGCGAACGAGGAGAAGCGCGTGGTCGGCTTCGTGCCGTACCAGAACCTCTCGAACATCCACCCGGGCGTCACGCTCTACACGTGCGACTGGGGCCTGATCAAGTGCCACTCGGTCGGCAAGGTCTTATCGATCCTCGAGGGCGAAGTCCAGGACGTGCACCCGCACGACGACAGCGTGCAGCGCGGCGTGATGGTCGAGGTCGACCTGACCGATCCGGATGCTGCGACCGAGAACGTCATGTTCGCGGGCTCGAAGCCGTTCTGGTGGCTATAGTCCTTCGGTGAGCGCGCGCGGTCGCATTCCATCCCTCGACGGGCTGCGCGCGATCTCGATCTCGGTCGTCCTCGTCTCGCACCTCGCGGGCACGAAGAACTTCCCGATCCACGGCTTGCCGATCGGCGAGCTCGGCGTGCGCGTCTTCTTCGTGATCAGCGGCTACCTGATCACGACGCTCTTGCTGCAGGAGCTCGAGCGGTACGGCGACATCTCGCTGCGCCGCTTCTACCTGCGCCGCACGTTCCGCATCTTCCCGGCGTACTACGTCTACTTGATCGCGATCGTCGCCGCGCAGGCGATCGGGTGGCTCGTGCTCAACCCGGGCGACGCGGCGCACGCGTTCACGTACACGACCAACTATCACCCCGACCCCGAGCGCTCGTGGTGGATGGGGCACACGTGGTCGCTCGCCGTCGAGGAGCAGTTCTATCTGCTCTGGCCCGCGGTGCTGGTCGCGCTCGGGCCGCGGCGCGGCTTCCTCGCGGCGGTCGGCTTCGTGTGCTTGTCGCCGCTGATCCGCGTCGCCGACTTCTACGGCATGCCGTCGTGGCGCGGCATGACCGGCGAGTCGTTCTGGACCGTCGGCGATTCGATCGCGATCGGGTGCGTGCTCGCGGTCGTGCGGCCGAAGCTGGGCGAGAACAAGCTGTGGATGTGGTTCCTGCGCTCGCCGATCTTCGCGCTGGTGCCGGTCGGCGTCGTCGGATGCTTCCTGCTCGGGCAGCGCATGACGCTGCCGTCGCTCGTGATCCTGCAGACGCTCGAGATCGCCGGCGTCGCCGCGTGCATCGACTGGTCGCTGCGCTTCCCCGACGGCGCCGTCGGGAAGCTCTTGAACTGGCGGCCGATGATCTTCATCGGCGGTCTCAGCTACTCGCTCTATCTCTGGCAGCAGCCGTTCTTCAACCACCACCGCAGCGATCTGTGGTTCACGGCGTTCCCGATCAACCTCGGGTTCGCGATCGGCGCGGCGCTGCTCTCGTACTACCTCGTCGAGAAGCCGATGCTGTCGGTGCGCGAGACGATCGAGACGCGCCTGATGGCGACGCGGACGCCGCTCGCTTCCCGCGCAGAAGCTTGATCTGCGCGGCGCGGTCCGCGATCGACTCGCTGGTGTCGAGCGAGAAGCTCTTGCCGTGGCCGAGCTCGTCGAGCAAGAAGTGCGCGGCGTCCTGGACCCGCGCCTCGATCTCCTTCGCGCGCTTCGCATCGACCGCGCGCGCGCCGAGCGGGGCCCACACGCCGGCCTTCGCCGGCTCGTCGAGCTCCCACAAGCCGACGACCTGACCGCCGGCGACGATCGTCCGCGACGCGATGTGATTCGCGGTGCCGATCGCCTCGGGCTTGCCCGAGCCCCACGGCATGAGCTCCACCGCGTGATACGCGGGATCCGTGACCAGCGCGGGGCCGCCGTGCGCGACGAGGAAGTTGTCCTCGAACGAGAGCAGCGCGATCGCGTCGGACGGCTCCGCCGATTCGAGCGCCGCGCGATCGCGCGCGAGCACGAACGCGTCGCCGAGGCCCTCGACCGTGACGCTCGCGAGATCGATGGAGGCCATCGCGGCCTTCGCGTCTCGCTGCGACCACGCGGCCCAGCTCGCGAAGTCGGTGACGCGCGCCGGTCCGTTGTGCGCGAAGAACGTCTCGGCGAGCTTCGCGCGCGGATCGCCGGTGACCGGCGCGCGATCTCGCACGACGCGCCACGTGTAGCGCTCGGTGTCGAGGCGGCCGCCGTCGAGCGTGCGCTCGATCCGATCCGCGAATTCGAGCAAGCGCAGCGCGATCGGCAGGAGCGAGCTCATGCCGAGCTTCTTGCCGGCGTCGCCGAGCGAGCGCACCGCGCCGTCGGGGAGCGCGCGGCGGATCGCGTCGGTCGTCATCGGCTTCGCCAACGCCTTCTCGACCAGCTTCGCGAGCGCCTCGACCTCCTTCCACGTCGCGCCCACCTTCTCGACCTCGCGCTCGGTGCGCGGACGCCACGCCTCCTCGGCGAGCCGCAAGACCCACGGCACGTCGACGCCGGGCACGAGATAGATGCAGCCGCGCACTGCGGGGATCACGCGGAGCTGATCGTTCGCGACCGCGCGATCCATCGACGCGCGATCGAGCGCGGCCGTGCGCGCGCGCGCCGCGAGATAGACGTCGGCGCCGCCGAGCGTGCGCAACCAGCCGGTCGCGCGGATCACCTTCGCCGGATCCTCGCGCGACGGCGAGGCGAGCCCTTGCCGCCGGAACCAGAACGCGCGGGCGCGGGCGAGCTCGATCACGCGGTCGTCTCCGGCAGCTTGACCTCGGCGCGATACGGCGCGCCCTCGGGGAGCTGCGGCGTCTTCTCGATCGCGTCGATGACTTTTTCGGCGCGCTCGCTCAGCGTCTTCGCCAGCGGGCCGCGCTCGAAGCTCGCGCGCACCGCGAGCAGCGTATACGCGAGCGCGGCCTCCTGCTGATCGCGCGGGCCGAGCGCCGCGACGTCCTCGGGAGATCGATCGGGACACTCCTTGCCCCAGCTCTCGTCGAGATCCGACGCGATCGCGCGCGCGACCCGCGCCGGCAAGAGCGGCACCGGGCAGCCCGTCTTCAAGACGCGCGCGCTCAGCTCGCGCTTCTTCGCCTCGCGGCCGTGCACGCTGCGGCTGCCGTTGTAGCCCCAGAACCATCCCGCGATCGCCGCGATCATCACGGGCACGGCGGCGATCGGTGAGATCGCCGCGCCGCAGATCGCCGCCGCCGCCATGCCCCACTGCAACGCGACCGGCGGCAGCGCCGCGCGCCAGCTCCACTTGGTCTGGAAGCCGTACAAGCGGCCGCCCGCGCGATGCGTGACCCACATCTGCTCGTGCGCGATGAGCGGGATGTAATAGATGTGGAAGCAGCGGGTCGCGAGGCCGGCCTCGCCGCGTGCGTACGCGCTGCCGTACCAACGGTTGCCGTAGACGATGATCACGCGGCGAGTTTGCTACGATTCGGGCGTGCGTGGCGCGGCAGTCTTGCTCCTCACGATGGTCGTTGCGTGCAAAGGCAGCTACGGCCGAGGCAGCGGCATGCAGTCGTTCTCCGCCGAGCGGGGCGAGACCAACGGCCGCTCGTTCGACTTCGTCAGCACCAAGCCCGACGGCAGCGAGTGGACGATCCGCGTGCGCGGCACCGCGATGTGGGTCGGCTACGCGAAGGGCGCGAAGACCGACGAGCTCGGATCGTTCAACATGAACGATCGCGAGTACGACAAGCTGTGGGGCTTGGTCGACGCGGTCGACATCGCGTCGCGCAAGCGCGGCAAGCCCGACGCGGAGCACGGCACCGTGTCCTTGCACCTGCGCGAGGTGACGCGCGGGACCGCGCACGATCTCGAGACCGTCTTCGTGTCGCGCGATACGGACGACGAGGACGTCATCGATCTCGCCGACTACCTGGCGACCTTGGTCGAGCACTACAAGAAGGAACGGCCGGCGTTCTAGGCTCCGATCCGGGGGGCGCAGGCGCCGGGCCTGCCGTCCGCGCCGCCGTGCAACCCGTTGATCGTGCAGGCGTGTTTCACGCGTATGACACGGCATATCGGTTGCTGAACAGGGTGGGCATGAAGTCCCTCCTGCTCGCCTTGCTCGGTTCGAGTGCCCTCGCCGGCTGCATGATCGGTGACGCCAGCGCGCCCGGCCCCGGCGGCGGGTCGAACCCCGGGTCGCCCGATGCGCACCCGAGCGGCGGCGGCAACCCCGACGCGCCCGCGCAGGCGACGTGCTCGGTCGGCGCGGATCTCGGCGCGCTCGGCACGCTCGCGAACGCGTCGGCGACGCAGGGCAACGTGTCCGGATCGCAGGGCGCGCTGCACTGGTACAAGATCAACGCGCCGCTCGACGGCGTGCCGAACGCGTACGTGCAGCTGTACCTCGTCGACGGTCAGGGCGCGTTCACCGGCAAGGCGGTCGCGCCGGGCACGTACCCGATCGCGGGCGCCGACGCGAACGCGAGCACGTGCGGCGTGTGCGCCGAGATCTTGGGCAACGTCGATCCGACGACGAAGCTCGCGGGTCAGGTCTACCTCGCGCAGTCGGGCACCGTGACGATCACCTCGGTCGGGACCGGCGGCGGCACGCTCGCCGCGTCGGTCGACACCGCGGCGCTCACGCACTGGGACATGACGCTGCAAGCGGCGTCGGCCGACTCGTGCAAGACCAACGTCGGCGGCGCATCGATGTCGGGCACCGTGCTCGTCAGCGGCGGCGGCGGTGGTGGCGGCGGCGGCGGCGGTGGTGGCGGCGGCACCGGCCCCGGCGGAATCTAGATCCATCCCGCGATCGCGCGCGCGACGGCGTCCGGCTGATCGATGAACGGCCAATGACCCGCGGGCTCGATCCGCGCGGTCTCGATCGCGTGCGCGTCGAGCAGCTCGAGCGTCCGCGCCGCCGCGCCGCCGGGCACGCCCGCGACATAGAGCGTCGGCGTGCGCGCGGCGATCGCGACCAGGCGATCGATCATCGATTCGTCGCGGCTCACGTCGACCAGCTCGCGCGCGTGCGCGTGATAGCCGCGCGGATCTGCGAAGCGCATCGACGCGTATGCGCCGCGCAGCGCGCGATCGGTCGCGCCGCCGTCATAGATGCGATCGCACAGGCGCGCGTAGCCGCCGCCGACGAACTGCTCGAGCGACTCCGCCGCCGCGATCGCGCTCGACGTGCAGTCGCCGATCGTCACGTTGCCCTCGACGTTCACGAACGCGCCGACCGCCGCCGGATGCCGCTCCGCGAGCGCCACGCCGATCACGCCGCCCATCGAGTGCCCGACGAGGATCGGCGCGCGCTCGCCGCTCATCCAGGCCGCGAGCTCGTCGGCGAGCTCGGTCAGTGAAGCGATCCGCTCGCGCCATTCCGATCGTCCGTACCCCGGTAGATCCGGGATGACGTGCCGATATCCGGCGAGCGCCTCGTGGGCGGCGACCTGCTCGAAGCAAAGGCCGCTCTCGCCGAGCCCGTGGATCCACACGATCGCGCGCGCGCCGGCGGGCCCTCGCGAACGGACGAACATGCCGAGAACGATATCAGCGCCTTGGCGTGCGACACACCCCCGCCGCTCCTTGATCGCAGCCTGTCATCACGTGAGACCCAACGTCTCCCGCGCTCGTGCGTTCGGACGGACGAAAGGGAGGCTTTCATGTCGAAGAGATTTGCTTTGGCCGCGATGCTGTTCGCGGCGTGCGGCGGCGCCAACTTCGTGCGCGTCGACGACGTCCCGCTCGGACACGTGGTCGTGTACCGCAACGGCATCGCGTACTACGAGCGCGCGGCGGTCGTGACGGGCGGCACGCTCGCCGTGCGCGTGCCGCGCGCGCTGGTCGACGATTTCTTGAAGACGCTCACCGTCTTCGATCGCGAGACCAAGCAGCCGCTGCCGGTGCGCTTCCCGCGCGATCGCGACGGCGGCGGCGACATGATCGACATGAACCTCACGATCCCGAACCGCGGGCGCGCCGACGTCGTGATGACGTACGTCACCGAGGCGCCGGCGTGGAAGCCGAGCTACCGCATGGTGATCGGCGACTCGAACGGGCCGTCGAAGGGCAAGGTCTTCCTCGAGGGCTGGGCGATCATCGACAACACGTCGGGCGAAGACTGGAAGGACGTGAAGATCGGGGTCGGCTCCAGCTCCGCGATGTCGTTCCGCTTCGATCTGTGGAGCGTGCGATCGGTCGAGCGCGAGGAGCTCAAGGACGACCAGCGCTTCGCCGCGGCGCCGCCGACCGCGCTCGCGCCGATGCCCGCGGGGTCGCCGCCCGGTGACGACGGCAAGGACGAGGTCGTCACGCTGGATCAGTACGGCACGTCGTTCAGCGGCTCGACCTCGCTCGAGAACCAGTACTACGTCGACGGCGTCAACACGACCGGCGCGGAGACGGTCACGGTGACCGAATCGGCGCCGACGATCGATCCGACGTCGACCACGCAAGGCGCCGCGACGATCGACCAGGAGTACACGAAGCGCGTCGCGGTCCCGGGTCGCACGTACGAGACCGCGCTCGGCGCCGCCGCCGGCGCGCAATCCGATCCCTACGACGGGCCCGCGCCCGCGCCGCCGCCGCCGCCCGATCCGAAGAAGATCGCGCGCGATCGGATCGCGCAGCTCGCGAAGACCGCGATGCACCGCCGGCGCGCGATCACGATCACCAGCTACGCGCGCGGCAATACGCCGGTCGCGTCGATCACGCAGGAGGCGCGCTCGATCAAAGACCAGCTCGTCGACGTCGGCGTGCCGACCAACCGGATCAAGATCACGACGCAGACCGGCGCGCCGTCGGACACCGTGCAGGTCGCGCTGGTGCCGCTCTCCGACGTCGCGCCCGCGCAAGCCGCCGCCTCCGACGCGCCGATCGGCGAAGAACGCTTCACCGCGCCCGGCCTCATGACCGTGCCGAAGGCGACCAGCGCGATGGTGCCGATCCTCCGCAGCGAGACCTCGGGCGAGGTCGTGTACCTCTACGATCCGATCTCCGCGCGCGGCGACGCGCGCTACGCGTTCCGCTCGGTGCACCTGGTCAACCCGACGACCGAGACGCTCGAGGGCGGACCGATCGCGGTCTACGGCGACGATCACTTCATCGGCGAGGGCATCACCGAGCAGGTGCCGCCGCACGGCACCGCGGTCGTGCCGTTCGCGCTCGATCGCCAGGTCGTCGTCGAGCAGAAGGCGGATCGCCAGCAGCAGCTGCGACGGATCCTCGCCGCCGATCGCGGCGTCGTGCGCGCCGAGATGCAGGATCTCCGCGCGACCGTGCTGACGCTGCAGTCGCGGCTCACCGAGCCGACCACCGTGTACCTCCTGCATCCCGTCGACGACGAGTGGACGCCGATCGACGAGCCGGTGCAGCCCGAGCGCATCGCGGGCGCGCTCCTCTATCCGATCAAGCTGAAGGCCGGCGAGCGCCGCACGGTCAAGCTGACCGAGTCGCGCCCGCTCGAGCGATCGATCCGCCTCGACGCGCCGGATACGACCGAGCTGCTCGAGGCGTACGTCGCGACCCCCGACGCCGAGCCGCACTTGAAGCTCGCGCTGCAGGAGCTGCTCGCCCGCCATCGCGCGCTCGTCGAGCAGCAGCAGCGGATCGCGTCGTTGCGCGAGCGCGTCGCCGAGTACCGCGCGCGGCAAGACGAGCTGCACGCCGAGATCGTCTCGCTCGAGAAGGCGAAGAGCGGCGGCGAGCTGCTCGATCACCTCAAGAAGAAGATGAAGGAGGTGAGCGACAAGGTCTCCGAGCTCACGGTCGAGATCGTCGACGGCGAGGAGAAGGCGCTGGTCGCGCGCGTGTCGTATCAGGACGGCATCGCCGAGCTGCACCTCGACGACGCGACCGCGCCGGCGGCGGCCGCTGCGAAATGATCCCGGTGCTCGCCCATCTCGCGTGCGACATGCTCGACACGGCCGTCCGCTGCGCGATCGTGATCGATCGCGATCGCGAAGCCGTGTGGACGCGCGCGATGGGCGGGCGCATCACGCTGTCGAGCCGCAGCGACTTCCTCTCGACGGAGCCGATCGCGCGCGAGATCGCGCCGAGCCTCGACGACGATCGTTGGGGCACCGACGGTGACTTCACCGGCTTCTTGGCGTGCGGCACGATCACGATCCGCGCCCAGCTCGACGGCGCGGACGGCGTCCCGATCTGGCGCGCGACCAAGACGATCCATGGCGCGTGCGACGTGCCACGGATCCGCGCGCACGCGGACTGCGATCACGCGATCATCGCCGACGCCGGCAGCGGGGACTACTACGCGGCCGAGCCTCGGCCCGTGATCATCTGCACGATCACGATCGACCACGGCCCGACCGACCTCCCGTTGCAGGCGTACGCGCTCGGCAACGGCGCGCCGCAGGGTGGCCGCGGCCTCGAGATCGAGCTGTCCGATCGCGCGCCGGTGGCCCGCATGCGCTTCGCGCTCACCACCGACGGCGGCGCGATCGTCTGGCGCGGCCGCGCGCGCGTGCGCTGATCAAGGCCGCGTGCGGAACGAGCGGCGACCCGTGGCGTCGTGCGCGCACTCCTTGCCCTGGAGCTCCGACAGGACCTCGGACGGCAGCGGGAACCAGCGCAGGTGCTCGAAGTCGGCGGCGAGCGGCGCGTCGTCGATCGCCGCGGCGATCGAGACCGACTGCGACGCCTCCGCGATGATGCGGCGCGCGTCGTCGAGGTAGCCGGGCAAGGCGTCCTCGGGCTCGGTCGCGTGGCGCGATCGGTACTCCATCTTGCCCGCGCGATACGTGACGTCGCGCAGGCTCATCGCCGGGCGCAGCTGTCCACGCCGGTGGCGCCACATGCCGGTCATCGGCTCGAACACGTAGTGCGGCAGGAGCTTCCAGCCTTCGTCCGCGATCAGGTGGATCGCGTCGAGCAGGAACTGGAACTGCGTCTCACCGAGGAAGTAGTTGAAGTTGACGCGCACCCAGCCGGGCTTGATGCCCTCGCAGCCGCGCACGATCTCGCGCTCGAACTCCTTCGAGAACTCGAGATCGATCCCGAGCAGGCGGTGACCGTACGGGCCGGCGCACGAACAGCCGCCGCGCGCTTGGATCCCGAACAGATCGTTCAAGAGCGCGACGACGAAGTTGTGGTGCAGGTACTGGTTCCGGTGGCGCACGACGAACGACACGATCGAGAGCCGCCAGGCGTCGCGGTTGCCGAGGATCTCGAGGTTGGCGTTCTTCGACCACGACGCGACCGCGCGCTTGATGAAGTCCTCCTCGCGCGCGCGGATCGTCTGCCAACCGACCTCTTCCTTGAGCTGGAACACCAGCCCGGCGCGGATCGCCTCGACGATCGCCGGCGTGCCGCCCTCTTCGCGGTGCTGCGGATCCTCGAGGTAGCGGTGCTCGACGGGGTTGACGAAGATGACGGTGCCGCCGCCCGGCACCGCGGGCACGCGGTTCTTGAACAGCGCGCGCTTCGCGACCAGGAGGCCGGGCGTGCCCGGGCCGCCGATGAACTTGTGCGGCGAGATGAAGACGGCGTCCTTGTGCGCGTCGCCGTCGAGGTTCATCTCGATCTTCACGTACGGCGCCGCGGCGGCGAAGTCCCAGAACGACAGCGCGCCGTACTTGTGCAGGAGCGACGCGACCGCGCGCGCGTCGGTGCCGATGCCGGTGACGTTCGACGCCGCCGAGAAGCTGCCGATCTTCAGCGGGCGGTCTTTGTACCGGATCAACTCTTCTTCGAGGTGCGCGAGATCGATGTGGCCGTCGAGATCCTCGTGGATCGTGATCACCTCGGCGATCGACTCGCGCCACGGCAGCTCGTTCGAGTGGTGCTCGTACGGGCCGATGAAGACGACCGGCCGCTCCTCGCGCGGGATGCGATCGCGGAGCTGATAGCGATCGGCGAGATCCGACGGCAGGCGCAGGTTCATCACCTCGATCAGGTGATGGATCGCGCCGGTCGCGCCCGAGCCGGTGAAGATCACGACGTCGTCGGGACCGGCGCCGACCGCGGCCTTGATGATCGCGCGCGCTTCCTCGCGGAAGTGCGTCGTCTGGCGGCCGGTGCCGGACGTCTCGGTGTGCGTGTTCGCGTAGAGCGGCAGCACGTGCTGCCGGATGAAGTCCTCGATGAACGAGAGCGACCGCCCCGACGCCGTGTAGTCGGCGTAGGTCACGCGGCGCGGGCCGTACGGGCCGTCGATCGCCTGGTCATCGCCGATGATCGACGAACGGATGGTCTCGATGAGTCGATCGCTGTGAACGGGCATCGATCAGCTCATCTATCGCATGGATTGACCGTGTAAGCCCGCTGACGGAGCGCGTCATCACGATCGTTTGAACAGTCGGCGTGGGAGCGGGCACCACCAGGTAGCATGACCGCTCTGGACGCAACGCTTGCGTTGGCAGCGGAGACCGGCTCCGACGAGGCGGACCTCGTCGAGCGGTTGCGGCGTGGCGATCGCGACGCGATCGCGCAGACGTACGTCGCGTATCAAGTGCCCATCCGCGCGTTCGCGCGGCGCTTGGTCGGCGATCCGGCGGCGGCCGAGGACATCGTGCACGACACCTTCCTCGCGCTCCCGCGCGCGATGCGGTCGTACCGCGGCGAGTCGCCGCTGCGCGCGTTCTTGATCGGCGTCGCGGTCAATCATTCGCGGCGGCACATCCGCAGCGCGGCGCGCCGGCGCAAGGCGATCGAGCGCATGCCCGCGGGGCCGCAGGCCGTCGACGGCGCGCTGCAGATGGAGCAGCGGCGGTTGGCCGAGAAGCTGTGGCGCGCGCTCGACGCGATCCCGATCGATCAGCGGATCGCGTTCGTCCTGTGCGAGGTCGAGCAGCGCACGTCGGGCGAAGCGGCGGCGATCCTCGACGCGCCGGAGGGCACGATCCGATCGCGCGTGTTCCACGCGCGCAAGCGGCTGCGCGAGCTGCTCGGGGAGGACGCGCGATGAGCGATCTGCTCGCACGGGCGACCGAGGCGGTGCGCGCCGCGGGTGACGACGTCGGCGCCGACGCGGCGACCGCGCTGCGCGTGCGGCGCGGGTTGGAGTCGCGCGCGAAGAAGGGCGGCGTGCTCGCGGCGATCGCGGCCGCGCTCGGGATCGCGAGCGGCGGCGGCGTCGCGTGGGCGATCGCGAGCGGACGCTTGACGATCGGCGGATCGCACGCGGAGCCGGCCGTGGTCGCCGCGCCGATCCCGGCGCCGGCGCCGCTTCCTGCGAAGCATGCGGTCGCACACGCGATGCCGTCCGCGCCTCTCGCGCCGATCCTCGACGAAGTGAAGCCGGTCGAGCCGCCGAAGCCGCGCGTCGATCGTCTCGACGTCTTGTATCGACACGCGCACGCGCTGCACTTCCACGGCGACGATCCGGCCGCCGCGCTGGCGGCGTGGGACGACTACCTGCGCGCGGCGCCGTCGGGGCGCTTCGCCGCCGAGGCGCGCTACAACCGCGCGCTCGATCTGATCAAGCTGGGCCGCTACGCCGACGCGCGCGCCGCGCTCGCGCCGTTCGCCGATGGATCGATCGCGCCGCGCGGGTATCGCCACGACGAAGCGATCGATCTGATCGATCGTCTCTCAACACTCGAGGCGCCGGCGGGCACACCATGATCATGAAGAAGCTGCCCTTCGTGATCGTGCTCGTCGCGGCGCCCGCGCTCGCGGATCCGATCTCGCTGCGCGTCGCCGGCGCCGGCGTCTCCGCGACGGCGCTCGCACCGAAGATCGCCGCCGAGCTCGGCGCCGACGTCGCGCCGGCGACCGACGCGTGCAACGCGCCGTGCCTCGACGTCGTGGTCGAGGCCGCGAGCGCGACCGTGCGCTTCACGCCCGCGAGCGGCGCGCCGCGCGAGCGCACGATCGCGATCGGCACCGATCGCGACGCGTGGCCGGTCTTGATCACGCTGCTCGCGGGAAATCTCGCGCGCGACGAAGCGGCCCAGATCCTCGCGGGCCTCCCCGTGCCCGTGCCCGTGCCCGGCCCCGAGCCCGTCGGATCTCCCGCGGACGTTCCGGACGTCCCCGCGATCCCGGCCCCCGCCGCGCCCGCGCCCACCGTGAAAGAGATCGCGCCACCGAAATTCGCGGCCTCGGCCGACGACGACGAGCACGAATCGACCTTCGTCTTCGGCCTCGTCCCCGGCCTCTCCACCGACTTCGCCGATCTCCACGTCCGCCACGATCTCGCGCTGCACATGGCGATCGGCATCGGCGGCGGCCTCGACGGCTTCGCGATCGCCGGCGCCGCCGACATCGAGAACGGCTCCGTCGACGGTTGGCAGCTCTCCGGCGCGGTCAACGTCGCGCGCGACGTCGACGGCTTCCAGGTCGCGGGCGGCGTGAACGTCGCGCAGTCGCTCGACGGCTTCCAGCTCGCGGGCGGCGTGAACGTCGCCGGCGACACCGACGGCTTCCAGGTCGCGGGCGGCGTCAACATCGCGCGCGACGTCGACGGGCTGCAGGTCGCGCCGATCAACGTCGCGCGGCGCGTCGGCGGCACGCAGCTCGGCGTGATCAACGTCGGCGGCGAAGGCGACGGCGTCTCGATCGGCTTGATCGACATCGTGCCCGGCGGCCGCACCGACGTCGAAGCGTCCGTCGACGATCACGCGGTCGGCACGCTCTTGCTGCGTCACGGCGGTCATCACTGGCACAACGTCTACGGCGTCGGCGCGCAGCGCGCGCAGGACGTGAGCGCGACCGCGCGCGAGGATCTCTGGATGGCCGGGCTCGGGCTCGGCCCGAGCTGGGAGATCGGCGCGACGACGTGGGACCTCGAGGCGATCTGCTGGCACGTCTCGCCCGGCGCGAAGTACGAGACCAACCTCAGCCTGCTCAACCAGCTCCGCCTGTCGGTCGGCATGAAGCTCGGCGGCGTGCAGTTGGTCGGCGGCGCCGCGCTGAACGTCTTCGTCGGCGACAACGCCCGAGCGCCGTTCCTCGCGCGCACGATCGATCCGACCACGCCGATGGACGACGGCGTCGGCGTGCGCACGTGGGGCACGCTGTTCGCAGGCGTGCGGATCTAGGAAGAGACCGGCTGCAGCGTGAACTCGAAGCGCGTGCCGCGCCCGAGCTCGCTGGTCACGCCGATCGTCCCGCGGTGCGCCTCGACGATGCCCTTCGCGATGCAGAGCCCGAGCCCCGCGCCGCCGCCGCGCCGCCGACCGCGCCAGTAGCGGTTCCAGATGTGCTCGAGCTGCTCGGTCGGGATGCCCGGGCCTTGGTCGGTCACGCTGAACACCGGGTTCTCACCGCCGCGCTCGAGCGCGAGCTCGATCGGCGCGCCAGGCGCGTACGTGAGCGCGTTGCCGATCAGGTTCTGGAAGACCTGCAGCACGCGCTCCCGGTCGGCGAGCACGACGACCGCCTCGTCGGGCATGCGCACGTGGATCGATCCGCCCGCCTTGCGCGCGAGCAGATCGTGATCGGTCATCGCCTGGTTGAGCAAGACGCGGCCGTCGATCGGCTGCGGCGTCACCGTCAGGCCGCCGTGCTCGATCTTCGCGCTGTCGAGCAGATCGACGATCAGGCGCTCGGCGCGCCGCGCGCTGCGCTCGATCGCGTTGATGTAGCGCGCGGGCGCTTCGCTGCCGAGCTCGAGCTTGACCGCCTCGCACGCGAGCCCGATCGCGCTGAGCGGGCCGCGCAGATCGTGCGAGACCACCGCGAGCATCTCGTCGCGGATCTGCGCCGCCTGCTGCGCCTGGCGCAGCGCGTCCTGCGACTCCGACTCCGCGCGCGCGACGCGCATCGCGAAGCGCAAGCGGCGCGCGAGCCGCGAGGGTGAGACCTCGCCCTTGGGCAGATAGTCGGTCGCGCCCGCGTCGACCAACGCCTGCTCGGTCTCGTCGTCTTGGTTGCCGGTGACGACGAGGATCGGGATCGTGACGCCGTTGGTGCGCAGCTCGCGGACCAGCTCGACGCCGGCGGCGTCGGGGAGGTTGTGGTCGAGGATCAGGCAGTCGTACGTCCGCTGCGCGAGGCGCGCGATCGCATCCTTCCGCGTCGAGGCCTCGTCGAGCTGCGCGTCGACGTCGCTCGAGGCGAGCGCGCGGCGCAGGGTCGTGCGGTCGACCTCGTCGTCGTCCACGATCAAGACGCGGATGGGATCAGCCATGGACCTCCGGTGTGGCTTGCGGTCTCCATGCCAGTGAACCGGCGACACGGCCCTCCTGATTTCGCGCGCCCACGCGGGTTTCTCCCTGATTGCACCGCGCGCTGGCGACGCAGTGAGGCGCAGCCGCACAGGGGTCCGGCCCGAGACCCGTGAACGGCGGGGTAACGGTGTCGGCACGCATCCTGAATCGTTGCGGTTTCGTGGCAACGGATCGGGCCGTACCTGTGCTCGCCGCGATCGAAGCGGTCGTTCCGCCGCCGTTCGATCGGCGCGTGCGCTACGAGCGCGTCCTAGCGGCGACGCGCCAGGTCGTGATCGAGCACGATCCGTCGACGGGCGCGATCGCGTGCGCGGGCGCGATCCAGCGCCTGCTCGGCCGCGCGCCCGAGGACCTGCTCACGCTCGACGCGGTGCTCGCGCAGTTCGACGAGCCCAGCCGCGCCGCGCTCGCCGCCGCGTTCGCGCAGGCGCGCACCGCCGCGGATCCGATCGCGCTGCAGGTGCGCGCGGGCGTGTTCGAGCTGACCGGCGAGGTCGTCGGCGACGGCGACGTCGTGATCGCGATCCTGCGCGACGATCGCCACGCGCAGCACGCGATGCTGATCGGCGAGATCGGCGACGCGCTGACGCGCACGACCAGCTTGCACGCGATGCTGCAGCAGTGCGCGGACATGCTGGTCTCGCACCTCCACGCCGCGCTCGCGCGGATCTGGACGCTCAACCCCGAGACCGGCGAGCTCGAGCTCGCGGCGAGCGCCGGCTTGACGACGCGCCTCGACGGCGAGCACGCGCGCGTCCCGCTCGGGCACATGCGCATCGGGCGCGTCGCCGAGCAGGGCATCCCGTTCCTGTCCAACGACGCGCTCCACGATCCCGGCGTGATCGACAAGGAGACCGTCGCGCGCGAGCACCTGGTCGCGTTCGCCGGCCATCCGCTGATCCTCGACACCCGCGTGATCGGCGTGGTCGCGCTGTTCGCGCGCGCGCCGATGGCCGAGTCGATCCTCGATCAGCTCGCGTCGATCTCCGGATCGCTCGCGCTCGGCATCGAGCGCAAGCGCGCCGCCGAGGCGTTGTCGCGCTCCGAGTCGCGCCTGCGCGAAGAAGCGCAGGTGATGCAGACCTTGCACCTGGTCGGGCGCACGCTCGCCGCCGAGCTCGATCTCGGCCGGCTCGTGCAGGCGATCTCCGACGCGGCGACCGTGATCGCGGGCGCCGAGATGGGCGCGCTCTTCTACCAGGTGCGTTCGAGCGATCCCAACCAGCGCACGCGCTACACGCTGTCCGGCACGATGCGCGATCACCTCGACGAGCTCGTGCTCGACCTGCCGTTCGACGGCATGGACATCGTGCGCTGCGACGACGTCCGCGCGATCGACGCGCCTCCGCACGCGCACTTCCCCGGCGTCGTCAGCTACCTCGCGGTGCCGGTGATCTCGCGCTCGGGCCGCGTGATCGGCGGCCTGTTCTTCGGTCACTCGAAGCCCGGCATGTTCAGCGAGCGCAACGAGCGCCTCGTGCTCGGCCTCGCCTCGCAGGCGGCGATCGCGCTCGACAACGCGGCGCTCTACCAAGAGGCGCAGCAGCTCATCGAAGCGCTCGAGCGCAGCAACAAGGACCTCGATCAGTTCGCGTACGTCACCAGCCACGATCTGAAGGCGCCGCTGCGCGGGATCCAGAACCTCTCGCAGTTCATCGAGGAGGATCTCGCGAAGGTGCTCACCGACGAGACGCGCGAGCACCTGCGGCTCCTGCGCGGGCGCGTCTCGCGGCTCGAGCAGCTCGTCGAGGGCATCCTGCAGTACAGCCGCAGCGCGCGCTTGTTCTCGAAGCCCGAAGCGGTCTCGGTCGGCGCGCTCGCGCAGGACGTCTGGGAGCTGCTCGCGCCGCCGGCGGCCGCGCGGCTCCACCTCGACGGCCCGCTGCCGACGATCTTCACCGAGCGCGTCCCGCTGCAGCAGGTGCTGATGAACCTGATCTCGAACGCGCTCAAGTACAACCCGTCGCCGGCGCCGAGCGTGTGGATCAGCGCGCGCGAGCTCGCGGGTCGATGGGAGATCGCGGTGCGCGACGACGGCCCCGGCATCTCGCCGCGCTTCCACGATCGCATCTGGGTCATCTTCCAGACGCTGCAACCGCGCGACGAGATCGAGAGCACCGGGATCGGGCTCGCGGTCGTCCGCAAGATCATCGAGGCGAAGGGCGGGCGCGCGTGGGTCGACTCCGACGAGGGGCGCGGCGCGACGTTCTATTTCACGTGGCCGCGCGAGGACGAGAAGAGGTAGTCATGGACGACCGGGCTCTCAACATCATGCTCGTCGACGACGACGAGGTCGACATCATGAACGTCAAGCGCGCGTTCGCGCGCGCGAACATCGCGAACCCGATGTTCGTCGCGCACAACGGCATCGAAGCGCTGGAGGCGCTGCGCAGCGGAAAGGTCCCGGCGTCGCGGCGCCTCGTGCTGCTCGACATCAACATGCCGCGCATGAACGGCATCGAGTTCCTGCGCGAGGTCCGCAAGGATCCCGATCTGCAGGCGCTGTGCGTCGTCGTCTTGACGACCTCGAACGAGGATCGCGATCGCATCGAGATGTATCAGCTGAACGTCGCCGGGTACCTGGTGAAGCCGGTGACGTTCGTCAACTTCGTCGACGTCATGGCGACGCTCAACAAGTACTGGGCCGTGATGGAGATGCCGTAGGCGGCGCTCACATCTCGGCGATCGACAGCGTGTTGCCGTCGGGATCCTTGAACCAGGCGATCTTCGCGCCGCCGGGCGCGGTCCACACGCCGCGATCGTCTTGCTCCATGAAGCCGTAGCGCTCGAACGCGACGCCGCTCGCGACCAGCGCGTCGATCGTCGCCGCGATGTCGGGCACGTTCCACCCGAGCGACGTGAACGGCTGCGGCGCGAGCTTCTCGACCTTCTGCACGCGCAGCATCGTGCCGTTGGCGTCGAGCACGAGCGCGTACTCCTCGTCGGCGACCAGGCGGAGCCCGAGGGTCTCGCAGTAGAACCGCTTGGCTCGCTCCGCGTCGGTGGTCGCCACGAACGCCGTGATCTCCGCATCGCCCAACATGGCCGCGACGGTACTCGATCCGGCGCCGCGCATCATTCCGCCGGCGGCGCGTGTGCGCCGATACGGGAGTCGCGTGGTCGTGATCATCGAACGTCCTTCGCGTGGCGATCGCGCTTGAGGCGTGAGGCGCCTCGGACCAAAGTCTTGGCGTGGAGCACGACGTCATCGTCGTCGGTGGTGGGCCCGCGGGATCGAGCTGCGCGCGCGTGCTCGTGCGGAGCGGCGCGAAGGTCGCGATCGTCGATCGCGCGACGTTCCCGCGCGTGAAGCTGTGCGCCGGATGGATCTCGCAGCCGATCTGGGACGTCCTCGAGCTCGCGCCGAAGTCGTATCCGCGATCGCTGTGGCCATGGAACGCGTGTCACGTCGCGTTCCGCGGGCGCAGCTACTCGATCGCGTGTCACGGCTGGTTCATCCGGCGCTTCGAGCTCGATCACTTCTTGCTCGAGCGCAGCGGCGCGGAGCTGCACCTCGGCACCAACGTGAAGTCGATCGTGCGCGACGACGACGGCATGTGGAACGTCGGCGGGCTGCGCGCCAAGATCCTCGTCGGAGCGGGCGGCACGCATTGCCCGGTCGCGAGGATCGTGGCGCCGCCGCGGCCGCGCGGTCCGGTCGGCGTGCAGGAGCACGAGTTCCAGCACGACGCGCACGCGATCGCGGACGCGCGCATGGGCGCCGACGGCGAGCCGGAGTTGCTCCTGCACGACGATCTCCGCGGCTACGCGTGGAACGTGCCGAAGACCGACTGGCTCAACGTCGGCGTCGGCACGCTCGAGCCCGGCGAGGTGCGCGACGCGTGGCATCGCGCGCGCACGCACTTCGTCGCCGCGGGCCACGTGCCGATCGACGCCGAAGACGGCCTCGATCACATGAAGGGCCACTCGTACTATCTGTTCGATCCGCGCCACCTCGAGGGCGCCGCCGGCGATCACGTCGCGATCTGCGGCGACTCGCTCGGGCTCGCGCACCCGTTCACCGCCGAGGGCATCCTGCCGTCGACGCTGAGCGGACGAATCCTCGGCGAGGCGATCGCCGCGAACGACCTCGCGAGCTATCCGTCGCGCCTGCGCGCGCATCCGGTGATCGCGGACTACACGCGCGTGTGGAAGCTGCGCGAGGCCGCGTCCGGGCGCAAGTCGAACAAGCCCCCGGGCGCGCTCGCGTCGCGCGCGATCGCGCACGGCTTCGCGTGGATGTTCAGCGGCGCGCGCCTGCCCGCGCCGCGCCTGATCGATCTCGCCTTGCGTCGCCTGGCCTGAGGAGGCTCGATGTCCGCCGCACTGAAGCTGCTCGCGTCGCTCGACGACCGGAAGGCCGCCGATCTCGTCCACGACCTGCTCGCGTCGGCGGGCGTGTCGATCAACGGACCCGAGCCGTGGGATCTGCAGGTCAACGACGATCGCTTCTACACGCGCGTCCTGCGCGACGGCACGCTCGGCTTCGGCGAGGCGTACGTCGACGGTTGGTGGGACGCGCGCGCGCTCGATCAGCTGCTCACGCGCCTGGTGCGCGCGCGCATCGACGCCCAGATCCGCGACAGCTGGGTGCTGCTCGCGCACGTGGTCCGCGCGCGCTTCTTGAACCTGCAGGCGGTCACGCGCGCGTTCGAGATCGCGCACAAGCACTACGACCTCGGCAACGATCTCTACGAGCGCATGCTCGACGCGCGCATGATGTACACGTGCGCGTACTGGCGCGACGGCACGACCAAGACGCTCGAAGAAGCGCAGGAGGCGAAGCTCGATCTGATCTGCCGCAAGCTCGGGCTCGAGCCGGGCATGCGCGTGCTCGAGCTCGGCTGCGGCTGGGGCGGCTTCGCGTCGTTCGCCGCCGAGCGCTACGGCGCGCACGTCACCGGCTACACCGTCTCGAAGGAGCAGGTCGCGTGGGCGTCCGAGCGATACGCGCACCTGAAGGAGCGCATCGACTTCCGCCTCGACGACTATCGCCACGCGCGCGGTCACTACGACGCGGTCGTGTCGATCGGCCTCATGGAGCACGTCGGGCCGAAGAACCATCGCGGCTACATGGAGCTCGCGCATCGCTGCCTCGCGCCCGGCGGCGTCGCGTTCGTGCACACGATCGGCGGCAACCGACCGCGCGCGCAGATCGATCCGTTCTTCCACAAGTACGTCTTCCCGAACGCGGTGCTGCCGTCCTTGTCGCAGCTGACGACCGCCGCCGACGATCTGTTCGTGATCGAGGACGTCCACAACATCGGGCCGCACTACGACCACACGCTGTGCGCCTGGCAGGAGCGCTTCGACGCGGCGTGGCCCGAGCTGCGCGCGCGCTACGGCGAGCCGTTCCGCCGCATGTGGACGTACTACCTGATGACGTCGGCGGCGGGCTTCCGCGCGCGCTACCTGCAGCTGTTCCAGATCGTCATGACGCGCGAGGGAACGCCGCAGAAGGCGTGCCGCGTGTCGTGATCGCGCGCGGCCGCGACGCCATCGCGCGCAGCTTGCGCCAGCCGCCGGTGGTCGCGACGAACGACAGGCCGATGATCGCGTAGAGCACCTGGATCACGCGCCGCGAGATCGCGAGCGTCACGCCGAGCGACGCGTCGAGGCCGAGCGCCACGAACAGCGCCGCGTTGCCGCCCTCGGCGATGCCGAGCCCGAGCGGGACCATCGTCGACGCGAAGCTGATCGCGATGCCCGCGGTCGCGAGCGCGGCCATCGTGCCGGCGCCGACCACCGTGCCGGCGGCGGCGAGCACGACCCACGCGTTCAGCCAGTTCAGCGCGCGCGACAGCACGAGCCACCCGATCGGCGCGATGCCCGCGCGGTGCTGGCTGCGGCCGGCGACGAGCTTGTCGACCTGGCGCAGCTTCTTGCGCCACGCCTGCCGGCGCTTCGCCGAGACGATGCGCACCGCGGCGAGCGCGCCGACCAGGCTCGACAACATGCCGCGCCGGACGAGCGTCGCGCCGGCGACGAGCACGACCGCGGCGACGGCGGCGCCGATGTAGAGCATGCCGTCGAGCCACGGCGGGAGATCGAGCATCGCGGCGCTGATCGGCGCGCCGATCACGATCGCGAGCAGCGAGATCCCGAGGTACGCGAGGTTCCAGCGCGCGACCGCCGCGATCGCGCGCTGCGACGTCACGTGCTTCATGAGCATCGTCGTCTTCGTCACCTCGCCCAGCGAGCCGAGCGGCGTGACGAGGCTGACCGCGCGCCCGGCGACTTGCGCGCGGACGGTCTCGAAGTACCCGATGCGGCGCTTGCCGTCGGAGACGTAGCCGTGCAGCGCGGCCGCGTCGCACGCGGTGCCGAGGATCTCGATCGCGACGATCAAGCCGAACCAAGGTCCGATCGAGATCAGCCCATCCAGGATCGCGCGCGGGCCCGAAGCCACCACGGTGATCACGATTGCGATCAACGCGGCGGCGACGGACCCGTACGTGACCCAGCGCGCCCATCGAGGCTCACTGGGTTTCTGCGGATTCACGGGCGGCGCTGCTGGTTATCGCTGTCCTCGACCTCGTCCTCGTTGTCGATCGCGCTGCCCTTCTTGTTCTGGTCGCCTTCGAGCCCGCCGGACTGCGGGACCTTGTTCTGGCCACCTTGTCCGCCCTGCCCGCCCTGCTGGCCCGGCGCGCGCTGCGGCATCTTCTGCTGCTCTTGCTGCTGCCCCGGTTGGCCCTGATTGCCCTTCTGCGGGTTGCTGATGTTGTTGTCCTTCTGCGGATTCTTGTTGTTGTCGTTGGGATTGGTCGGCATGCGTGAGGTCACAGCAATGCGCGGGCCACCGCGTGAGGCGCGTGAGGCGCGGAATCGCGAGCCGCGCCCCGTGCGCGCGCGCTCGACCGTGCGCCTGCGCTCTCTCCCGAGGTGGCACGGGTAGTGCTGAGGTGTCTGCGCATGCGAAGCCTATTTATCTCCGGCGCGCTGCTCGTCGCGGCGACGTCGTGCAAACGCGACGAAGTCCCCATCGCGCACGACCGTTCGCTCGCGGCCGCGAACACCGCGGCGCGTGAAGCGCGGCGCGGCGGCGAAGATCTGCGGCCCACGCGCACCGAGACGAGCTTCGCCGCCAAGCGCGATCAGGTCGTCGCGCAGGCGCGCACCAGCCTCGCCGCGATGGACCAGAAGATCGCAGAGCTCGAGAGCTACGCGAAGAGCGGCAAGGTCCGCGACCCGGCCAAGGCCGAGGCGCGCCTCGACGTGCTGCGCGACGCGCGACGCGTCGCCGCCGCCGCGCTCGATGATCTCGCGATCTCGAGCCCGGACAGCTGGGACACGCGCCGCGTCGCGGTCGAGAAGACGTACGCCGATCTCGACAAGGCGTACAAGGACGCGCGCGATCCGATGACCGCCGAGGTCTCGACGGAACAGACGGATCGCGCGCGCGAGACGCACGATATCGCGTTGCCGCGCTAGCGCGCGGCTTGCGAGGTGTCGGAGTCCGTCCCGAGCACCACGAGCGCCGGCCTTCCGGCCGGTTTCCACTCGCGATCGAGATCGGTCCACGAACGGACCTGCCAGCCACCTGCGGGATCGATCGTGACGACCTGCTGGTCGTTCGATTCCGGTGCCGCGCGGAGCGCGACCACGACCTCGAAGTGGCTGAGCGCGCGGTCGCGTCCATACGGACGCAGGAGCCCGACGATGACCGGGCGCCCCGCGCGGATCTCGTGCTCGAGCACGCTCTCGTCCGCGTTGACCGCGAAGGCGATGAGGCCGTGCGCCCGCGCGGCCGCGCGGAGATCGCCGAGCTTCACGCCATGCGCCGTCGGTGCGGGCACGGACTTGCGCGCTTCGTCGAGCGAGAGCTCGACGTGCCATCGACCGGCGACCATCGCCAGCGCCGCGAGCCCGCAATCCGCGAGCCCGCGCTGGTGGACCGTCGGTGTCGGCGCCGCCGTCACCCAGCTCGGATCCCGTTGGACCGAGTTGGGATCGATCGGATGCGCGCCCCCCGTGTACCTCGCGCAGGCCGTCGCGACGAGCGCGACGGCCCACGTGAGGACGAGGCGTCGTGTGCTCACAGGAGCAGCACCAGCAGGATGATCGCGACGATCACCGCGCCCGACGACATCGCGATGACGACGGTGTCACCGCCCTTGAAGTCGGCGGCCTTCGGCTGGGTCTTCTCCATCTGCGTGTAGCGCGCGACGTCGTCGCTCGTCGCAGGTGAAGTCGTGGTGGTGCTGGCGCGCTCGGTGTGCTGCGCAGCGACGTCGGTGCTCGGAGCCGCCATGACGGCAGGAGCCGCAACGCCGAGCGAGGCCGCAACGGCGCAACTAGTGATGATGTTCTTTAGACGCATATCAGTTCCTCCTTGGGAAACTCACCGAGGAGGAACAGCAAGCGACGCGCCAACCTCGAGGGCGTGATCCGTTGCGACATCGTGATCTTCGATCACACGCATCGCACTGGCACCCACGATGCAGCTCGTTTCGCCACGCAAACGATCCACGGATCAACACAAGGAGATCACCATGGCTGATCAGGGAAACTTCGGTGGCGGCAACTTCGGCAGCGGCTCGTCGAGCATGGGCGCCGGTAACGGCAAGATCGCCGACAAGCTCCACAACGTCGTCGATCAGGCGAGCGACAAGGCGAGCGACTTCGCGTCGCGTGCGCGCTCCAGCTACGACAGCGCGCGCTCGAGCGTCGACGGCTGGCTGCACGACCTCAGCGCGGTCATGGAGCGCCGCCCGATCGCGACGTTGTTCGTCGGCATCGGCGTCGGCTATCTGTTCGCCAAGCTGCGCGGACGGGGCTGATCATGTCGACCAACGATCTCGACGATCGGATCGAGCACGCCAAGCGCGGGCTCGACGCGAAGCTGCACGAGCTGCAGAGCCGCCTCGATCGCACGAAGGAGCTGCTGCAGAACGACGAGCTGCTCGGCAACAAGTGGCTGCGCTTCGGCGCCGCCGTGGCCGCCGGCTATCTCGCGGGCCGCTTCTTCCGGTTCGTCCCGGTCGGGACGATCGCGAAGCGGTTGGTCGGGATCGCGGCGACCGCGCTCGTGCGCGAAGCGATCATGCAGTGGCAGCGCGCGCAGCACGAGCCCGCGACGTCGTACGACGAAGCGTTCAGCGGCGCGTGACGATCTCGCCGGCGGCCGCCGCGCCCGCGTTGGCCACGACGCGGCCGCGGCGGACCTCGCCGCGCGGATCCTCGTCGAGCGCGCGCTCGATCGCCTGCACGATGCCGCCGGCGGGCGCCGCGGCGGGCTCGCCGTAGGGCGGCGTCCAGCGCATGCGGCGCGGCAGCGCGGGCTTGGTCGCCGACCGCGCGGCCTCCTGCAGGACCGCTTCCTCGAGCTCCATCTCCAGCTCCGCGATCGCGTCGTCGACGTCGAGCTCCATCTCGATCTCGATCTCGGGCATCTCGGGCATCTCGGCGATCTCGGCGTCGCGCATCGACGCGACGACCGAGCGGATCTCCTCGAGCGTGGGGCGCTTGTCGGGATCCTTCGCGAGCATGCGCGTGATCAACGCCTCGAGCGCGCCGGGGATGCCCGGGCACACCGGCGACAGCGCCGGCGGCTCCGCGGTGAGGTGCTTGATCACGACCTCGATCGAGTTCTCGCCGCGGTACGGGACCTTCCCGGTGAGCAGCTCGAACGCGAGCACGCCGAGCGCGTAGACGTCGGTGCGGCTGTCGACGGACTTGCCGCGGATCTGCTCGGGCGCCATGTAGTGCGGCGTGCCCGGCGTGGTGTCGACCTGGGTCAGGCGCACCGACGTGCTGTTCGCGATGCGCGCGATGCCCCAGTCGATCAGCTTGATCACGCGCTTGCCCTCGCGCTCGGTGAGCATGACGTTGTCGGGCTTGATGTCGCGGTGCACGACGTTCTTCTTGTGCGCGGGCGCGAGCGCCACGGCGATGTCCGCCATCAGCTCTGCGACCTCGTCGGGCGACAGCGTGCCCTTCTTCGCGAGGTGCTCGGCGAGCGTGTCGCCGTCGACGAGCTCCATCGCGACCCACGGGCGGCCGTCGTCGAGGAGCCCGGCGTCGAAGATCTGCACGACGGCGGCGCTCGCGATCGACTCGAGCACGCGCGCCTCCTGCAGCATGCGCTCGGAGGCCGACCACTTCCCGATCATGTCGGGGTGGAGGACCTTGACCGCAGCGCGCCGCGGCAAGATCGCGTGACTCGCACGATAGACGACACCCATCCCGCCGTCGGCGAGGACGCCTTCGATGCGATAGTTGCCCACCATGTCACCGGTACGCAGGGACCGCATCGGGACGACTTCGCTGCACTTCGGGTTCGACATAGGCGATGCCCCGTCGTAGTGCATCGGTCGTGCCGCGGGGGTGCCGCGGGGGTGCCGTGGGGTGCCGCGCCTTTGCGAACCGCTTTCGCGCCGCGCCCGCACGGTGTGACTTCTACGCGCAGCGCGATCGCCCTCACGAAGGCTTCACGCGCCGAGCGAGCTCGTCGGGCGGCAACGTGTTCAGGATCTGGCGGCGCGTGAGGCGGGCGCGCCGCGCCATCGCGACGGCGTTGGCGGCGTAGTCGAGGTTCCCGATCGAGTGGGCGTCGGTCGACAGCACGAACGGGATGCCGCGCGCCGCGGCGGCGCGCACGTGCTCGGGCGCCAGATCGAGGCGATGAGGATCACCGTTGAGCTCGATCGCCGCGCGGCTCTCGGCGATCGCGTCGAGCACGCGATCGAGGTGCACGGGGATCGGGTCGCGTCGGAGGATCAAGCGGCCGAGCGCGTGGCCCCAGATCTTGAAGTACGGCTGGCGCATCGCGGCGATCAGGCGCGCCGTCGTCGCATCAGCGTCTTGCTTGTAGCGCTGGTGCACACTCGCGATGATCACGTCGAGCTCGCCGACCAGCGCGGGCGGGACGTCGATCGTGCCGTCGGCGAGGATGTCGGCCTCGGTGCCGCGCAAGACGCGGATGCCGGTCGCGCGCGCGGCGTCTTCGATCTCGATCGCTTGATCGCGCAGGCGCATCGCGTCGAGGCCGCCGGCGTAGCTCGCGGCCGCGCTGTGATCCGTGATCGTGATCAGGCCGAGGCCGCGCGCCTTGGCGGCGGCGGCCATCTCCTCGACGGAGTGACGGCCGTCGCTCCACGTCGTGTGGCAGTGGAACGCGCCGGTGAGATCCTTCAGCTCGACGAGCTCGGAGAGATCGAGCTCGAGCTCGTCGGTGCCGTCGCGGACCTCCGGCGGGATCCACGGCAGATCGAGCGCCCGATACAGCGACGGCTCGTCGGGCGTGACGAGCGATCCCGGCTCGACGCCGCGCTCGGCGGCGCGCCGGCGCAGCAGCTCGACGTGATCGGGCGAGCCGGTCGCGGCGGCGAGGCACCAGCCGTAGCCGGCGGGCGCGCAGACGTGCACGTCGCACGCGGTGCCCTTCGCGAGCGTGGCGACCAGCGTCTCGCCCTCGAGCGCGACGCCGGTGACGAACGGATGGGACTTCAATCGCTGCTCGATCGCGTCGCGATCGTCGGCGGCGACCGCGAGCGCGAGGCGATCGACGATCTCGATCCAACGGCGCACCGGCCCCGCGACCTCGACGCGCACGCAGCTCGGCGCGAGGTGCGCGGCCAACGACTGCGAGAGCTCGCGCGCCTCGTGCAGCGCGAGCCGCTCGCCGCGCGTATGGCGGTTCGTGATCGCGTCGAGCAGCTTGGCTTCGCTGATCTTGCTGAAGCCCTTCAGCGCGCGGATCTCGCCGCGCGCGCACATCGCCGCGAGCTCGTCGAGATCGAGCGGGCCGAGCGCCTCGAACAGCGCCCGCGCGCGCACGACGCCGACCTTGGGCAGGAGCGCGAGCTCGACGACGACCTGCGGCCAGCGCGCGCGCAGGTGATCCAACATCGACACCGTGCCGCGGCGCGCGAGCTCCTCGATCACGCGCGCGATCGAGTCGCCGATGTACGGCAGCTCGGTGAGCTGCTGCTGCTCGAGCAGGCGCGGCAGCGACGCGGCGCCGGCCTCGACGGAGCGCGCCGCCTTCTCGTACGCCTTCGCGCGGAAGCGATCGCCCTCGAGGTGGAGGTAGATCGCGATCTCGCGCAGGCGCGCGGCGATGGCGGCAGGCTCGACGTTCATTCGCGCACCACGTCTTTCGGATCCTTGTCGCGGCGCAGCCCCTGGAACGACGGATGGCGCAGGCGGCCGTCGTCGGTCCACTCGGTGAACGACACCTCGGCGACCAGCGCGGGCTCGACCCAGTGCACGCCGGGGCCGGTCCACGAGCGCGGCGGCGGCGGATCGAAGGCCGGTTGGTCGCGCGCGAGCGTGTCGAGCTCCTTGCGGATCTGGATCAGGGTCTTGGCGGTGAAGCCGGTGCCGACCTTGCCGGCGTAGACGAGCTTCGATCGGTCATAGACGCCCAAGACGAGCGACCCGATGCCGTTGCGGCTGCCTTCCGGATCGGTCCATCCGCCGATCACGAGCTCCTGCCGCTTCATGCACTTCGTCTTCACCCACGTCGTGCCGCGGCCGCCGCGATACGGCGCGTCGCGGCGCTTCGAGACGATGCCCTCGAGCTGCTTCTCGCACGCGGCGCGGAAGAACGCGCCGCCGTTGCCGACGACGTGATCGCTGTAGCGGAGGACCTTGTTCTTCGTCTTCTTCAGGAGCTTCGCGAGCCGCGCCTTGCGCTCCTCGAGCGGGAGCCCCGTGAGATCCTCGCGATCGATCGCGAGCACGTCGAAGACGAAGTACGCGAGCTCGGCGCCGCGTTGCTGCAGCGCCTGGAAGCTGGTGCGCCCGTCGGGCAAGACGGCGGCGACCTCACCGTCGAGGATCGCGTCCTTCACCGGCAGGGTCGCGACCGCGGCCGCGATCGTCGGGAACTCCTCGGTCCAGTCCTTGAAGCGCCGGCTGAGGAGCTTCACCTTGCCGCGCGCGAGCTCGGCGCAGATCCGATAGCCGTCGAACTTCTGCTCGTGCAGCCAGTCGTCGCCCTCCGGCGCCTCGTCGACGAGGGTGGCCAGCTGCAGGGCGCGCGGCGTCATGTCTCAAGTCTTGCACGCCGGGACGAGGTCGCGACCGGCGAAGAATTCGGTGACGAGCGCGTCCCACGCGCGCGCGTTCTCGGCGGGGCCGCACTTGAACGCCTTCTTGCTCAGCTTCTTTCGCCTCAGCATCTCGCGCTGTTCGCGGTAATAGCGGAGCGCGAGCTCGGCGGCGTACTCGTGCACCGGATCGCCGTTGTTCTGGGTGAACGCGTAATAGGTGCCGCCGCGGACTTTCGTGTCCGAGGGCGCGTACGGGGTCAGGCACTTGGTGTCGACGCCGCACTTCGCGACGATCGCGTCGTAGTCGGTGCGCAGCGCGTCGGACCAGTCGTGGTGGTCCGAGTCGTTCATGTGGAAGATCTCGTGGAAGAGGGTCTCGCGCACGCGGTCCGCGCTGACGAGCAGCGAGCCCTGCACGTTGATCTCGACCTGCCACGGCATCGCGAACGCCGACGGCGTGTGCTTCTTCACCGAGCGCACGAACTTCACCTCGAGGTCGCGCCACCGATACTTCGGCTGCGCGACGTCGGCAGGGAACAGCTTCGCGAAGAAGTCGTCGTAGTCGCGGAAGGCGGCGTCGGCCCAGACGAGCTGGCGCCGATATCTTGCGACGGGCCATTCGGGCACGAGATGGATCGTGCCGCGGAAGCCGCCGTCCATGTCCTGCGTCTCGCCGACGCCGACGACGTCGCCGGTGTCGGCGAGGAGCGCGTGCGCGATCGCGCGCGCCTTCGCGTCGTGCGCGTAGGCGAGATCGATCATGCAGTCGATGTCGCTGCATTCCGCCGGCACCTTGTCGTTGCCGAGGATCGTCGCGGCTCGATCGATCGCGATCGGCTCCGCGCTCGCGGCGGACGCCAGGGCCGCGATCACCAGCAC
>DATJIA010000318.1:0-11621 GCA_035493675.1 Kofleriaceae bacterium | reverse complement strand
CGAGCTCGCCGGCGGCGAGGTGCGCGCGCCCGCGCAGCGCGAGCGCGAACGGACGATCGGTGAGATCGCCGGCCTTGCCGAGCGCCTCGAGCGCCTTGGCGGCGTCGCCGCCGGCGAGCGCCGCGGCGGCGAGCGCGACGCGCGGGCCCGGCGACTTCGGCCAGGTCTTGGCGGCGCGCTGCGCGAGCTCGACCGCGCGCGCCTCGTCGCCGAGCGCGAGGTGGAGCGCGATCACGCCGTCGGAGACGCGCAGATCGTCGCCGGCGGAGGCGGTCGCGCGCTCGAGCGCGCGGCGCGCGGCCGCGTCGTCGCCGCGCGCGTGCTCGACCTCGGCGCGCGCGAGCGCCGCGAGCGCGACCTCGAGCGGACCGACGCCGCGCTTCGGCGCCTGCGACGACGCCTCGGTCGCGACCTTGTCGAGGCCCGCGATCGCCTCGGCGAGCACCGCCGGCGGCGCGCCCGACGCCGCCGCGATCCGCGCGCGCTCGATCAACGCGCGCGGATGATCGGGGACGAGCGCGAGCGCCTTGTCGCACGCGGCGGTCGCCTCGGCGTAGCGGCCGCGCCCGGCCTCGGCTTCGGCGAGCGCGACGTACGCCGACGGGCGCGCGTCGGCCTTGATCGATTCGGCGAGCGACTGCGCCGCGTCGGTCCAGCGCTGCGCGGTGAGCGCCGCGCGCCCGAGCAGGTAATCGCCGACCGCGGCGCCGGCGGCGGAGCGCGCGGAGGTCGCGGCGGCCTGCGCGGCGGCCGCGTCGCCGTCGAGCAGCGCCATGTACGCGGTCGCGATCTGCGTGTCGGTCTCGCCCGAGGCGTCGCCGCCTTGCAGCGCGAAGCGCGCGCCCGCGACGTCGTCGCCGAAATCCGCCGCGAGCACGGCGCGCGCGCGCAGGACCGCCGCGCGCGACGCGGCGTCGTCGTGCACGTCGACGATCCCCGCGTACCAATCGCGCGCGTCCTGCCAGCCGTTCCAGGTGTCGGCGTGCGACGACGTGCCCGCTTCGGTGCGCGCGGTGGAGAGCTGCCCCTCGAGGCGGATCGATCGGATCGTGAAGCCCGCCAGCACGCCGCCGCCGAGCACGATCGCCGCGATCGCGCTCCACGCGATCGTCTGGATGCGCGAGCGCGGCGCGGCCTTGGGTGGCGCGAGCTGCGGCTTGGGCGTCTTGACGATCTCGGTGCCGCTCTTGCGCGGCGGGGCGCCGCGCTCGACGAGCACGCCGGTCGACTCCGGCCGGCCCGCGGGCGGCGGCGCCGCCGCGGACGGCGTCGCCGCGCGGATGCCGCTCGAGAGCCCCGCGCGGATCATGTCCATGTCGCTGTCGCGCGCGACCGGCTTCGGCTTCGCGGGACCGGGCCCGCGCGCGGGCGCAGGTTCCTCGTCGGGGAAGAGGTCGTCGATCGCCGCCGCCGAGCGTGCGAGCGCCGGATCGAGATCCTTCGCGGCTTTCGGCGTGGGCGACTTCGCGGATCGCGCCGGCGACGAGGCGCGCGGAGCCGGCGACTTGCTCGACGGGCGCAGCGGCTCGGGCTGCGGCGTCTCGTCGAGCGGGCCGAGCCCACGCCCACGCGCGGCGCCCGCTTGCGGCCGCTCCGCGATCGTCGCCTGCTCGTCGTGATAGTCGTTCGGCGGCGGCGCGAAGCTCTTGCCGCGCAGCCGCAGCTCGCGCGCCTCCACCTCGACCACGTCCGCATCGGCGACGTCCTCGGTCGCCGCGCGCGGCGGCGGCGGATCCGCGACGTCGTCGTCGAGGTCGTACGCGCGCCCGACCTCGACGCCCTCGAGCTCGGGATCGATCTCGACCGTCCCGGACTTGTCGCCGATGTCGAGCGACGGCGCCGGCTGCGGCGCGCGCACGCCCGCGAGCGTCGGCTTCGTGAAGCCCTTCGACCCCGGCTCGCCCGGCGCGGTGCCGCGATGGGTCGGGTAGTGCTTCGTCATCGAGTCGCCGAAATCGCCGAAGCCCATCCCGCCGCGCCGCCCGCCGCCCGCCGAGATCGCCGCGTCGGCCTCGCTCGCCAGCTTCGCGATCTGCGGATCGCCGGGCGCGAGCGACCGCGCCCGCATCAGCGCATCGGAGGCGGCGTAGGCGTCGCCCTTGCGCAGGAGCGCCTCGCCCTTGAGCATGTGCGCCGACGCGTTGCCGCTCTCCATCTCGAGCGCGACCCGCATCTCGGCGAGCACCTCGTCGTAGCGCTTGAGCGCCAGCAAGGCGAGGCCGAGCACGACCCGTCCGTCGACGGCGGTCGGGCGACCGAGCAAGCCCAGTCGGCAGACCTTCACCGCCTCTTGGTACTGGCCGGCTTCGACGAGCGCCTGGCCGCGGCTGACGAAGTCGCTCGGCGACACGTGCCGCGAGCTTACTACGGGTTCGCGGCCTGTTCGGGCTCGGGCGTCGCGGGCTCGGGCTTCTCCGGATCTTCTTCTTCGCGCAGGCCCGGCATCTCCGGGCCCTTCATCCGGTGCTCGTCGACGACGAGCCAGGTCTTGCCGTGGCGCTCCCAGGTCTGGATCGCGCGCGTCTCGCGCACGACGCCCTCGGACTCCTTGAACCAGGTGTACTTGACCTCGATCGTGGCCTTGTCACCCTTGCCCGCCGCGACCCGCACCAGCTCGTAGTCGCTGATGTGCAGATCCTTCGCGAGGTCCTCGCGCTCGTCGAGGAACTGATCGCGCTCCTTGGCGGGCACGCGGGTCGCCGCCATCGGCAGGCGCTCCCAGCGGACGCCGTCGTTGTACATGCGCGCCGCCTCGAGGAGGTCGTCGGTGCGCTGTTGCGCCCCGCCGCACGCGGCCACGAGCACGCCGATCAAGATGATGCGCTTCATGCTTCCTCCCCGGTGCCGCGCTTCTTGCGCACGGCGGCGATCGCGGACAGATCCTTCTTGCCCAGCTCGCCGGTCACGATCAGCACGGCGAGGAACACGACGCCGACCATCGCCGCCTCGACCAGCGACATGAGCGGCGTCTCGAACGGGATGACGCGGCCGGCGCCGATCGCGGCGAGGGTCGCGAGCGCGACCCGCGCGACCGAGAGGATCGGCACGAACGCGCCGAGCGTGCGATGCAGCGCCCAGCCGGTCGCGCACGCGCCGACCAGCATCGCGCTGCCGGTGACGATCGCGGCGCCGAGCAGCACGTCCTGGCCGGGATCGAGGCGCGGGATCACGATGACGTTGCCGACGACGGCGAGGACCAGCGTGAACGCGGCCGTGATGATCGCCTCGCGCGTGTGGCCGGCGCCGTTCAGGATCGTGCCGCTGATCGCGAACACGCTGAACGCGACGTTGCCGAGCGCGAGCGCCGCGAGCGCGGGCGCGCCGAGCACGGCGTAGTCGCCGGGGTACACGATGCGCAAGAGCGGCTCGGGGTTCGCCGCCATCACGACCGCGATCGCCGTCGAGAACATCAGCGAGTAGCGCATCGTGACGTGGATGTAGCGGCGCGTGGTGTCGTGATCGGCGTCGAAGGTCGAGCGCGAGACCAGCGGGAACACGACGAAGGTCGCGGCGATGATCGCCTGGTAGCTGAGGCGCGCGAGCGTCTGCACCGCCGTGTAGTAGGCGACCTGCACGTCGGCGAGCTGCGCCGAGTCGTAGTGGAAGCCCGAGACCTGGCGCGCCCACGGCATGCGATCGAGCGCGCCGCCGAGCACGGCCGCGTGCCCGTCGTACCACTCCGACGTGAGCCGCTTCAAAAGCCAGGTGTCGACGAACATCAGCACGTTGAAGAGCGACAGGTAGATCGCGACGCGCAGGAAGTAGCCGAGCATCGGCTTGACCGGGTGCTCGTCGGCCTTCGCGATCTTGCCCGGCGTGCCGACCCAGAAGGTCGCGATCACGAGGATCGCGCCGACCGCGGCGACCCAACCGGCGAACACGCCGATCACGCCGAGGCCGAGCATCGCGAGCGTGAGCATCGCGCCCACGCGCATCGTCGAGAACGTGATGTCGAGGCCGGCCTGCTTGTGGAACTGGCGGTTGCCGTTCGCGGTGCCGACGAGGATCGCGTAGAAGGCGTAGCCGCCGACGATGCAGCCCGACAGCATGAGCGGGCCGACCTTCGACGGATCGTGGAAGAACCACGCGACGACCGGCGCCGCCGCGATGAAGAGGATCGCGATCGGCAGCCCGACGAACAGGTGCATGCGGAGGCCGGCGCGCTCGATCGCGCGCGCGGTCTCCGGCTTCTGCGCGGTGAAGCGCGAGACGGCCTGGATCGATCCGGTGACCATCACGTTGTTCAGCGGCGACACGACGCTCGCGACCGTGCCGTACGCGCCGAACACCGCGCGCGAGAGCAGCGCGGGCAAGCGGACCTGCAGGATCAGGCCCGAGAGCATGAAGTAGAACTTCGCGAACGCGATGTAGAGGACGCCGCGGCCTGCGCCGGCGGCGGCTTTCGGGGCCTCTTCAGCCATGAACATCTCCGCGTAACACGCCGCGGATCGCCCGGGCAACTTATTGAAGAGCGGCGAGCGCGACGTTCAGGCGGGAAGCGAAATTCGCAAAGGCCGCGACCGAGATCGCGTCGAAGATCGCCTCGTCGGACATGCCGGCCTCGCGCAGCGGCGCCAGCGCGGCTTCACCCAGCCGCCACGGGGCGAGCGCGATCGTCTCGGTCAGCGCGACGATCGGATGATCCGAGGGCTCCGGCGGCGGCAGCGAGGCGTCGCCGACCGTGTCCGCCGCGACGCGCGAGATCAGGAGCCGCTGCGCGCGCGTGAGCGGCGCGTCGCGCTCCATGACGTGATCGTTCCACGCGGCGAGCGCCTCGATCGCGCCGGGGCGCATCGTGATCGTCAGCGGACCCTGGTCGGGCGCCGGGCGCTCGTCGTGCGACGGCCGCACGAGCGGCGGCGTCTCCGGATCCGGCGGCGGCGGGCGCACCATCACGTCGTAGTCGAGCTCGATGCCGACCGCGTCGGCGACGCGGTTCAGGTAGCCGAAGAACGACGACAGCATGATCACGTGCAGGATCGTCGCGTCGTCGAGCTCGGCGTCGTGCGCGCGCGCGCGGTCGTGACGCGTGAGCGTCCACGGCGCCTCGGTCACGAGGCGCGCGAGCCCGCCGATCGCCTTGGTGCGCGGATCGCGGGCCGCGCTCGCGGGATCGCGGATCACGGCCTGTGCGAGCGAGTCATCCGAAGCTGCGACACGCAGAAACTCTGCGTGACAGCCCGTTCAATAGAAGCATTGATTGAGCCGCGACGTGGTCGCGTTGACCAGCTCGCGCTCGGGCCAGGAGAGCGGCCCCTGCCCGTTCAACATCCCCGAGAACCGGAACACGCGCGGCAGGAGCACCGGATCGATCGAGTGCGCGCGGATGATGCCGGGCTCGCCGCCGTGCGACGGCCGGTACACCGACGGCAGCGGCCGCGCCATCATCGCCTCGTACGCGTCGCGCAAGGCGCCGGTCGACTCGCGGAACCCGACAAGCGGCAGGTAGGGCATCGCGCCGATCGTATCAAGAGATCGGGCCGCGTCGAACCGCGACGGCGACGATCAGCCACGCGAGCGAAAGGAGGCTCGCGCCCAGGACCGCCGGCGCGATCGACTCCGCGAGCCCTTGGTAGAGCGCCAGCGTCCCGTCGCCGGTCTTCGCCATGTGCGAGAAGACCGCGATCAGGTTCGACAGCACGCCGGTGACGATCGCGAAGGTGTCGGCCCACGTGAGCGCGCGCACGGCGGCGAGGTGCTTGGGATCCGGATCGCGGAGGAGCCGGAACGAGGCGATCAGCGCCGTCACGCTGAACGCCAGGACGATCCACATCGAGAAGCCGCCGCCGCGGAAGAAGTCACTCATGCGGTGGCAACGCGCGGCGCGGGGCTTCGTGACGGTGCAACTCGCGGTCGGTTCGTCTGTCCAGGTGGGTGTGGACGACGATCCCGAACGCGCCTGGGTAGCCGGCCTGCGGCGCGGCGATGCGTGGGCGTTCGACGCCGTCTACGAGACGTATCGCGCGCGCTTGTACGGCTACCTCGCGCGCATGACCGGGCGCCGCGATCTCGCCGAGGATCTCCTCCAGGAGGTCTTCCTCCGCCTCGCGCGTCGCGGCCGCGAGCTCGCCGCCGACACCCGGCTCGCCGCGTGGCTCTATACCGTCGCGCATCACCTGGTCGTCTCGCACGCGCGCTCCGCCAAGGTCGGCCTCGCGCTCGCGTCCGAGCTGGCGCGCGCGCCCGAGCCGCGCGCCGCCGGTCCGTTCGAGGCGCTCGCCGCCGGCCGCGCGCAGCTCGCGATCGAGCGCGCGATGACCGCGATGACGCCCGCCGATCGCGAGGCGATCTGGCTGGTCGCGATCGAGCGCATGTCGCCGCAGGAAGCGGCGGCGGTCCTCTCGGTCAAGCCCGACGCGATGCGGCAGCGCCTCGCCCGCGCCCGGGCCAAGATCGAAGCCGCGCTCGACGAGCCGACCCCGCTGATGCGGAGCGTGCGATGAGGGACGACGCCGATCTCGATCGCCTGCTCGCCGATCACGCGGTCCGCGCCGACGTCGACGCGATCGGCGCGCGCCGCATCCGGGCCCGCGCCCACGACGCGATGCACGCGCCGCGCGGGCTGTCGTTCGCGTGGCTCGAGCCCACGCTCGCGCTCGCGATCGGCGTCACGCAGATCGTCTGGGCCTTCCACGCGGTGCTCGCCCTCTACAGATGATATGAACGGTGGGTGAAGTCTCTCGTGGCGCTCGCGATCGTGTGCGCCGCGACGCGCGCGTACGCGCAGCCGCCGCTCAAATCGCTCGACGCCACCCACGCCGATCGCGCGCCGGTGATCGACGGCGTCCTCGACGACGACCTCTGGCGCACCGCGACCTTCGTCTCCGACTTCGCCGAGAAGGAGCCGGTCGAGAACGGCCCGCCGGCGCACAAGACCGAGCTCGCGATCGCGTACGACGACGGCGCGATCTACGTCGGCGCGCGCATGTGGTCGGACGGTCCCGACGACGTCGACGCCGCCGTCACGCGCCGCGACGACGGCACCCAGGCCGAGCGCATCATCGTCTCCTTCGATCCGTTCCGCTCGCAGCACGTCGCGTACAGCTTCGCGGTGTCGGCCGGCGGCACCCGCCTCGACTGGCTGCACACCGACGACGACGATCACGCGCGCGACTACTCGTGGGATCCGGTGTGGGAGGCGAAGACGCAGCTGCTCGCCGACGGCTGGAGCGCCGAGATGCGCATCCCGCTGGGACAGCTGCGCTACCCGCGCGACGCGCGCGCGTGGGGCGTGAACTTCAACCGCTACATCCCGCACCGCCAGGAGGACATCTTCTGGATCGTCGTGCCGAAGGAGACGCGCGCGTGGCCGTCGTGGTTCGGCGAGCTGCGCTTCGCGTCGGCGCCGCCGCCGTCGCGGCACGTCGAGCTGATCCCGTACGCGGCGCTCGGCGTCGATCTGTTCGAGGCGCCGACCGGCGTCTTGCAACGGACCGCGCGGCTCCGCGCGAACGCGGGGCTCGACGCGCGCATCGGGCTCGGCCCCGGGCTCACGCTCGGCGCGACGATCAACCCAGACTTCGGTCAGGTCGAGGCGGACCCCGCGGTCGTGAATCTGTCCGCGTACGAGATCCGCTTCCCCGAGCGGCGCCCGTTCTTCATCGAGGGCTCGCAGATCTTCGCGACCGCGGGCCATACCTACTTCTATAGCCGCCGCATCGGCGGCCTACCCTCGATCGATCTCACGTACGACGAGCTGTTGCCGCCGACCGACGTGCGCATCCTCGGCGCGGCGAAGCTGTCGGGCGCGCTCGCGCCGCACACCAACGTCGGCGCGCTCGCCGCGATCACCGACGAGGCCACCGCACCGATCGTGCTCGGCGGCGTGCGATCCGACGCGATCCTCGCGCCGCGCACCGCCTGGGGCGTCGCGCGCGTCGAGCAGGATCTCGGGGGCGCCGGCGCGACCGCGGGCGCGACGATCACCGCGGTCGCGCGCGATCTCTCCGATCCGAACCTCGCGATGCAGCTCGCCCGCACCGCGATCACCGGCGGCGCCGATCTCCGCCTGCGCCCGCGCGACGGCCGCTACGAGCTCAAGCTCGACGCCGGCGGCAGCGACGTCATGGGCACGGCCGCCGCGATCACGCGCATCGAGGAGACCAGCACGCACTACTTCCAACGTCCGGATCAAGCGCACGTGCACGTCGACACGACCGCGACCTCGCTGCGCGGCTGGCACCTCGACGCGTCGGCGAGCAAGCGCGCCGGCCGGTGGCTGTGGGACGCGAGCTTCCAGGCCGAGTCTCCGGGCCTCGAGCTCAACGACGCCGGCGCGATCGAGTCCGCCGACGATCTCGATTGGTCGGTCGACCTCACGCGCCGCGAGACGGCGCCGTCGCAGCACCTGCACGGGTGGAGCATCACCGGCGTCGCGCAGGGCGGCTGGAACTTCGGCGGCGTGCGCAAGCCGGGCTACGTCTGGATCGATTGGAGCGTCACGCTGCCGTCGTTCGCGTCGACCGGCGGCGAGATCGCGTTCGAGTATCCGGGCGTGCTCGACGATCTCACCCGCGGCGGTCCGCTGATGCGCGGCCCCGTCGGCGTGTCGGCCGACTGGAGCTGGAATTCGACGCCGAACCGCGCGGTCGTCTACGGCGTCGCGGCGCACGGCGTCTACACCGACACGATGACGCGCGGCGGCCGGCTCTCGGCGAACCTGACCGCGATCCTCTCGCCGCGCCTGCGCGTGCAGCTCGCGCCGCGCGTCTTGTGGGATCGCGTGCTCAGCCAATACGTCGACACGATCGCGGGCGGCGGCGCCGACACCTACGGCTCGCGCTACCTGTTCGCGGAGCTCGAGCAGCACGAGGCGGCGGCGCAGCTCCGCGCGCAGCTCGCGCTGTCGCCGGATCTCACCCTCGAGGCGTACGTCGAGCCGTTCGCGTCGGTCGGCCGCTACACCGGCCTCGGCGAGCTCGCCGCCGCGCGCACGAAGGACCTCCGCCGCTACGGCTCGTTCGATCGCGCGAACGGATCGATCACGGTGCACGATCCGTCCGGCGACTTCACGATCAGCGATCCGGACTTCACCGCGGTCTCGCTGCGCTCGACGGTCGTCCTGCGCTGGGAGCTCACGCCGGGCTCGGTCCTCTACGCGGTCTGGCAACAGAACCGATCGCAGACCGACGCCTTCGCCGATCCGAGCTTCCACTCGCTCGGCCGCCCGTTCAGCGTCCCCGGCGAGCACCTGGTCGCGATCAAGCTCACCTGGTGGTTCGCGCCGTGATCTCGCAGTCGGTGAGCGATCCTTCGTCCTCGATCGTGCCGGTGACGATCACGGGATCGTAGGGCGCGACGCCGCGGGGCTCGAGCGGCTCGCACGCGATCATCGGCACGTGCTGATCGGGCGCGGGGATCAAGTGCGTCCACATGCCGCCGCTCTCGAGGTAGTCGGCGCCGTAGTAGGTCGCCGAAACGGTGACGCGCTTGCCCTTCCACCGCGCGGGCGAGGCGGCGACGGTGACGACGAGGCCGGGGATCGTCGACGTGTCGCCGACCTTGCCGCCGAGCGCGCGCGCGACGCGGCGCGCGTCTTCGTACGACGACGCGTCGGCGACCAGCGCGGTCGCCGCGTCGAAGTCGCGCGCGGGGATCGCGAGGTTCGGGTAGTCGAGGTCGTCGTGGAGGACGTCGTCGGTCGCGAGCAGATCGTCGCGGCAGCGCGCCGGCGCGGAGGTCCAGGCCGTGTCGAACGTCCACTTCGTGCACGCGCCGGCGGCGTCGCGCGTGATCACGCCGTCGTAGGTGCAGACGATCGACTCCTTGCCGCGCACCTGTCCGAGCGGCCCGTTGGCGAGCACGAGCTTGCCCGTGCGCAGCGCGAACGGCATCGCCGGGAGGTTGTGATCGATCGCGCCCTTGTAGCGCAGCACGAGCTCGCACGGCGCGATCGCGACGATGTCGTAGGTCACGGTCGTGACGTCGGTGAGCTTCACGTGATCGCGATCGATCGCGATCGGCACGCGCGGACCGCCGACGCTCTGCACCCACGCGCCTTGCAGCATCGCGAAGCGCGCCGGCACGTCCCAGCTCGCGAACGGACCGGGCGGCGTGGGCCGCGCGTCGATCGGTTTCGGCGCAGGCGCGGGCGATGGCGCGGACTTCTCGTCGGCCTTGCACGCCGCGCTCGCGACGGCGATCGCGAGCGCGCGCGCGATCACGGCGCGGGCTTGGTGACGACCAGGTGCGCTTGCTTGTTCATGTCGACGTAGCCGAAGCGGAACGGCAGCTTGCGATACGGCTGCGAGCGCCAGAGCGCGCGGAAGTCGTCCGAGTGCTTCGTGTTGTGCTCTTCGGTGCCCTCGAGGAACGCGCCGTCGTAGCGGCCGTACGTCTCTTGCACCATGTGGCCCTTCTTCGCGTAGTACGGCGGGATGCCCGTCGAGTCGGACAGCATCCACGCGAGGTTCGCGAGCATGTAGTCGCGGATCGTCGAGAAGTCGCCGCGCCAGAGCAGGTAGCTCGCGCCCTTGACGAGCATCGTGACCTTGCCCTTGGCCGCGAGGTGCGTGATCAGCTCGCCGTGATCGGCGAGGTACTTGTCGCCGAGGTTCCAGCCGATGTGGCGGTGCACGCGGATCTGATCCTCGCCGATCTTGTGGTAGCGGATCTCGACGTTCGCGAACGCCTCGCTGAAGTTCGGCGACTCCCAGTCGCCCTTGCGCTTCTTCGCGCGCGCCTTGGCGTCGGTCTCGATCGTGTCGATCTCGTTCTGCTCGAGGTAGTGCAGCGTGCCGTCGGGCTGGATCGTGAAGAAGCGCATGCCGACCGGCTCGTAGCCGCCGGCGGCGAGGCCCATGAGGAACGACGAGACCTGGCCGGGCAGATCGTTCTTCTGCGAGGCGGACAGGTTCTCGCTCGTGTTCGAGCCGACCGAGAGCATGCCGCCGATCTGCACGCGCAGCGCGCCGAGCGAGTCCTCGAGGTGGTGCTTGTCGATCGTGTCGATGCGGCGCGGATCGCCGGCGAGCTCGAGCGAGATCGTCGTGATCTCGGTCGCGTCGGGGAACGCGACCAACGCCGAGATGAGATCGCCGCCGCCGAACGGATAGACGACGACCTTCGGCGCGTCGGGCGGGACGATCTTGTCGAAGAACTCGCGGCCGCCCTCGAAGTACTGCTTCCGGAACTTCTCCTCGCGCTCGCGCACCCACTTGCAGTGGCGATCGACGACCTTGGCGTCGATCGTGGCAGGCAGCGGATCGTCGTTGCCGCAGGCGGCGACGCGATAGAGGAGCTTGGCTTCGGCGGTGAAGTCGGCGCCTTCGGGCTTGGCGGGAGGCGTGGGCGCGGCGGGCGCGGTGTTGTCGGGGGTCGCGACGGCGACCGCGGATGCGTCGACCGGGGCGCCCTTCGACTCCGCGCCTTCGGCGCTTCGCTCAGGGCGAACGGAAGACGGAGTCGGCGTCGGCGCGGGAGCCGGCGCTTCCTTGTGTGAAGACGAACAAGCGGCGAAGGCCGCGATCAAGAACAGATGCTTCATAGGTCGGCGACCGTGCCTTCGTACAATGAGTCGAGGACCTTCGCGTATTTCTTTTCGACGGCCTTCCGCTTCACCTTCAGGCTCGGCGTCAGGTCGCCTTCCTCGACGGTGAGATCCTTCGGCAAGACCGCGAACT